>JALHMA010000406.1 GCA_022844265.1 Saprospiraceae bacterium | reverse complement strand
TTGTCGGTGGTAAATTTGCTAAATGCCTCACCGCCAAAGGTTTGCACATAAGAATCCGGGTCGTGGCCATCGGGCAGCAGGCAAATGCGCACGTTCAGGTCCTGCTCCAGGGCCAGGTCGAGTCCCCGCAGCGCCGCTTTGATACCCGCCGGATCGCCGTCGTACAGGATTTTCAGGTTATTGGTGTTGCGTTTGATCAGTTGTAACTGGCCTTCGGTCAGGGAAGTACCCGAAGAGGCCACTACATTTTCAATGCCCGCCTGGTACAGCGAAATGACATCCATATAGCCCTCGACCAACAGGCATTCATCGCGCTGGCGGATGGCTTTTTTGGCCTGAAAAGCGCCGTACAGGGTTTTGTTTTTGACGTAAATTTCTGTTTCCGGGCTGTTGATGTACTTCGGGATGGTTTTGTCGGAAGACATCGTTCGACCTGCAAATGCCGCAATTTTTCCGGAAATATTATGAATGGCAAACATGACGCGGCCCCTGAAAAAATCGCGGCTGCCGTCCTGGCTGCACAAACCCACTTTTTTGACGAGGTCGATGTCATGGCCGGAGGCTTTGGCGCGGCGTATCAGCAGGTCGCGTTGTTCGGGCGCGTAGCCCAGCCCGAAAGCGCGAATGGTGTCTTCGCGCAGGCCCCGTTGTTTGAAATACGCCAGTGCAACGGATTTGCCTTCGTCGGTTTCAAACAACTGCTCCTGAAAATGTTTCAGGCCGAATTCATTGACGATGTACAGCGAATCGGAGAGTTGGATTTCGGCCATCTGCTCCGGCGTGCGCTCCATTTCCTGTATTTCGATATGGTATTTCCGGGCCAGCCAGCGCAGGGCGTCCACATACGTCAGGTGTTCGTGTTCCCGCAGAAAAGTGATTGCATCGCCGCCCTTGCCGCAACCGAAACATTTGAAGATGTTTCTGGTGGGGTTTACGTTGAAGGAGGGCGTTTTTTCACCGTGGAAAGGGCACAGGCCGATCAGGTTCACCCCGCGGCGGCGCAGGGTGACGAAATCTTCAATGACTTCTTCGATGCGGACGACATCGAGTATGTCCTGGACCTGTTTGGGTGGTATCATGTTTGGGTGCGAAGGTACGATTTGCGGGATTAAAAGGAACACGGATGGGAGGGATGGGACACGGATTTATTTCACAATAAAAAATCCCGAACTTTTCTTCAGTGAAAAGTTCGGGATGGCCCATGTTTGAACGGGAATAACCCTTAAATGAACGGTGTCCAGTGTATTGACCTACCTTACAATGACCAACTTCTGGAAGTAAGTCATGGCGTTCTTTTCAATTCTCAGGTAATACATTCCGCTATTTAACTCCTGCAAATCCAATACTGTGTTTTGCTGTGCGATGGTAAAAGCCTTTACCAGTTTGCCGCTTGCATCCAACACAGACAGTTGAACCGGGTCGTTTGAAAACTCGGAAAATTCTATCCTGCAAACATCAGCGGCGGGGTTCGGGAAAATATGAATGCCGCCTTCGGAGGCTTCCAGGTTTTTAACACTTACCAGGCCGCCGAACTTAACATCGTCCCAGTAGTAGGTCTTTTCGCCTGCCATGGCGCCAGTGGTGCCGAAGTTGAAGAAGATGGATACTTTGTTGTAGGTGTTCGCCAGGTTTATCGCGGCAGTGCCCGGGGCCTGGTTGCTGAAATTGAACTCCAGCGTTTCCCACTGTCCGGCCATAGTGGTGTTCGCTTCTGTTTCCACGCTGATGGTTGGATCTGTCGCTTTTTCCACTTTCAGGCGGATAGGCGTACCAGCATCGGGCGACCATACCCGCACGGTCATTTTGGTGTTGCCTGCGCTGAACGGTATCGGATTAGCCAGGCCGCTGCCGCCGTTGGAGGTGCCTGCCCAAAGTTCGGCGCCGCCCGTTTTGATGGCCTTGCCGACGAGGTTATTCGGGTCGGTGGGGTCCTGAACGATAGAGGACACATTGCCGCCGAAGTCCGCGAGGGCGTAATTCACCGTGGCGGTGTCCTGGAAGGTGATGGGCAGATCGACCTGAGCCAATCCGCTGCCGCCGCCGCCGATGAACTTAACATCGTCCCAGTAGTAGGTCTTTTCGCCCGCCATGGCGCCAGTGGCGCCAAAGTTGAAGAAGATGGATACTTTGTTATAAGTGTTCGCCAGGTTGATCCCGGCTGTGCCCGGAGCCTGGTTGCTGAAATTGAATTCCAGCGTTTCCCACTGTCCGGCCATCGTGGTGTTCGTTTCTGTTTCCACGCTGACGGCGCCGTTGGCTGCATTTTCCACTTTCAGGCGGATAGGCGTGTTCGCATTTGGCGACCATACCCGCACGGACATTGTGGTGTTTTCTGAGGTGAACGGTACCGGATTGGCTAAGCCGCTACCACCGTTGGTAGTGCCGGCATAAGATTCGGCCGTACCCGATCTGATGGCCTTACCGACGAGGTTGTTCGGGTCGGTGGGGTCCGTGACGATGGATGAGGTATTGCCGCCGAAGTCCACGAGGGCATAGTTCACAGTGGCAGTGTCTTGAAAAGTGATGGGCAGGTCAACCTGGGCCAAGCCGCTGCCGCCATTGAATTGTACAATATCATCGACATAAAAGGTGAAGTTAGGAGTGCCGGTACCTACTGTTCCCAAGTCGAAAATGAAAACTAATTTTTGATAAGAATTGGCCACATTGACACTTGAAAAATCAAAAACCAGCTCTTCCCAGGCATTTCCTACGGTCGTCTGTTTTTCCATTTCGATAAAAATACCCCCATTCGATTGGTTTTCGATTTTCAACAACACTTTCCTTCCTGCTCCCGGCGTCCAAACCTTCATTTTGAAGTATTTATTCGTAGAAAAATCAATTGGGCCGGCCAATCCCAAAACACTGCCTCCATAGACTTCGCCGGCATTTTTGATCATGCGGGCTACTTTGCCGCTCGTGTTGATCCCGGACATGTCAGGATTGTCCACTCTGCTCATTTCCCCACCGCCAAAATCGGTGAAGTTGTAGGTGATGGTGGTTGACTCAAAGTCAATCGGAAGGGTTACCTGCGCATATCCAAAGGCGGATACAAGCAGAAATGATAAGAAAATAAAGTACTTCATAATCGTAAATTTAGTAATGCTTGAAAAAAACAGTTTCTTAGGGTTGTATTAAAACTTGAGGTTTTGGTGCATGTCCCACAATCCCCAGTAAGCGCCTACATCGCCTTCGGCGCCTACTTTCCAGGACTCATCGAAAGAGGAGAAGTAAAAAATCTCTATGCCCTCCTCTTGTGACCACCGTTGGGTATTGATGAAGTATTTCATGGCATTTTCCGCAGAGGGTTGGGCGCCATCAAGACTTTTTCCCTGGCTCGGCCAGCCTGTTTCGGTGATGATTACTTTTTTGCCATTGGCGGCCTGCACAGCCTGCTGGTACATCTGTTTCATATATACCAGGGAATAGTCGATGTGGCAGCCTTCCCAAAAGGGGTAGCAATTGGACAAAATGACATCGCAGGCCTCGGTGATTCTGGGGCAGGCGGTAAACTCGTAATAGGCATCTACATAGCCGGTCGGCACCTCAGGGATAGCATTTTTTACCCTGTGGATGTATTCCAACAGGACCTCCTCGCTCAGGTCTTCCCGGTAAAGCACTTCGTTGCCTACGGCGGCAATGTCGACGTAACCTTCTTTGGCCAATTGTATCAGACCGGCTATTTCCTGCTCGTTCAGGGCTTCATCTTTTCCCAGCCAGGCGCCAACCAGGGTTTTTATTCCGAACTCACGGGCTACTTTCGGCACTAATTCATTGCCTTCGATACAGGAGAATGAGCGTATCCATTTGGTGTAGGGGGCAATAATTTTCATCCGTCGCCGGATTTGCTCAATGGTTAAGATATCACCTGGTTGTTGGCCCTCTTCGTAAGCGCTGTAACAGAGGCCGTGCATACCACTCTCCAACGTCTGCCGGAAAAGGCTTTGCATCTGTTCGGGTGATTTGTCGGAATAGTCTATTCCCGATAGGGTTAAGTATTTTCCTTGTCTGAATGACATAGCTTTATGCTGCTTTTAATATGAATCAAAGATTGTCAACATGATGAGGGTTGATAAAGGTTGATGAGGGTTGATGAGGTTGATATTCATCCGCTCGAAAATGAAGCGATTTTCCTTTTTCGAGTGGATGAATATCAACCTCATCAACCTTTATCAACCTCATCAACCATCAACCTTCAAATTTTTGTTTTTCATTGATGTCCCACAAGCCCCACTGCGTGCCTACTTCTCCTTCGTGATGCAGTTTCCAGGATTCGTCAAAGGAGGAGAAATAGAATACTTCAACGTTGTTCTCTTTCATCCAATGCTGCGTATTGATAAAGTATTTCATCGCATTGTCGGCTGATGGATAGGCGTCCCGCACATTTTGCCCTTTGCTTGGCCATCCGGTCTCCGTGATAATGACTTTTTTGCCTTTGGCTACCTGGCTTGTCAATTCATGCATGTGTTGTAAGTAATGCAAGGCGTGTTCATTATCGGCTCCTTCCCAGAACGGGTAGCAGTTGATCAAAATTACATCACAGGCGTCGACCAAAGCGGGTTTATCGAGGAAATGATAATAGGCATCTACATAACCCAGGGGGATGTGTTTGGGCAGCAATGCGCGCACCTGCTGAAGGTATTGGATGACTTCCTGTTCAGTAAGTTCATTGCGCTGCAGGACTTCATTGCCCACTGCCGCGATGTCCACCAAACCTGCTTCTGCCAATTGAACGAGTGCTTTAATTTCTCTTTCATTTCTCTCTTTGTCCTGGCTTATCCAGGCGCCCGCCATGGTTTTCAGGCCTTTTTCCCGTGCGAGTTTTGGAATCAATTCGTTGCCCTGGGTACAGGAAAACGAACGCACCCATTTTGTATAGGGCGCAATGATTTCCATACGCCGGCCAATCTGGGATTCGGACAAAGTATCTCCCGTTCCCTGACCTTCTGTGTACGGGCTGAAGCACAATCCATGCAAGCCGTTCTGGAGCGTCTGTGAAAACATTGACTTGATTTCAGCCGTGGTTTTACCGCTGAAATTCAAACCGGTACTTGTATTCAGATTCAATCCATTACTCAGTGCAAGCAATTTGCCTGACAAATAAGCAGACGAGCCACTTGTGGCTGCTTTTTTCCGGTCTATGGCTGCACGTATTTCCCGGGCGCGTTCTTCGGATACGTCGTAAT
>JALHMA010000405.1 GCA_022844265.1 Saprospiraceae bacterium | reverse complement strand
CAAACCAACTGAATATGGCCACCCATCCGATTTTTGAAACTGTCCGCCAACACCTGCAGCAAGGCGAAACCGGCGCCGCCCTGCACACCATGATTACTTACCTCGAAGCAGAAGGCCAACAGGACGAACTGCTGCGCACACTTCGTGTCGTACAAGCCAATTACAATGCCGCCAAACAACAGGAACTCAAAGGTATTCTGGCTTTTCAGGAGGCCCAGCGCGAATATTCCAAAGTGAATGACGCGTTGCTGAGCACCATAGACGACCTCAGCGCCGGAAGAAATACGGCTACTACCGCAAGACCCGCCCCCAATCGAAACCTGTGGATCATCGGTGGTGCGGCATTGCTCGTTGTGGCTGTAGTGGCGGCCATCCTGTTTTTCCGCAAACCTAAAACAGCCGACCCCGTTGCAGGACAGGGAGATGAAAGCGAGGTAAAATGCCCTCAATTCAGACCTGCGGATTACAGGATTATGCTCATCCCATTTATCAGCCTGAACGATCAGGTAGCCAGACCTGCGTTGAGCATCCAAATGCGCATCCGCGACCTGACCCGCAACAATAACATATCGGCCGATGTGGAAATTGCCGAGGGACATACCATGGCGACGAGCCTGCCCGATTTTGTACGCGCCAAAAAAAAGGGCGATCAATGTAATGCCAATGTCGTGATCTGGGGCCAGTATGAAAAAGTGGGCGATTCCACCATGGTCGATGTCCATTATGTTTTCACGGAAGGCTCCAAAGTGGTCACCGGACACACCGATTTTCATCCGTTCAGAAGCCTGTCCGCCCTTCAACAAAGCGGCAAATCATCCGGGCTTCGAAGTCTCGACGATGCAATTTTATCGCTATGCAGCATTATGGCGGTGCATGCCGGCAAACCGGAAGTAGCAGAAAAATGGCTGGCCAGAATCGAAGATACCTCCGAGAAGGACGATAGCCTGCAACAGGCCATAACAACAATGAAAGAGATCAGGGAAAATAAAAAAACGCCGAAAGAACGGTTGAAGGAGCGCGTGAAAAAATGATATTGGGATATTGGGATATTAGGTTATTGAGATATTAGGTTATTGAGATATTAGGTTATTGGGATATTTGCATCCAACTCATTGATTGTCAATACAATTTCCTAATATCCCAATATCTCAATAACCTAATATCCCAATATCCCAATAACCTAATATCTCAATACCCCAATATCTTATTTCTCCGCATGCATCGCCAGGCTATCCAAAAAGTGAAGCGTGTCGGGCAAGCCGTTCAGCACCTTTGCGTTTTCGGGCAGTTTGACGTGGTTGATAAAAAGTTGTGCGCCGGTGAGCAGCAATTCGCTGCCGTTGATGGATTTGGACGCATTGTCTACATAGCTCTGAATAGACTGCCGCGGCAGCGGTTCCTGCAAAATGGTAAAAATATAGGCAGGTTTGAGGTTATGGCTTACATCGCGCAAATCCGACAGGGACGTATTGGCGCCCAGGTAGACCACCTTTTGGCGACGGGTACGCAACAGGTACTGCATAAACAGCAGCGTGAGTTCCTGGGTTTCTCCTTCCGGCGTATACAACACAAATGTCTGGGTATCTTCGTAGTTTCCCACAGGCTCCTTGTCGATCGCAGCCATCAATTTGCGGCGAATCAGATTGGCAATGAATTTTTCATGAGCGGGACTGACACTGTTGGTCAGCCACAGAATATTCAATTTGTCTAAAAACGGGTATACCAGATCCAGCATGGTGCGCTCGAAGCCGTTTTCCCAGACATAAGCGGAAAAAATGCGGTCGAAACTCACTTCATCCATATCGATCATGGATAAGGTCAGGGCATCGATCTGTGCGTTCTGGCTGTTGTTGTTTTCGGAAATTTCAGATACCAGTGCGGCCACTTTTTCATGCGGCATACCGGCCAGTTTGCTGATTTTGTAGCCATGGCGGTTGAGCAGCGCCACATTAAACAGCAGGCGAAGTTCTTCGTCCGTATAATATCTGATATTGGTATCCGTGCGGTGCGGAACAATAAGGCGATAGCGCTGCTCCCATATCCTTATGGTGTGCGCTTTGATACCTGTAAGTCGCTCCAGGTCTCGAATCGAATAAATCGCCATTTTACAAAGTTCGGTCAGAAGACTATACGATATAAAAATATAGTAATTGACTGAAAATCAATGAGTTCAGTGCCTTTTTAGTGGCGGTACCATTCTGTATCGTAAAGTAATTGCGGTAAAGTTAATAAAACAGGCCAACCTGTGGAAAGTTCATTGATATTTTTCGTGAAAGGTTCCACAGAAAAAAAGGGATGATGAATGATGAATGATAAATGATGAATGATAAATGATGAATGATGAATGATGAATGATGAATGATGAATGATAAATGATAAATGATGAATGATGAATGATAAATGATGAATGATGAATGATGAATGATGAATGATAAATGATAAATGATGAATGATGAATGATGAATGATGAATGATGAATGGCCGAGCGTGATGTTCGACATCACGCTCGGCCATTCATCATTCATCATTCATCATTCATCATTCATCATTCATCATTCATCATCCCACCAGCCATTTTTTAAATTCCGCCGAGCGTTCCGTGCTCACAATGGTTTCCAGGTCAGTGGGGGGCTCCAGGTCAATTTTCACCCTGCTTTTGGAATAAGGGTGCATTTCCTTGATAGCTGCCACATTGACGATAAACTGGCGGTTGATGCGATAAAAGGAAACGGGATCGAGCAGGCTTTCCAGTTTGTCGAGCGGGTAATCGACGGGGTACCGTTTGCCGGAACTACGCGAAACCACGAAGGTGATTTTATCTTTGGTGTAGAAGTAAGCCGCGTCGCTCATTTCCACTAATTTATAACTGTTGCTGAACCGGATAAGCATACGGCGCAGGTAGCCGCCGCCCGCTTCCTGCCGGCGCAAGGTATCCAGCAGGGGGCCGTAATTCGGCGCTACTGCCGGCTGGAAAACGCGTTTGAATTTATCAATCGCGACTTCCAACTCATTAATTTTGATGGGTTTAAGCAAATAATCCACTGCCGTCACTTTAAAAGCCTGTACGGCGTATTCGTCATAAGCGGTGGTGAATATAACCGGAGCGGTGACCTGTACGTGTTCAAATATTTCAAAACTTGCCCCGTCTGCCAGGTGTATATCGAGCATTATCAGGTCGGGTTGCGGGTTGTTTTGCAACCAGACAACAGCAGTTTCCACACTGTCGAGCCGGTCGATTACGATGGCTTCCGGCACTATTTCACCCAGCATTTTTTCTAATCTGCGGGCCGCTGCGTTTTCGTCTTCAATGATGAGAATGTTCATGTGAGAAGTGAGAGGGTGAGAGAAGTGAGAGAGGTGAGAGAAGTGAGAGAGGTGAGAGGGTGAGAGAAGTGAGAGGGTGAGAGGGTGAGAGATATCCCGTTTGGCGGCTCGATGGTTTTGGGCCTCATTTTCCAGGCCTGTAATTGTTAGAAAAGTAGATTGGCTTAAACTTTTGATATTCAAATTGTTAGGTAAATGTTATTTGTCTTTTCAATTACAGGCCTGGAAAATGATGCCCAAAACCATCGAGCCGCCAAACGGGATGTCTCTCACTCTCTCACCTTCTCACTCTCTCACCCTCTCTCACGTCTCCCGCACCGGTACCTTTACCGTAAAAAACGCCGCATTGTCTTCCACAATAACCGGTCGTTCGCCGAGCAGCCGGTAGCGGTGAATAAGGCTTTGCAGACCGAAATGGGTACTGGGTTCCGGTTTTATTTTTTTCTGGATGTTATTCCTGACCACCACATAGTTGTCATCATCCATAAAAATTTCGATGTTCAGCGGTTTGCTTGCGGAAATAATGTTGTGCTTTACGGCATTTTCCACCAGCATTTGCAGGGCGAGCGGCATGACAAGACCCGTGTGCCCGTTCAGGCGGTTCAGCAGGTTAAAACCGTCTTCGTAGCGTTTTTTGAGTAAAAAATGAAAACTCTCTACCAACTCTTTTTCCTCTTGCAGGGTAATAAAATCGCGCTCGCGGTAGGCCATCATACTCCGGTAAAAATCGGACAGGTGCTCCACGTACGCCACCGCCACTTTGGGATTTTCCTCAATGATGGTAATCAGCGTATTAAAACTATTGAACAGAAAATGCGGATTGATCTGGCTTTTCAGGGCAGCAAACTGAGCCTCCACATTTTCCCTTTTCAGCAGCGCTTCTCTTTGCAACCGCGCCTCCCGGATTTTTACAAAACCAGCAAACAGTACACCGGCAAGCAACAAACTGAGCAACACAAACCACCATTGCGACCAAAAAGGATGTTCGATGGTAAAAGTCCAGGAGGTTTCGGGCACTTCGTTAAAGTTGCCGTGTTCGCTCGTCTGCACCCGGAAGGTGTAGCGACCGGGCGGCAGGTTGGGATAAGAGGCAAGGTGGTCTTTTGACACTTTCCAGTCCGGATCGAAACCTTCCAGCATATAACGGTAGCGCACCGATTCCGGACGGGTGTACCACAGGCCGGTGAAGTTGAAAATAAAGTAGTTCTCGTTGTATTTAAACGTATGCCCTTGAAGCATATCGACGGATTGCATTAAGACAGAAACGGCAGTAATACCCGGCTGCGGGTCATCGAGAAAGGTTTCATCGAAGGAAGCAATACGCACAATACCTTGCCTGGCGCCAATCCACACATGTCCTGATCTGTCGCGGCTGAGGGCATTCAAATTCACTTCGACGGATGTGCCGGGTTCCATTTCACAAAAAACAGCGTGATCGACCCGTTCGGGATTGAGCAGGTCGAAACCGTCGTCGTAGCCGATCACAATATGTCCATCGCCACCCACTGCGAGACCAGTGATTTTATTGCTGTGCAGGTGGTTGGCGGTGGTATAGTGCCGAAACAGACCATTGTCCAGGCAAAAAAGCCCGTCGCGGTCTGTGCTGAACCAGATCCTGCCCTTGTTATCCTCTGCAATGCTGTAAATCGTTTTGAGTGCGACGCCGTTTGCTTCGGTGTAGGATTTTATGGCGCCCTGTTCCAACACCCGCAACCCGTCGCCGTCTGTGCCGAACCATACCCGGCCCTTACTGTCTGTAAAAACCTTGTAAATATAACTGTTGCCCAGAGCCGACATCTCGGGCAACCCATTTAAAAACAGGTTTTTATCCGAATCGAATACCGAAATGCCGGCCAAAGTAGCCAGCCAAACCCGCT
>JALHMA010000404.1 GCA_022844265.1 Saprospiraceae bacterium | reverse complement strand
AACTACACAATGCCCATTGACCGGGAGCGATCATTTTTTTATCCGAAATAGCGGGCAGCTTTTCGTCGGCGGGGTGGCCGGAAAGCAGGCGGTCGGGATCGGGTATTTCACCTGATGTTTTGGGCGAGTGGCAGTCATTACAACCGCCTATGGTGACGAGATATTCGCCGCGTTTCACCATCTCGGCGGAACTGACGGTCGCCGCGGTTTCAGGAGCGTTTTGTGGGGCGTCCTGTGTGCAATAAGCCAGGGTGAGTATAATCATCGCCCCGATGGCTGCAAAAGTGATCTGTTTCATAAGTTTTGGTTGTTAAAAATGATGCAGCAAAGATGCAGGGGGTGTTTTGTCTGAAAATTGTAAAAAAGCGACAACATTCAATTGTATTCCTACATTTAGAGCCAAATTTTACATATACAACCATGAATAAAGAACTGATTGGCAGAAAATTTTTCGGAACAGGCATGCTTTACCTGTCCGTACTCTGCTTCCTGTCTGCCGATTTTATCTTTGGCCGGCCACCTGTGGTCACTGATTTACCCATCCTGGCCTATTTGTTGGGGGGCATTGTCGGAGTATCAGCTATCGCGGTATTGATTAACTCAAAGCATGGCGCCTCGGCGGCATTGTTTATAGCGGTACTCATTCTGATCTTTTCTTTTTTAATCCGTTATGTGCCCTTTTTTATCAGGGATTTTTCCTTTGAAACGATCCTGCGGAGCATTAATGCATTTAAAACGCTTGCGTTGGTTGGGGGCTCCCTGATTGTTTCGGCCTCTTTTTTTCGAGATCGGGGCGATGATGCGCCGCCGTTTATCCTTCCATCCAGTACCGTCCATTCCTTGAAAGTGACGGGTATCGTTTTTTTAAGTATTTTTCTGATGATCTCGGGTTTTGCGCACTTCCGGTTTTTGGACTTTCTCGCCGGATTTATACCCGATTATATCCCGTTTCACGATTTTTTCGCCCGGTTTACGGGTGTATGCCTGATCGCAGGCGGGGTTGGATTGCTTTTGCCGCCGACCAGATTCTGGGCTGCTTTACTGTCGGGCATTATGATACTCGGCTGGTTTTTGCTGCTGCACATTCCCCGTTTTGTAGCCGATATAAACGCGGCCAGCGACCGCCTGGGTTTGGGCGAATCGCTGGTTTTTGCCGGAATTTTGTTTGTCCTGGCGGGTATGAGTGAAAAGAAGGTGATGGACTAACACTTTTTAATCATCGTCATCACTTTTTTCCCCGCCGCCATTTCCCGGGTTTTCATTGCCAACGGTTGCCGTTGCGCCGCTTCTGATTTCGGTATGCCTGATTTCGCCGCCGGAGGAGCCGACACGTTGTGCAAATACCATGGTTCCGATAGCAGCAACCAATGTCAGGGCATACAAGGTAGCGGCTATTTTTTTCGATTTGAAATCGGCGTAAAAAGTAACCAGCGAAAACAAGCCCAATGCGCCCACCATCCAGAGGAAAATATTGGCGAGGTCTTCATGCGCTTCCATCAGGTTTTCGCTGACGCCCGGCAGGCCTTCTACGATCTCCTCCGCGCCCTCGCCGGTCAGGTAAGCCGGTATGACACAGAAGGCTGAAAGGACGAAGATTCCAAGTGCCGTTCTTTTTACGGTGTTGTTTTTGAGTAAAAAACCGCCTGCTAAGATCAGAATTCCGAAGAGCGTTCCCAGAATGGGCAGGTGGTTGAACAAGAGATGCAAATGTGCCTGGTTCATGGCTATTGTTTTTAGAAATGAGTGATAAGGTTGATGAGGGTTGATAAAGGTTGATAAAAGTTTATAAGGTTGATGAGGTTGATATTCATCCGCTCTAAAAGGGAAAAATGTATCATTTTCGGGTGGCTGAATATCAACCTTATAAACTTTTATCAACTTTTATAAACCTCTCAACAACCTACAGCGCATTGATTTTTACGAACCGCTCGCTATTGGTCATCGAAATCCGGCAGCGTTTGGGCGGGGTGGTATCATAAGTGTTGCCACAGGTAGGACACACATAGTATACTGCTGAGAGGGTACCGACCTGGTTGTTTTGCAGGGCAGCGAGCGCTTTTTCATACAGCGGTTTGTGCCTTTGTTCTGTTCTGTACGCGTAGTTCAGGCTGATAAGTGCGAGTTGGTTATCTGCCGTATTAGCGGCGGTCAGGAATTCCGGGTACATCGTGGCGATTTCATAGGATTCCCCTGCGATCGCATCGGTCAGGTTTTCTTTTGTGGTTTTGACTGTGTATTGCGGCTTGACATCGGCAACTGTTTCGCCCATGTCTTCAAGCACAGATCTGTGGTTGTTGGCGTGGATTTTTTCTGATGCTGAAGTGGCTTTAAACAAAAGTGCGATTTGTGTAAAACCTTCCTCCTGTGCTTTTTTGGAGTACGCAGCGTATTTGGCGCTTGCGGTAGTTTCGCCTTCAAAAGCAGCTTTCAGGTTGTTTACAGTAGCCGTTTTGGCATCTGTGCCGGCTGTTTCAGATTTGCTTTTGTTTTCGCCTTTGTCGTCGTCCTGTTCTGTTTTGGCTGAGCCTGCCAGTGTTTCGGTCTGAGCCGTTTCGGGCGCCTGAAGTCCTGTAGTGTTTTCAGTATTGGAGCCGCAGGCGGGCAAGAGAATCCAGGCAGCAATAGCCACGAGTGCGGGGACTAAAATGTTGTTTTTCATTGTCTTATCTTTTTAATTTGTTTGTTTGCGTTTGATAAGACAAAGGTGGCGGTGGGCGCCTTAAAGGAAACTTGAGGGATTCTAAAAATTGGCTTAAAAAGTGATCAAAACCCAAGCACCACTTCCACGCCTGCTCCACTGCTCACTCCCAACTCAATCCCCAGTAAATCTGCCAACTTCTTCGCAATTGACAGCCCCAGCCCCGCGCCAGGCACCGCTGAACTCCGGGCATCATCCGCGCGGTAAAACCGTTCGAAAACATGCTGCAAATGCTCAGCCGGAATGCCAGGGCCGTTATCCCGAATCGTCAGTGATGCGTTTTCAGGTAGCCAGGTACAATCAATTTGCCCGCCGGAATGCCCGTATTTGATGGCATTGCCAATCAGGTTGTCGAGGATGATATGGAGCAGGGTAGCATCGGTGTGGAGTACGGTCGCGGGTGGAATATGCAGGCGGAGTTCCATACTTTTTTCCGATAAACGGGGCTGCCATTTCTCTGACAGTGCACGGAGCAGAGCATCCAGATCAACGGTTGTTCTGTTGACAGGAATGCTGTTGTTTTCCAGCCGTGCCAGTTGCAGCAATTGATCGAGCATGGCGTTCAGGCGGTCCACTTCGCGGATCACGCGGCCGATTTTTTCTTCATATTGCGCCGGTTCCCGCTGCTTGCGAACCAACACTTCCAGGGTGCCGCGAATGGCCGTTAGCGGGGTGCGTATTTCGTGCGAAGCATCGGCGGTGAACTGCTTCTCGCGTTGTATGCCGTTCTCTACCCGTTGCAATAGTTCGTTGATGGTAGTGGCCAATTGGTAAATTTCATCCTTGTTTTCCGGCAAGGGCAGCCGGGCGTCTATATTGGCCTCGCTGATGCCGGATGCCGACTGTATCAGCCGCTGTACAGGCGCTATACCTTTGGAAGCAGCCAGGGCAGTTGCCAGAAACAGTATAATCAGGAGTAACGGAAACGCAATCCACAGGGTATTGCGCAGGTTGTGTAGCACGACAGCCGATTCCTCCTGCGATATACCCACTGTCAGGTGACCGATGACGGAGTTGCGTTCATTCAGGATGGGAAACTGCCCCTGCCGGATGCGCTGGTCAGTGATACGGCTGTTAAAATACGCCTCCCGGGAAAGTTGGGGATCGAACAGTAATATGTCGTTTTTTAAATTGGCGCTTCGGAATAACAATAGCCCCCCGGCATCCAGCAGTTGCAGAAAAGTTGGGTTTACTTCAATTTGCTGGTGTTCTTTTTCCTCCCATTCAGGCATTTGATCGATGATAATGGAATCGCCCGACCAGCGCAGGTTGTTCAGCACCTCTTCTTTTTCCTGCCGGATGTCCTCGTCCAGGTGGTTGTAGGCGGTAAAATAAACCACGCCGTACACTACGAGAAAAACCAGCCCGATGGTGACGGCGGCAGCCAGGGCGCTGAACAGTGCAATCCGATTTCTGAAACCCAGGTTCATGCGTCGTCGTCGACGCGGTAACCGATTCCGCGCAGGGTTTGAATGAACGAAGGCCGGTCCGGTGCGTCTAGTTTTTTGCGCAAAAAGTTAATATATACGTCGATGACGGACGTGTCGTGGTCAAAATGGATGTCCCATACCTTTTCGATAATGCTGGTACGGCGGCAGACTTTGCCTTTGTTGCGGAGCAGGAGTTCGAGCAAGGCGAATTCTTTTTGGGTGAGTTCTACCGGTTTTCCGGCTTTCAGCACCCGGTGTGTGGCGACATCCAGTTCGATATCGGCGTATTTAAACGTATTTTGTTCTCCTTCGCTGCTTCGCAACAACACGCGCATGCGGGCCAGCAGTTCTTCAAAGGCAAAGGGTTTGCGCAAGTAGTCGTTGGCGCCTGTTTCCAGTCCGAACACTACATCGTCTACCGTGTCTTTAGCGGTCAGTAAAATGACCGGCACCGTCTTGTTTTCCTTGCGAATAGCCCTGCATATTTCGATGCCGCTCATGCCGGGTAACATCCAGTCCAGCAAAATCAGGTCGTATTCGGGCAGGTTGTCCATTGCCAGTTGAAGGCCTTCCTTGCCGTTGTGGGCAACGTCTGTGGCAAAACCTTCTTCTTTCAGACCTTCTGCAATGAAATGAGCGATGGCCGTTTCGTCTTCTACTAGTAAAATGCGCATGGTTGTGATAATGGGTTCGCCAGGTTGTTTTTTCTGCAAAGTTGCCTGACCGAATACTAAAGGTACCTTAAATCTGTCTCAAAATACGCTTAAAACAGCCTTTTAATATCATCCGACAGGGTAATTTTTATCATTCCATCCTTTTCAGGATTGTCAGGTGCTCTATTTCACTGTCTCCTGCACAGGAGGCATGACGAAGGTCATCCAACACCCTAACCCGGGTCACCATATCTCCTTTTTGCACACCCCTACATTTGTGCAAAACTTAGATGATATGAAATATAAATTCTTGTTCCTCTTCTTATTTGCCGCTTCATTCGTTTTTGGACAGGCAAATTATCAAGTAACAAATTTTTCTTTGGTTATCAAAGGGACTTCCAATCTCCATGACTGGGAATCTGCCGCAAAAGAAG
>JALHMA010000403.1 GCA_022844265.1 Saprospiraceae bacterium | reverse complement strand
CAATGGGGAACACGGTGTTTTGTTCTACCAGCGCCGTTGCGGTATTGGTACAGCCTGTAGCCAGGTTGGTAACCGTTACCGTATAGGCGCCGGGCAGGCAGACTACGGGCTGCTGCAGGTTTTGATTGCCGGCATTGATGCAAGGTCCCGACCAGGCATAACTGAAACTGACACCAGGCGTAGTAGAAGATGCGCTTAAAGTTATGGACGTATTGTCGCAGGTAAGCACGCCTCCGGTGACCGATACCTGGGGCGGACTCGTATTACAAATAACATCTCTGGAGGCGGTTGCGGTACAGCCATTGGTCGTATTGGTGACCCTCAGGGTATAGGTACCGCAGGAATTCACCACAGGTGTGAGGGTATTTTGACCTGTAACAATATGACCGCCATTGGAAGCCGTCCACAGATATGTAAAGTTCACGCCGGAAGAAGAACCTCCGCCGTTCAGTGTTATGCTTGGAGTATTGCAAGTGATGACAGGCGGCGTCGCAATGGTTACCGTTGGGGTCGTTGTATTGGCTGTGACATTGCCCGTTGCCGTTTTGGTACAGCCGTTGTTATCCGTTACAGTGACGGTATAAGCGCCTGCCTGGTTGAAAGTGGTTTGCTGTGTAGTTGCCAGGTTCGGCCACAGGAATGTATAGGGCGAAACCCCGCCCTGCACGGTCGCTGATACGTTGGCAGTGGGTTGCGCACAGGTAATGATGCCATTGACGTTGACCGTGACGATCATCGCTGCCGGCTGTGTAATTTGTACGGTGGCCGAAGCCGTTCCGCTGCCGGACGACCCGGTGACGGTCACGGTGTAGTTGCCCGCGCTCAGGTTCGAGACTGTTGCAGTCGTCGGGCCATGGCTCCACGCGTATGAATAAGGCGAAGTTCCGCCCGCAGCCGTCACCGTAGCGCTGCCATTGTTGCCACCGTTGCAGGTGACATTGGTAGAACCCGAAATGGAGGCGCTCACCGGCTCTGAAGGGCCGTTAAACGTGTAGGTGGCGACAGCAGGTATACTATGGTCGCCGCCGGCCGTTCCGTCGTTGTTGCCAAAAACGCCGATGAAATAAAATTTGATCTGTCCGCCGGTAGCTACCGCAGGAGAAGTCCAGTTAAAATTCCAGGATACGGGGTTTCCTCCGAAATTTTTTGTACCCCTGTGGTCGAGGTATTCCCGCCCACCAAAAAATTCCGTTCCGGTTTGAGCATTTGCAGCGGCAAGGTTGCCGGCATTGAGATCGCCTCCATCCACAGCCACCAATTGGAAGCCGGCCCGGACAGAACTGCCCGCCGTAGGCGTAATGGTGAGCAGCAGGGGGTAAACTGTATTAGGCTCGACGACACCCGGCATGCCGGTTACCACCACCGTGCCGTTAAAACCATTCTCATTATTGCCGGTATGGCAACTGCTGCAGTTTCCGTCAAAAGGGGCGCCGGTATTCCCGTTGTCCGGGTTGCTAATCTGGGCCAACCAGACCAATGCAGACAGCAGGAGTCCTGATATTTGTAAAAAGCGGGTGTTGCGGATTGTTTTCATGGATAATGGATATTTTAAAGAACAAGGAACATAAGCAAGTCAAAGATATGCCTGTCGTTCTATAATCAAGAAAAGGAGGAAAGGAAATGATTAGTTTGATGTCATTTTCGCGAATTCTTACGATCGACCGTAAAAATTCACGAATTTTTAAAATGCTGCCTTCCAGTATAACAACCGCAATCATTTCCTTCCTTTCTTGACTACATAAGTAGGCGTGCAAAATTAATTTTGGCTAAATTCTTTGCAAACACTTGAGTATCAACACGGATAACCAATAACTAATAACGGATAACTATTTAAAATCCCTCCCTTTTATCTACTTTTGGCTTCCTCAATCGCTCCTCCTTATGCACTCCACCTCCGGTTCTGAAGAAGCCCTGTTTTATTTGTTCCTGGCAGCCGCTTTCGGCTCTTTTCTGGGAAACCTGAAATTCCGGGGCAACAGCCTCGGTGTAGCAACTGTGCTGTTTGTAGGCCTCGCCATTGGCGCCGCACGCCCGGAAGTAAAAATCCCGGATGTGATCAAACTGTTGGGACTGGCGATTTTTGTGTACAGCATCGGCATGAGTTCCGGACCTGCTTTTTTCCGTTCGATGAAAAGCCGCGGGGCTGCCAATTTGATTCTGGCGGTACTGTCACTCAGCATTCTCAGCGTCTGCGTAGGCTTGTCTGCTGTTTTTTTCGGCTTCGACTCCTCCGGTGCGGCAGGGCTGCTGGCAGGTATCACCACCAATACGCCAGCGCTGGCAGGTTTGCTCGATGCCATTCAGGCGCGCGGCGGCCCCGACGTCGAGGCGATGTCGAACAGCGCCGTGGTGGGTTATTCCATTTCCTATCCGATGGGGATCATCGGCCTTATGGTCGCCGTTGCCCTGACGCGGCGACTGCTCCGCGTGGACTATGCCGCCGAAACCCAGGCGCTGAGTAACGAGTTTCCCAGCGGCCAGCCTATTGTGAACCACACGGTGCAGATCAATCAGCCGGAAGTGATTGGCATCAGTTTGCGGGAATTTACCAAAAAACACAAGAGCAATGTCATTTTTGGCCGTCTGCTCCGCGACCATACCAACAGCCTGTGCTACTACGATATGGTATTCCAGTCGGATGACCTGGTGTCCATTACCGGTGAAGTGCCGGAAGTGGAGCGCATCAGCGCTCTGCTCGGACAAACCGTTGAGCAAGACCTGTCCGAAGACCGCTCGGCATTTGCCATGCGCCGAATCGTAGTTTCCAACCCCAAAGTGGCCGGTAAAACGATTGCTTCGCTGAACCTGTCGGAGCGGTATCAGGTGGTACTCACACGTTTGCGACGCGGCGATATTGACTCCCTGATCCATCCCGCTACCGTACTGGAACTGGGCGACCGCATCCGCGTACTGGCGCGGGAAGCAGACCTGAAAGACCTGGAAAAGGTATTCGGCGATTCTTATGAACACCTCAGCCACATCGACTTGTTGTCTTTCGGCCTCGGGATGGGCCTCGGCATTTTGCTGGGTTCTGTCGAAATAACCTTGCCCGGCGGCATTCTGTTCAGCCTGGGCTTTGCCGGAGGCCCGCTGGTGGCAGGCCTGTTGCTTTCCTATCTCCGCCGCTCCGGCCCGATTTTGTGGTCGCTGCCTTACTCTGCCAATCTCACCATCCGGCAAATTGGGTTAATGCTGTTGCTGGCTACCATCGGCATCAATTCAGGCGCCACTTTCCTGTCAACCATGCTCAGCCCGGCAGGTCCGCTCATGTTGCTCTCGGGAGCCATTGTCAGCCTTCTTGGCGGTGTCGCCATTCTGCTGATCGGGTATAAATTATTAAAAATCCCCTTTGTGCTGCTTTCCGGTATGATCAGCCATCACCCGGCCAACCTGGATTTTGCCAACAACCTGTCGCAGAACAAAATACCCACCTACGGCTACGCGCTGGTTTATCCCCTGCTGCTGATCGGTAAAATTGTGTTTGTACAAATGCTCTGGCAGTTCCTGCCGCTGCTGACGGCGGGGCATTGAGTTTTTGGGTTATTGAGTTATTGAGTTATTGAGATATTAGGGTATTAGGATATTGAGGTAAATATCATCCTGCTGATTAATGCATGTCATTTGATTGCAATGATCGGGGGCTTCATATTTGGTACATCAAGCAAAATAGTTCAGGTTAAATTTTTGTAAGTAGGTATGCAAAAAAAAATTGCTTAAATTTTTTACAAATGCTTGATTATCAAAACTGATAACCAATAACTAATAACGGATAACTTACATTTAAACATTCCAGACCATGAAAAAAAGAATTGTCATCACATCTTTGTTAGCCCTTTTGCTTACCCTTCCGGCACTTGCGCTGCGTTTTGAAAGCGGCGAAAATATTCGGATTTCCCAGGCTGTCTATGAAGACATCTACGTTTTCAGCGGCACGATTTATATTGATGCGCCCGTATACGGCGATATCTGGTGCGCAGGCGGTACCGTCACGGTGAGTGATTCTGTCACAGGCGATATCGTATTGGCAGGTGGCAATATCTATCTGCGCGGCACCGTACTCGACGACGTGCGCACAGCAGGTGGCACACTTACCATATCAGGCCATATCGGCGGCGATTTACTGGTCACCGGCGGCACCATATCCGTGGAACCGGAGGCTGTCATCGACGGTACAGTAGCAATATCGGGTGGCACTGTTGTTTTTAGTGGTATCGCACAAGGCATCTTCAAGGCCGTTGCGGGTAAATTAGAAATGAATGGTACAGTGGGAAAAGATTTCGAGTTCAATGGCGGCGAACTTGCCCTGAACGGTACCATCGGCGGCGCATCGCAATGGGTTGCTCAAAACATTACCATTGGTGAAAACGCGGCCCTGCGCGGCCCTGTCCGTTACTGGGCGCAAGCAGGAGAAGTCGCTTTCGGCAATGCCCTGCAAAGCGGCGCAACTGCTACGTTCGATCCATCGCTTCGGAAACACTTCGAGCAGCCGGATGCCAAATTTCTCGGCTTCGCATCTTTTTTAGCCGTGCTGTGGTACCTGCTCGCAGGATTTACGCTGCTCTGGCTGGGACAGTGGCTTTTCGGGCAGACTTTCAAAGCGGCAGCAACTACCGCATCTACAGAACCCGTGCGTTCATTGGGCTATGGTTTCCTGTACTTTGTAGTAGCGCCGGTCGCCATTGTGTTGCTGTTTATTACGGTAATCGGCATCCCCGTAGGCCTCATTGCATTGCTTTTTTACGGTTTGTTCTTCGCACTGGCAAGTATCATCACCGCATTGGTAGGCGCAAACTGGATAGACCAGCGCAAGGCATACAACTGGCGCCTGTTACAAATCGTATTTGTAGCGCTCGGTTTGCTCGTCGTTTTGAAAATGTTGACCTTCATTCCTTTCCTGGGGTGGATCGTCAAAATTGCGGCTATCCTGATCGCTTTCGGTGCCATACTGGATAATACCCGCATATTTCGGCGTGATCGGGCAAGCGCCTGAAATCGCAAAAAAACGAGGTGTTTGCCATACTACTTGACATTTTCGTGGAACGAGACCTGTAAGGTTTCTAAAACTTTACAGGTCTCGTTTTTTGCCCTTAGTAATGATAAAAAAACAAGTTCACGATTTGACTAACCCCCGCGCTTTAGCCGGGGGAAATGAACGAGACAAACACAGATGGGTTTTAACCCAAAATGAGTGTTCTGGGGTTAAAACCCCGTTAGGTCT
>JALHMA010000402.1 GCA_022844265.1 Saprospiraceae bacterium | reverse complement strand
TCATACGTCAGAGACAGGGTATCTGCCAGGGTCAGCCCGATGGCCGGCACATTCGTATCCAGCGTTGCGCTCAGTTTTTCATTGCTGAAATCGAGCGCCAGCGAACCGCTGATGTTTACAAAACCGCCGATGTCGAACGCGTTTTTGGGCAACACGCTCAGCGTGACCACGCCATTGGCATTGGCGCCGAAAGTGAAATTCCCGTAGGTGGCAGGATCGATATTTTTGGTCAAATCCTTTGCCAGCGCTTTCAGGGCGTCTTTGTTATCGAACAGCGTTTTAAACCTGTTTTCAAGGCTGTTGACCGGGTCGGATGCGATTTCCAGCAATGCCTGTGCTGAAATGGGATAACCCTGTTCGGCGGGGCCGCAGATATTCAAACCTGTCAGCAAATCCAGGGCGGCATCCGGGAGCGGCGGTAATTTGACATGGAAAATTTCCGACAAAAAGGCAAACAAAGCGTTTCTGTTAGCGGGTACTTCTACCAGGCTCAGCAGTTGTTTTTCAATATACGTCTGCGGACTCGCCAGCAAACCGCTCCAGCCACCGGCATTGATGCCGTATCCTTTGCCGTCCTGCGGTTCCAGCACCAAACCCATGAGTGACAGCAGGTTATACGCATTTTGGAACAGCGTTTTGTCTTTTACCTGATCGACGGCTGCCTGAAAACCCGTATTCAACAGGCTCTGGAAAGCGCTTTTCAGTTGCGCCTCGAAGGTCGGTGATAAAAAATCATCGAGCGTAATGTCTGAAGCGCTGTTCTGGCCCGGCAATTTGGCCTGCACCAGGGTGACGACAGGTTCAAACGACACCTGGCCATCGTTCAGTTTCAGGTTGAAACCCAGTACAATTTTCTCCACCGATCCCGCATCCTTCGGCAGGTTGACTAATAATCCGCCGGGATTGGAAATGATGGTTTCAATACTCAGGGAAGGCGCATTTCCGTCGCTTACCAGCGCTCCGGTCTGGAGGTTGTATTCCAGGGCATTCAGCCGGGAAATGACTTGTACGGCAAGGATGGGCGATTGTGCGGGATAACTGTATTGGTCTGAGAAACCGATACCCAAACCCAGAATTCCCTTAACGGGATCGTACCAGACAGGCAGGTCGAAACCCAGTGGCATGGGCGCCAGATAAGGGCTGACAAATGTGCCGTCACCGTCGACAGTGGGCGCTTTGGCCACGGAGGAAAGCGTCCAGGACAGCAGCGACAACTGGCTTTTGGCTTTGGCTGCAGTACTCAGGTTGTTGCCGATTTGTGTGCGGAGTGTCTGGAAAGGCTGGTCGAAACGGGTCAGCGGGATCGGGGCAAATCCCGACCAGGCCAGGCCGCTGTTTTTGAAAATATCGTACTGCGAAAAATCCGTCAGCAGCCCGAGTGTACCGCTGGCGAGCAGCGCCGCCCGGGTATTTGTGCGCATCAGGGCAATGCCTGCTGCGGCGGCAAAGAAGGGGCCGAAGGTGCCTGCCAATTGTTTAACCAAACTATCCCAATCAGTCTGTTGACCGAAATTGAGGTCTTGCAAGGGCGGCAAGGGCTTTCCATCGGCAAACAGCGAAGGGCTTTTCACCAGCATGGACCACGACCAGCCCGAAGACAGGCCCCAGGCGGCGGACAACTGTGCCCGCGTTACTTTCAAATAAGCGCCTCCGATGGTCGGCGTCTGGAATCCGTTGGGCAGCGCCAGTTGAGCGCCGACGGAGGGGAGCCAGTCGGCAGTGGCTGATTGATTGGCATCAACGGGCAAATTGACCCGGAGCGCATTCAAAAAGAGCGTGGGCGCAATATCGACCGTTGCGATGGTGATGACGGGCGCCAGTTCGAATCCGAATGTGAGCGCCACCCCGCCGTTGTTGGGCAGTTTTTCTTCAAAGGCCGTCAGGTAAGCGGGCAAGGATTTGTCTTTCAGGCAGATGCCAAGCATCCAGGGATCGCCCGGGGTACCGCCGCCATCTATCGTTACACCCGCGTCTTCCGTTTGCAGCATCCCGGCAAAGCTCTTCAGCAGGTAAGTAAACGGCAGGATCGCCGGGTTGCCGGGCGGGTTGAGAATCTGGTAATAATAGTTTGTCCATGCTTCCAGGGGCTGCGTAATAGACGTCACCATTCCTTTGCCGGAAAACGGCGGAACCGGCCATCCGGCTCCGGCGCCTTCGGGAGCGACCAGGCCGATCAGGGCAGCAATCCCTTTTACAAAACCCGAGGCATTGGCGTCGTTGACGCCGATCAGGTTTTGCAATTGCCCGCTCAGCACATCGGCCCCTACTTTTGCCAATTGACCGGGTGAAAGCATATTGACCGTATCATACGTGCTGTCGGGCGTGGTGACGTTCAGCAATTCGAGGTATGGCACGATATTGCCGGAAAGTACGCCTAAGGAGAGGCCGGCGGCCAGCGAACCGACTTTGTCGCCCTGGAAATCAATGAGCAGTTTGCCGGGCGTTTTGTTTTGTAGAGCAAAATTCGTTTTAAAATTGAGCACCATTGCGGCGGAGGGCGTGACTCCGCTCAACTGGAATTCGCCCAGTTCCAGTTCGGCAGCCATCAGAAATTCAGCCTCCGAAGTACCCAGACCGATGCCTTTGGTGCTGAATGACAGGCCCGGATAAAAATAACGGTCGCCTTTGTCGACCACGACCGATGCGGCACAGAAATTCAATTGACCGATGGTGCTCACTTCAATGATCGGCACCTGGTAAGGATTGCTTCTGCTGCCGTCGCCGGTTACGGTTAAAGCGGCGGGGTCGATGCCCAGGAACCCGCCGAGGCAACTGATCCAGCCTTTGAAGGCATCGGGCGAGGCGGTGATGCTGTTGAACCAGTTGAGAAAGGGCGTCGCCGGGGAACCGTTTCCACTGAAAACGATCTCGAACAGTTCATACCAGGCCAGAATCGGCAGTTGAACGTCGGGCGCGTTTTTGAGTGCGGCAGGTATTTGGGTGGACAGGCCGAACAAGGGCGCCATACAGTTGATGGCATCCGAATGCGCCGGAAACTGATTGCTGAGCGCGCCGATAAACAAACTGGCTGCCGTATTCAGGATTTGTTGCGGCTGGATGGCCTCCAGGTCGGCCAGAGAATAGTTGCGCGGCGCTTTGTCGCCCGCCAGTTGTAAATCCAGCACTTCCAGGCTGACGTCAAACTTCAGCCGGCTGAGATCGATCCCGGCGCTGAATTTAACGCCGTTGAATTCTATGCCGTTTTCCTTGATCAAAGGTTTGGCAGGATCGCTGCCTTCCACCGCTACGCCGATTGAAACAGGGTAACCCGGTTCCGACATGGCCAGTTGGAAAGCGCCATCTTTGAATAAAACAAAAGGAATCAGGCCCCATACATCTACGTCCAGCACCGGACTATCCGGGAGAATGCCCCATTTTTTTAATACGCCAACTCCGATCACTGTAGCCGTATCCGGGGGGGCGGCATCATCCGTGTAACTCACGATATACAGGCCGGTCGGTACCGATTCGCCTGTGGCGTTTTTATGCTGGATGGGGTACCAGGTGCCCAGTAAAGCAGGGTCTTTTACCGGGATACCCACGGCGTTTCCACCTACTTCGCCTAATATCTGCGCGAGCAAAGCGCCGATTTGTTCAGGCGCCGCTTTTATACCTTTCTGGATATTTCCGATCGGGTCTTTGAACCAGTCATTATCCAATTCATAAGCATTCGTAGCCTGGTCGGTCAGTTTTAGCAAACCGATCATGACTCCGACATTTCCCAACAGCGGGTCTAAACCGGAAAAACTAACACCATTTCCACCTCCAGCCGGAGCGCCCTCCAGAATGACCAGGTCTGAGGCCTGATTCCCTTTCGCTTTCATAGATTTACGAGCCATAAGTAGTTATCCGTTATTGGTTATCGGTTGGCAAAGGGGCAGCGCCCCGGTAATAGTTGTAGCATTTTCCAGTTAACCCAGGAATGGAGGGGCAGCGCCCCGGTAATATGAACGGGGCGCTGCCCCTCCAACCATATTCATCACTTCATTCTACAGATATCATCGGGGCGCTGCCCCTTTTTTTAGCCGGTTCAGAAAGCGAAGCCCCTCGTCAATGTCTTATAAAGTGCTGTCAAAACTAATTTTGCACACTTACTTACTTGAAAAAAATTGAGGATGTTGAGGGTTGAGGGGGCCGGGGGGTGAGCCCCCCTCAACAGGTTTTTTTCTCAAACACCCGGATTGAGCAGCTGCAAATAGCCGTTCAACGAATGGTATGTATTTTCCTCTCTCGGCAACAGACCGCTCAGTACCACCGGGCTGTTGAGCATCAGATAATTCCCGTCTGGCTCCAGCATCGCCGTTGCAACCGTATCATATATTCGGACGATCTGGTAGGCTTTGCTGCCGATAGCGGCATTAAAGGCCATCTGAAAAATGACATCGCCGAAACAGATACTTCCAAAAGTGTAAACACCCGCCACCTGCAAGCCCGAATTGGCAGTAGTGGCATAATCGACTGCCGCTAAATTGGCAATCGCCCCGCCGAGGCTGTGTCCCGCGAGGAATAATTGTTTGTTGGAACCAGCAAGTACTTTTTTGATCGCCGCGTTCAAATCTGCCCTGAAAGTGGAATTTCCGGTATCGCCATACAGGGTACTGACGCCGGCATGCAGGCTCGAACCCGGCACGATATTTCCGTTGACGCCACTGGAATTGGCCGTGATCTGTTGTTCCTCCTGCCAGGTGATGGCGCCCCTGATTACTGCCACCACCGTGCCGACACTTTCAAAAATAAAGGCAAAAGGTTGACCATTGTAATTGACCAGTGCTTGCAGGTTGAATCCGGGCGCGCCCGGCCCTACGGTATTCGGGTGCTGCGCCTGGTGGTATGCTTCTGCCGCCAATAGCGCGAAGGTGTAAGCCAGCGTTTGTTTAAAACCGGAGGGCGGGTTTAAGATATTACCGGGAATGTTGGGGCCTGTTTGTGGGACGCCGCCTAATTGTTGGATATAAAAAGTGTTTCCCCGTTCGAGCCAGGGCACATCCACAGCCGGCAGTTTTACATTCTGAATGGAAACGGGGTTGCCGAGTAGGCCCGCCTTGCTGTCGTTGGGCGCTGTCGGGAAAAAATCGACCGTTAGTCCCGGCTTACCGGCCCAGTACGTATTGGCGGCGATATTGCCGTCAGTATCTTTTACCTGCTGATTGTAAAAAGCAACTAAACTGCTGCTGGAAACGTTGGGCGTGGAAAAAGTAAAACAGTGCGGCTGCACCTT
>JALHMA010000401.1 GCA_022844265.1 Saprospiraceae bacterium | reverse complement strand
GACCACATTATTTTAGTCATTTGTGATGATTTTTGCCAGATTCACGGATAATACTAAGCGGAATGCGGTCAACTCTACGCCTTGTGTCCTTTGTGAAACCACTTTGTGTCCGTTGTGGTTAAAAACTCGCGTGGAATACATAGTGTAAATGAACTGTTAGAATTGTGTGCAGACCGTAGGGTCTTACGACCCCGCACATTTCAAGGGAACAGTCAAATACTCGAATACTCAAATACTCGCATACTCAAAAAATTTCAACTGCATCAATATCCCGTAATATACTGCTCCAGGCTTTGAATTCGGTTTTCCTGCTCGTGCATGATGGCCGTAACAATATCGCTGACACTCAGGATACCTACTACTTTTTGGTCTTCCACCACAGGCAGGTGGCGAATCCTTTTTGCCGACATCATTTTCATGCAGTCCTCGATGTTCTGCCTGATATCAACAACAAATACGCCGGGGGTCATCACTTCCGTCACAGGCGTACTTTTTGCTTTTCGGTTTTGTATAATACCTTTCCGCGCATAGTCGCGTTCTGAAAATATACCTGCCAGATGATCGCCTTCCATCACGAGCACGGCGCCAATATTTTTACTGGCCATCAAATCGAGCGCTTCAATGACCATCTGGTCGGGGCGCACCGAATACACGGTATTTTGAGGTTTTCCGGAGAGTAATTGACGTACGGTCAGCATAGGCTTTGATTGTTTTTTCCTGCCTGTTTGTTAGGGAATCTATACCAGAAAACAAGGCAGAGGGCGGTTAAATAATGATACTTTTATATTTGATTTTTGCGGGAACGGATAAATTTATTGCATTTTATTTAACAAGAGCCAAATTTGAGTTTTAAAAAAATATAAAATTCAATATTATTCTTAAAACACCTGTTTAGCGGACAATCGTCACGTCACCGGATGCCCGGTAAGTCTGTGGCGACCCTAAAAGTTCGCCGACCCATTCCAGTCGCCAGATATACACACCCGGTGCTGGGCTACCTTCCTGCCGGTATCCGTCCCAATCTGTTTCCGGGTCATCTGCCGCAAAAACGAGGCTTCCCCAGCGGTCAAATACTTCGAGGCGAAACCGTTGCCAAAGGCATGGCAGAAAAATGCGCCAGCGGTCATTGACGCCGTCATCATTCGGTGAAAACACATTCGGCGCATACCAGACGCATGGGTTGCAGGTGTAAAAATCGACCTGAATACTATCCGCAAAAACGCAGTATTCCGTATTGCCTGTTAACGTGTACGTTCCCGGAAAAGTAACGGACAAGTCGCGGCGTTGGCTGCCGTCGTTCCATCGCCATTCCCGCACGTTTTCCGGCACGGACAACAAAAGCGTGTCGGCATAACAAAGCGTCGTGTCCGGCTGCAATTCGGGTGGATATTCGACGGACACCTCAACCATTGCCGTATCACCCGGACATTCGCCGACAGGAGAAATGATGTAAAAATAGTCGCCGCCCGAATCCTTCAACGGATCGTATAAGCCCGCTCCGCCTGCGGGCCGGGGCGACCAAAAACCGCCCGCATCGGGCAAACCGCCAAGCGCCATTTTCAGGTCGAAAAGCCCGCTATTGACACAAATAACGGTATCGCCATCCATTCCGGCGTCGGGAGGCGGGAAGATGCGCAGGTAGGCAAAATGAATCCCCATATCGCCGCATTCCGTAAATACCTGCACCCCGATCAGCCTTTCTCCCCGAACCGGATCGGGCGAAATATCCCGGTATTGAATCGCAAGTAAAGCATCTATAAAATCGGCGTTCGACGCGTTTCCATTATTGACCACCACGATACGACCCGGAACAGTGCCAGGCGCTACGGAAACCCCCGGCGGCAAAACGCCCGCTACCAGCAGATCGTTTTCATCTGCGCCGAGCACCCGGATAACCATCGAATCAACCGCCAGTTCCGAAACAAGCACGGCATCCGAATCCGCGACCGGGCCTTCCGGGATACAAAGCGTATCCGAAGCGAAATCGCCCCCTGTGGCGCCGCTGCTGTCGTCGCCATCCAGATCAAATTCAAAATTATTTTGCAGGATCACATTGTCGAGTCCGCCAAAGTCGCTCGAAGGACGGTACTCGCCTTTGATCCTGATTTTGGTGATATTGCTCAATACCATGCGAAATTCTGCCTCTGTCGGAACCGGGCCGTCCAATGTATTCAGCCGCCAGCCTGCATCTTCCCGAAGCAGGATGTCATAATGCGTCCAGTTGAGTCCGGGGTTTTCAGCGTTGTCAAACATCAGTTTCAGGTCGTTCCCCCAGATTTCAACGTCTGGCCGATTGCCCAATAAAATCTGGTCGCTGGTATCGCTGGTAAATTGATCGTAACTGAACATGCGGTCATACGCGCCGCATTTGTTACCCCTGAATTTGGCCGGCGCGACAAAATACCAGGTACCCCCGGTCGCAGCATCGGTCACCCGGATATGCCCGTCCGGGAATCCGCCCACAGGCGACCAGCCGGCGATTGGGCCGAGCGGATCGCCTTCCGCGCCCCAATTTTCATTGTCCGTATCGAAGGCGCTTTGTTGCGCCAGGGCGGTGAAGGGAATCAGGTGCAGGATCAGTACATAAAAAAATCGCATCGGCAGCAGCTTGCTTTTGTAGCGTTGCAAGGTACGCCGGAATGCCGGCTCACCCCGTTTTTACCGGTTTTTTGCTTCAAACTGTCACTGTATATAAAAAAAATAAATCAGTTGTTTTTTGTCTCAAAACCCAAATATTTTTTGTGTAATAAACTGACTGATAAGTATTTATACTACAAAATGGCATATATATAAGTGGTGGCATGATTTGTTAAGGAACGGGCTTTTAGTTAATTTTCCGGTGACAATTGATAAAAAACCGGAATGCAATTCTATTTTTGCCTCTAAGCCAGTCAGTCGAATCCCCGCCGAAGACCAGGCAGACACTCATCCTCCGCCTTTGGAGCGCAGTATGAGTGTTCGCAATGACCGTGCTTGATTTTAATAACCAATTCTAATCTTACACACAACGTGAACACTACCAATTCGAAGCCGCAGCATTGGCTGCGGCGCCTGACAAAGACATTGAAAAACAAAAAATTCATCGTCGCGTCAGGTGTCGCTATTACATTTGGCTTATTCGCCGCCACCCTGCAACTCACCACCAATCGCCAGTCAGCAGCTTTGCTTCTGGCTCCGCCCGACCTCGGCAATTTGCCTGTTATTCCCGATCACCTGCGCTGGGGGTTTGCCCTGGATGAATTTGAGGTTTCAGAAACGCCCCTGAAATCCGGCGATGTACTTGGCGAACTGCTCATGTCACGCGGGCTCAGTTACCCGCAGGTCAATAGCATCGTCGAACAGTGCAAGGGCAAATTCAACATCTCTTCCATGCGCACGGGCCGCAGCCTGCATTTTCTGGCCAAGCAGCAGGGTACAAACCCTGACTACATGGTGTATGAGCCGTCTCCCTACGAGTATGTGGTGTTCAACCTGAAAGCGCCTTACCAGGTGGAACGGGTGCAGCGGGATGTAAAAATTGAAATCGTCGCCGCATCCGGCGTATTGGAAACGAGTTTCTGGCAAGCGCTGACGGACAATGGCCTGAGCGATGAATTGGCCGACGGCATGATCGATGTGCTGGCTTCTTCCGTGGATTTTTATCACCAGAAACAAGGCGACCGCTTTAAAGTGGTGTACGAACAACATATCGTGGAAGGCGAGCCGGTGGGTACCGGTAAAATTATCGCAGCCATGTACGAGCGCGAAGGCAAAGAATTCTATGCTTTCAATTTTGAGCGCCCGGAAGAAAAAACCAATTACTTCGATTTTGAAGGTCGCCCTGCCCGCAAGGCATTCCTCAAATCGCCGGTCAAATTCAGCCGCATCAGCAGCCGCTACAACCGCAACCGCCTCCACCCTATCCTGGGTTATCATAAAGCGCACTTTGGCACCGACTATGCCGCTCCGCACGGCACGCCTATCATGGCTGTAGCAGAAGGCACCGTGGTGGAAGCAACACGCCGCGGCGGAAACGGCAATTTTGTAAAACTCCGCCACGACAAAACCTACGAAACGCAATACTTGCACATGAGCGGCTTCGCCAAAGGTATCCGCCCCGGCACACGTGTCGCGCAAGGCCAGACCATCGGTTATGTCGGTTCCACCGGCTTAGCCACCGGCCCGCACGTTTGTTTCCGTTTCTGGAAAAACGGCCAGCAGGTCGACCACCTGCGCCTGAACCTACCGCAACCGCTACCCATTACCGGAGCGGCTTTCGATCAGTTCAAAGTGGTGCGCGACAGCCTGATGCAAAAACTGAACAGCGTGCAATACCGCACCCACCAGCACGAAACAGCAGCCACGCAGGAAGAGGTGTTTGTGTTTGATCCTTTTCAGAAGGTGATTCCGTAACTAAAGTTATCCGTTATCAGTTATTGGTTATCAGTGTTGATACTCAAGCATTTACAAACAATTTAGCCAAAACTAATTTTGCACTCCTACTTACCTGCTTAAAAAAGCGCCCGGCACTTTAGATATCCCGAATTTTTCCTGTGTGAAAAATTCGGGATTTTTGTTGCGTCAGGCAAATGCCCGGATATCATATTTACAAAAAAGGCCATCTTTCCAGACGACCTTCGAATCTGTCGGGATGACTGGATTCGAACCAGCGACCTCGTCGTCCCGAACGACGCGCGCTACCGGGCTGCGCTACATCCCGCGCTTTTTTAGAGGTGAGAGAGAGTGAGAAGTGAGAGAGTGAGAGCCGACTTCGATTACACCTAACTCCGTTGGGCATTCATCATTAGGGATGTCAAGCGTATTGAGGTGTAATCGAAGTCGGCTCTCACTCTCTCACTTCTCTCACTCTCTCTCACTTCTATATAGAGCCACTCAAGGGATTTGAACCCTCGACCTGCTGATTACGAATCAGCTGCTCTACCGCTGAGCTAAAGTGGCTTAAATAAGTTATCATCAAAAAACCCTTGCAAAGATAGATTTGCAGGGAGAATGAAGGTAAATGTATATCAATATTTTTCCTGAAAAATACGCGCCGTTGGATAAAGGAAAATTTGTGTGCAAATTGTTTGCCAATCCGGGCAGCGACTCCTTTAGATGAGGTTTTTTCAGCACATATGATACAATTTCATTTGTCACTATCTTATGCGAATAATGGGTTTCCACGAATCCCAATCGCCAAAATATAGTTCAAACTGCCCCAACCTGGGTGTCATTCTGAGCGC
>JALHMA010000400.1 GCA_022844265.1 Saprospiraceae bacterium | reverse complement strand
ATTGGTAAAAATGCCCTCATAGGCGGCGCGAGCGCCGGCATTGGCCGGGCTGTCGCGATGGAACTGGCTGCCCTGGGTGCTCAGGTCATACTGGTGGCCCGCACGGAAAGCGCTCTGCAGGAAACAATCGCCGCATTGGACGCGGCGCAGGGTCAGCAACACCGGTATATCGTTGCTGATTTTTCGGACAGTAAAACACTGCTGGAAAAAGTGCGGCAGCTCCTCGAAGGCGCCGACATCCATATTCTGGTCAATAACACCGGTGGCCCCCCGGGCGGCCCGATTACCGAAGCCACGGAAAACGCTTTTGCCAACGCCTGGCACAACCACCTGATTTGCAATCAGTTACTGGCACAGGCGGTGTTGCCCGGTATGAAAAAGGCCGGATTCGGACGTATCCTGAATATTATCAGTACCTCGGTAAAAGAGCCGTTGGATAACCTGGGCGTGTCCAACACGACGCGCTGGGCAGTAGCGGGATGGGCCAAAACCTGGGCCAATGAAGTGGGGCAATGGGGTATCACGGTGAACAATATTCTTCCCGGCTATACCCGCACCGGTCGTCTGATGGAAATTGTGAAAAACCGGGCTGCCTCCAGTGGCCAGTCGGCCGAAACGGTGGAAAGCCAAATGAAAAACCATGTGCCTGCGCGGCGTTTTGCGGAACCCGCAGAGGTGGCTGCTGCCGTGGCCTTCCTGGCAAGCCCGGCAGCGGGATATATTAATGGGGTGAATCTGCCGGTGGATGGGGGGCGGACGAAGAGCTTGTGATTTACGATTTACGATTACATGATTTACGATTGCCGATTTACGTGTTATGAGTGTAAATCGGCAATCTGAAATCATGTAATCGTAAATCGTAAATCAAAAAAGGCCGCTTCGTCTGACAACGAGGCGGCCCCTGAAAACAAGCGGTACTGCAAAACCTTAGTTCGGATGGAAACCGTAGTTGGACATAATTTTGTCTTTCAATTCTTTGCGCGCAAAGAAAATACGGCTTTTCACTGTTCCGAGCGGCAATTCCAGCTCGTCAGCAATTTCCTGGTACTTGAAACCTTCAAAATGCATCAGAAAAGGAACCCGGATACTGTCATCCAAAGCGGAGACCATCAAGTTCAATTCTTTTAGCATAATTCCGCCTTCAGCTGCATTGGTGGTAGCATGACTGCCGGAATTCAGGTAATATTGATTGTCGGTTGTATCAAGAATGGTATTGGACTTTACTTTCTTGCGGTAGTTGTTGATGAAGATGTTTTTCATGATCGTAAACATCCACGCCTTAAAGTTCGTGTCCGGCTGAAATTTATCGCGGTTAAATAATGCACGATAAGCGGTTTCCTGATACAGGTCCTTGGCGTCTTCCACATTCTTCGTCAGGTTATAGGCGAAGGAGTGTAGAAGCGTAGTCAAAGTATTCAGTTTAGTATTGAATTCCATGGGTGTCATGGCGGCCTCCTTTTTTGTTTAATTGATGGTCCAAAGGTAATAACTTGTTTAAGGATATCCAAATGTTTCTTCAACAAAAAAATGATAATCGGCGACAAAAGTATATGTCGTAACACTTAATATTGATTTAAGTTATTGAAAATCAATTACTTAAATTATTTTGACAAAATCTACAAAAAAATATTTTTCAATAAAAATTGAAAGAAGAAGTTGTTGTACACCGGTCAAAAGCGAGTTTTGTTGAACTATTTCAAAGGTGTTATTAAACATTCGGAGGTTGCATGTGCGAATGTCATTTTCCGATGACGAAAAGATTTCAACCCGGTATATTATTTTGCTGTATGATTCAAACGAAACAAGTCGGTACTACGTGGCTTTTCCGTCTCTATGCAGCGCTCTTTGTCGCACTGCCCTGGTCGATGGATATTGCCTTCAGCAGTTGGCATATCCGCCTGCCTTCGGAGGCGCTTACTTTGTTCATCGGGTTTTCACTGCTTTGGTTTGTCTGGCGGCAGCCCGCCCTGTTGCGCACCATCCGGCACAGGCAGGTATTGTTTGCGGCGGTTATCGCCTGGATGGTTTGGCTGACTTTCTGTATGTTTTGTTCCACCCTGTCGTTGGTGTCTTTCAAATACTGGCTGGTCGATGCAGGACAATGGTGGGTGTTTTTCGCTGGGATACTTTTGTTTCCGGGTTGGTGGCGGAGATTACTTCCTTTTTTTATCTGTTCAATGGGCGGCGTCGTCGTTTACACGCTTGCACACCATTATCAATACGATTTTCGGGCCGACCAATCTATGCTGGCGCCGATGCCTTTTTTCCCCGATCACACCCTTTATAGTGCAATTTTGGTGATGTTATTGCCCATTTTGCCTTTGCTTTTTAAAAAACCTGTTGCTGCCGGACTTGCCGTTTTGTTTTTTACAGGGCTTCTTTTCGCCAGTTGCCGCGCCGCCTGGTTGTCGCTGATGGCAGGGTTGTTCCTGCTCATCCCAGTTGTTTTTCACTATAAATGGAAATGGCTGGTGCTGCCAGCCTGCCTTGCGATCGTTGCAGGAACACTCCTACAGGACAGGATAAAGGAAAAGATCAGCCATGACGTGTCATCCCTCGAACGGACCAATCGTTATTCCTCTGCTTTGCGCATGGCGAATGACCGGCCACTTACAGGCTTCGGACCGGGCACTTTTCAATTCAGGTATATCCCATTTCAACATGCGGATGAAATGACACGTATTAGTATAACCGATCCCCAAAAAGATCTTCGTCCCGATCAATTCGGGCGTGGCGGCGGCGCACACTCCGAATATTTCCAGGCGCTGGCTGAAAACGGGTGGCCAGGTCTGGCCTTTTGGCTGCTGCTTGTTTGCGCTGCGATCTGTAAAGGCGCCGTCACGTATTTGTCCCGTCAAAACAAAGCACATCAATGGCTGGTGCTTGCCGTGACGGGCAGCCTGCTGACACTGTTGCTACACTCCCTTTTCAATAATTTCCTGCACGATGGGCGCATCGCGATGTTGTTCTGGGGGCATGTCGCGTGGCTGGCACGACGTGAGTAGTGAGTAGTGAATAGTGAGTTGTGAGTAGTGAATATACAATCACTCACGGTGACCGTTACGGGTCATCAAACACAAGTCGTAACGGTCACCGTGAGTGATTGTATATTCACAACTCACTATTCACAACTCACTATTCACTACTCACTACTCACTACTCACTACTCACAACATGCACGGTTCGCATTTGCTCCGTACGCTGCTCCATATCTTCGCCGGCTCCTTCCAGTCGCAACACGCCCCGCGGGCACACTGCCGAACAAACGCCGCAACCCACACAACTGGCACGTACAATATCCTGTCCTTTTTGGGCGTATGCGCGCACATCGATCCCCATTTCACAATAGGTGGAGCAGTTGCCGCAACTGATGCACTGGCCGCCGTTGGTGGTAATCCTGAATTTCGATTTTTTCCGTTGAAACAAACCCAAAATAGCTGCCTGCGGACACCCGAACCGGCACCATACCCTGCTACCCATAATCGGGTAAAAACCGACACCGACCACCCCGCTGAATGCCATACCAATGATATAGCCGTAAGCCGTGGAATACGCCTGTGAAAAACTGCCCAATACGCCGCCCTGCTGCCAGGAATTGACCCACAGTAATCCCGTCATCAATATGACCGCAACCAACACGCCGTGAATCATCCAGCGCTCTATCTTCCAGGCTTTCACGCTTTTATCGCTGAGGTGACGGAAGGAGTCGCCGGCCGTTTCAGCCAGTCCGCCGCAGCCGCAAACCCAGGAGCAGTACCATCTTTTGCCAAAAAAGTAAGTCAGCACGGGCGTGCCCACAAAGGTCATCAAAGCGCTGAAAGCGATGAAATAAACGCTGATGCTCGTAGCGGAGCCGTAGTATTGAACGGCGCCAGGCGAACCGTAATAATCCTTCAGCGGCCAGAAATAGGTAAAATAGTATTCCGGCTGACTCATGACCTGCAAAAAGGCGGGAATGAGGAATGAAAAACCGGTCTGGAAAAACATCACGGAAATGGTTCGGATGACCTGATAACGGTTGTGCCGGTATTTGTAAATAAATTTGATACCGAGCGCCAGCACCGAAAAGGTGTACAAAGAGCCGTACACAAACCATTTATCGGCTGGTTTTTGCCGCAATGCCTGGCTCAGGGGTGAAAACAATTGCGTCAGTCCGGTCAGCCAGTTTTCAGGGCAGAAATACAGAACGGTATAAAAACCCGTGATGATGATGGCCAGCAGCCAGCCCCAGACGCCACGGGCGGAGAGGCTTTTAAACCAGACGCCGTTGTTTTTGATGCCTTCCGGCTTGTTCAGGTATTCTTCCCTGACAAATACCAGTACGCCCGCCAGCATCAATCCCAGCGACAGGCTCAAAACGGGCACTGGAGCGAAGGCGTTTTGCGCTGCCCACACCAGCAGGAGCAGCACGGCGCCCAAGCCCGCCAGAGCCAGCGCTATCTTTTGTTTGCCCGTTGTCAGGGTTGGGTTGGGATTGGCTATGGAAAGGGATGCGTTTTTCATTTATTGTAAGTTTTTTCTTTTTACCACATAGTTCACAGTAGAATTTCCACATAGAACACATAGTTTTTAGCGTACGCTACGCTATGTTTTCTATGTGTAAAATCTATGTGCCTATGTGGTGAAAAAAATATTTTTAGCCGTGTTGCAGGAACCTCAGCACCGCCGGTAGCCCCCGTTTTTGTTGTAAAGTCAGGTTTTTGCCGGTCTGGCGGTTGTACGTGGCCACGAGGTCTTTTTCATGTTGTGGGTGAAACTCCGGATCAAAATTGGCCAATCCTAATTTTTGTAACACCTGCTCGATATGGGTTCCCTGTCGCAGCCATTTCTCGCATACTTCATGGCGATAACGCACCCCCATGAGGTTGAAACCGGCAATGCGCCCACTCTCCGTTTCGTAGGTAAGGCGAATACTTCTTTTGCCATCCGGGTGTTCCCAGTAAACCGTCGAATGGCCCTCCGGCAGTTGTGCCCGGATGTCGCCGTACACCTGGTATTCGATGTCAAAAAATTTGGCGGAGTTGAACCAGATGCCCGGATCATAACCTGTGCGGTGGCCGGTAATGGTGTGCGCCACCGTTTCGCCCATCATCCGCCCGGTGTACCAGATGGCTTCAATGGGGCGGCGGCCCGGGCGCGGCTGCCGTAGCTCCGCGCAATCGCCGATGGCATATACATCGGGCAGGTTGGTTTCCAGAAATTCATTGACAAGAATTCCCCGGTTGGTTTCGAGTTCGCTTTTTTGTAC
>JALHMA010000399.1 GCA_022844265.1 Saprospiraceae bacterium | reverse complement strand
GTGCGAAGTCCGTAGAGTACACCGTTTCATGCTTGGGAACCCAAGAGTGAAACGGTGTACTCTACGGACTTCGCACTTCGCACTATTGACTTCGCACTATTCTGGACTTCGCACTAACGACTTACAAGACTATATTAATCATCCTGCCTGGCACAAACACCACCTTTTTGGGCGCTTTGCCTTCCAGCCATTTTTGCACCTGTTCCAGCCCCAAAGCGGCCGCTTCGGCGTCGGCGGCGTTCACGTCGGTGGGCAATTCAATCGTAGCCCGTAGTTTTCCATTGATCTGGATCGGGAAAACGTAGGTGTCTGTTTTCAGGTATTCCTCATTTAGAATAGGCCAACTGGCATCGCATACAGTGTTGGAATGCCCCAACAAGCGCCAGAGCTCTTCGGCGATATGTGGGCCGAAGGGCGCCAGCATGACCACAATCGGTTCCAGGACAGCCCGTTTGGCGCTGTTCATGCGGCGCAGATCGTTGGTAGCAATCATAAAATGACTCACGCAGGTATTCATACTGATGCGCTCGACATCATCCGTCACCTTTTTGATACAGGTGTGCAGGATTTTCAGTTCATCTTTGTTCGGCGCTTCATCGCTCACGGAAAACTGCCCTGCGGCATTGAAAAACAACCCCCAGAATTTGCGCAAAAATCCGCTTACACCGCTGATGCCCTGCGTATTCCATGGCTTGGCGTCGGTGATCGGCCCCAGAAACATTTCGAACATCCGAAAGCAATCGGCGCCGTATTCCTGCACCATGTCGTCAGGATTGACCACATTGTACTTCGATTTGGACATTTTTTCCACTTCCCAGGAACAGAGGTACTTCCCACTGGCGTCTAATTTGAAATTGGTTTTTTCAAACTGCTGTTTGCCACGCGTTTTGTCTATTTGCAGCACATCGTCCACCACGATATTGACGTCGACGTGCAATTTCGTGAAAGAGTCGGGGTGGTATTTGTGCAACAGGTTGAGCGACACGAACAATTGCTCGCACCTGGGTTTCTCCTTGCTGATCGTATAATCTTCCTGGCTGGCTAAGGCGTTTCGGATTTTTTCAGCCGTCACTTCCGGGTTGTTGATGTGATCGATCAACTCTTCCGTGTACAGCACCAGCAGGCGTTTGCCGTCCGACTGCGCGGTGCGGTAAACGCGTTCTATTTTGTCCGATTGTTTGCTGGAAGTGACCTCGATCACCAGGTTATTGGTTTGAAAAGCGAAATCGTACAGGTGTTCTTCTTCAAAATCCGCCTTGATAATAGGCATGGGGCCCATTTCGGCAAAGAAGGGGTTCAGTACCTTGATCATCAGGTATTCCTCAAAAAAGCGCTCGCGGGCACGGAAAACGAAATTGGAGCGACCCTGAATCATGCCCTGGTTGACCAGTCGTTTGGCAAATTCGCGGTGCGGAACCAGGCCCAGATCGTACAGGAAATGGTTCCAGAAGCGGCTGTACAGCAGGTGTCCCACAGCGTGTTCGGAGCCGCCGAGGTAAAAATCGACCTGTTGCCAGTAGTCGGCGGCTGTTTTAGAGCAAAATTCCCGGTCGTTGTGCGGATCCATGTAGCGGTAGAAATACCAGGACGAGCCCGCCCAGCCCGGCATGGTCGACAATTCGTATTCGTAACCTTTGTAATTCCAGCCTTCTGCGCGGCCCAGCGGCGGTTCGCCCGTTTCTGTGGGCAAATATTTATCCACAGGCGGTAAAACCAGCGGCAAATCCTGCTCGTCGATCAGATAGGGAACCCCATCTTTCCAGTAAGCCGGCACCGGTTCGCCCCAGTAGCGCTGGCGGCTGAACACGGCGTTGCGCAGTTTGTACTGCGTTTTGCCTTTTCCCAGGCCGCGTTCTTCCAGCCATTGAATCAGCGCTGGAATGGCCTCCGCGTACGTCATGCCGTTGATGATCCCGGAATTGATGTAGCGCCCTTCTTTAGTGGCGTCGGCATTGTGTTCTATGTCTTTCTGGCTGTCGAGAATCGGGACAATCGGCAGGTTGAATTGGGTCGCAAAATTCCAGTCGCGCTGGTCGCCGGAAGGTACGCCCATCACAGCGCCCGTGCCGTAACCGGCCAGTACGTAATCGGCGATCCAGATCGTAATCCGTTCGTTGTTGAACGGATTAATGGCGTAGGCGCCGGTGAAAGCGCCTGTCACTTTTTTGGTTTCCGACATCCGGTCAACCTCCGAACGAGCGGCAGCCCATTTGGTATATGATTCAATATCAGTACGTTGCGTGTCAATGGTGAGCTGCTGCACCAGTTCGTGTTCGGGCGCCAGCACCATAAATGTAACACCGTAAATGGTATCCACACGGGTGGTGAACACCTCAATCAGGGTGCCTTCGTGGCCTTCCACTTCAAACCGAACAGAAGCGCCCACAGATCGGTTGATCCAGTTGCGCTGCTGTTCCTTGATGGAATCCGACCAGTCCAAATCGTTCAGCCCTTCGAGCAGGCGATCGGCATACGCCGTGATCCGCATATTCCACTGGTTCATCAATTTGCGTTCCACGAGGTGCCCGCCGCGCTCCGAAACGCCGTCTTTTACTTCGTCGTTTGACAGTACAGAACCCAGGGCCGGGCACCAGTTGACATAGGCTTCTCCGGGGTAGGTGAGGCGGTATTTCAGCAACAGCAATTGTTGCGCGCGCTCGTCCATGTCATTCCACTCGGCAGCGCTGAACACCGGGGTGTCTTCGTCGCAAACGGCCCGGACACCGGCGTTGCCATTTTTGGAAAAATGAGCGACCAAACCGCTAACCGGCAATGCTTTATCCGCATCCAGGTCGTAGTAGTGGTTGAACAATTGCATAAAAATCCACTGCGTCCACTTGTAAAAAGCGGGATCGCTGGTGCGCACTTCCCGGCTCCAGTCAAAGGAAAAACCGATATTGTCCAGCTGCTCGCGGTAACGTGCAATATTTTGTTCGGTAGCAACCTCCGGGTGAATGCCCGTCTGGATGGCATATTGCTCGGCAGGAAGCCCGAAAGAGTCGTAACCCATCGGATGCAGCACATTAAAACCGCGCAGCCGCTTGTAACGGGCGAGGATATCGCTGGCAATGTAACCCAACGGATGGCCCACATGAAGCCCTGCACCCGAAGGGTAGGGGAACATGTCGAGGATGTAATACTTAGGCTTACTTGGTTGATTGTCAACTTTGTACGTCTGGTTCTCTTTCCACCAGTTGCGCCATTTTGGCTCGATGTCACTCGGACGGTACTCCATTCTGAATAGTTGGTCGGTTGATAATTCGCGGTTTATACCAGAGGGTAACTACTTATGCTCCTGCTTTGGTTCCCTGCCAGACTGCACCATGCTTTGTTTTGCGGAGCTGCGAAATTAGAGGTTTTAAAGCAATTATATTTTTATTGCCTGTTGTAATATTTCAAATCAGGGAAAACCCTGTTACTTTCCTTTATGTTTGCCTGTACAAAAACATAGATATTTATGACAAATGCTTCAGAAGCCGATACCACTGTTTACCGGCTTACCCAATATTCGCACGGTGCGGGCTGCGGCTGCAAAATTTCACCCAAAGTTTTAGACCATATCCTGAAAACCAGCGCTTTTAAACCGGATTACCCGCAATTGCTGGTCGGCAATGAAGAGCGCGACGACGCAGCCGTTTTCGACCTCGGCGACGGTACGGCGCTCATCAGTACCACCGATTTTTTTATGCCGATTGTCGACGACCCCGAAGATTTTGGACGTATTGCCTCGGTCAATGCCATCAGCGATGTGTATGCCATGGGCGGCACACCTTTATTAGCCATTGCCATTCTGGGCTGGCCCATCAATACCCTCCCGCCGGAAGTGGCCAATCTGGTCATAGAAGGCAGCCGAAAAGCCTGTGCGGAAGCGGGCATTCCTTTGGCAGGCGGCCACAGCATCGATAGCCCGGAACCGATTTTCGGCCTGGCAGTGACGGGCAGGTTGCCGATTGAACACCTGAAAAAAAACGGCGGCGCCACACCCGGCGCACAGTTGTTTCTGACCAAACCCATTGGTGTCGGCATCCTGACTACCGCCCAGAAAAAGGGCGTTTTGAAGCCGGAACACGCGCAAATCGCTCCCGACAGCATGAAAAAACTCAATAAAGTCGGCGCGCGTTTTGGCGCCTTGTCGTACATTCAGGCTATGACGGACGTAACGGGTTTCGGATTGCTGGGCCATTTATCTGAAATGTGTGAAGCGAGTAAAACCAGTGCGATCGTACATTTTGAGCAGGTACCCACCATCGACCGCGCTATCCTGGATTTTTATTTAGATCACAAATGTGTACCCGGCGGAACGAGCCGCAACTGGGATAGTTACGGCCACAAAATCGCCGGCGTGGACGATCTCAAACGCAATATCTTAGCGGATCCACAAACCAGCGGTGGATTGCTCGTCGCCGTAAAAGCCGGCCATGAGGCTGATTTTCAGGCATTTGCAGCGGCAGAAGGTTTTGACCTGACGCCGTTTGGTTTTATGATTGAGGGGCAGGAAGTGGTGATAACGGTTGTTTAGTGTTTCGTGTGTGGTGTTTCGTGTTTAGTGTTTCGGGCGCTTCGCCTTTGGCCGTGTTTGGTACTTAGTGTTTTGGATTTTCAGGGCGCTTCTCCACCGACCTACGAATGGCATGCAATTTACTTAATCGTAGTGAAGAGGTGTCATTTGCGACGCAGGAGCAGGTGACATCTCGTAACGGCCGTTTTCCAGTAAATCTCCGCTGCGAGATGTCACTTGCTCCTGCGTCGCAAATGACACCTCTCCGCTAAGTCAGCGCTTCGCTTTTGGCATTTGTGGGTAGTTTAGCCAAAAGTGATGCGCCCGAAACACTATAAATTAAACACCATACACGGCCAAAAAAGGCCAAACGCGAAGCACCCGAAACACCAAACACCAAACACTAAACACCATGTTAACATACATTCTCCGCCGCCTCGCTTACGGGCTTCTGGTTATGGTTCTGGTGGTCACCACCATTACCGGTATCATCTTTTTGGCGCCGGTCGATCCCGCACAACTGACGTTCGGGCAGCGCAGCGATGCCTCTACGGTGCAGGCAAAAACGGCGGAACTAGGCCTGGATCAACCCCTGTATGTGCAATTATTCCGTTACTTAGCCGATATTTCCCCGCTATCTATTTTAGCGCAAACACCTGATAATCAACGAAAATATTCCTTTGTTCCGCTGTTTTCAACCGGAAATAACGAGGCCCTGGTGCTCAAAGCGCCCTACCTCCGCGAGTCATATCA
>JALHMA010000398.1 GCA_022844265.1 Saprospiraceae bacterium | reverse complement strand
AACGCGCCCGGGCATCGCATTTCCGGCAAAAATATTGTGGTGTATGCCGGAGATGAAGGGCAGCTGCGCAGCGTGGCGAAGATAGAATCGTGGCGGCATTTGGGGCGATTGTGAAATGCATCTATAACTACTTTATTGTTGGCGGGGACGCCAGCAACAAACAAAACCAAATCGCTTCGTTCCGAGATGTCGCCTGCTCGTACCTCGCAGACTACACCTCTTCACTGCCATGAAGTTCCGAACAAAATGAAGGGTGGTAACATCTGCCCAGGTTATCCACCTAAAACCAAACGTTACCACCCCGAAACACGAAATACCATACACTAAAAACCAATAACTATCTCGCGTACGTCACCGCCCGCTTCTCCCGAATCACCGTCACCTTGATCTGGCCCGGGTACTGCATTTCGTCCTGAATTTTTTGTGAAATCAGGAACGACAGGTCGTCGGCATATTGGTCGGTTACTTTGTCCGCTTCCACGATCACGCGGAGTTCGCGGCCCGCCTGCATGGCGAATGCTTTGGAAACGCCTTCGTGGCTCATGGCAATTTCTTCCAGTTCGCCGATCCGTTTCAGGTAGTTTTCCAGAATTTCGCGGCGTGCGCCGGGGCGGGCGCCGGAAATGGCGTCGCAGGCCTGCACGATGGGCGAAATGATGTTGTTCATCTCGATCTCGTCGTGGTGCGCGCCGACGGCGTTCACGATGACCGGATGTTCGCCGTATTGTTCGGCCATTTTCATGCCCACGAGGGCGTGGGAGAGTTCCGTTTCTTCTTCCGCTACTTTACCGATGTCGTGCAGCAGACCGGCGCGTTTGGCCATCTTGATCTGCTTAGGATTCAGGCCGAGTTCGGCAGCCATGATCGAGCAGAGTTCTGCCGTTTCGATGGAGTGTTTCAGCATGTTCTGGCCGTAGGAGGAACGGAAACGCATCCGGCCTACCATGCGCACCAGGGCGGCATTGAGGCCGTGGATACCGAGTTCGATCACTGTGCGCTCGCCGATTTCGATGATCTGTTCTTCGAGTTGTTTGCGCACTTTGGCCACCACTTCCTCGATGCGGGCCGGGTGGATACGACCGTCGGCCACAAGGCGCTGAAGCGACAGGCGCGCCACCTCGCGGCGAATGGGGTCGAAAGAAGAAATAACGATTGCTTCCGGGGTGTCGTCCACAATCACCTCGACGCCGGTAGCGGCTTCGAGGGCGCGAATGTTGCGACCTTCGCGACCGATGATCTGGCCTTTCATGTCGTCGTTTTCGAGGTTGAACACCGAAACGGTATTCTCAATCGTAAATTCGGCGGCCATCCGTTGAATGGTCTGGATCACTATTTTTTTGGCCTCCTTGCTGGCGTTCAGTTTGGCCTGGTTGACGGAATCGCGCACGATCACCGTCGCTTCCGTTTCACACTTGGCACGAACGGCTTCCAGCAGTTGATCTTTGGCTTCCTGCTGGTTCAGTTTGGCGATATTTTCCAGGGCTTTGATGCGCTCTTCATTGGCAGCATCCAGTTCTTCCTTCTTTTTCTGTACGATTTTTACCTGCTTATCGAGGTTTTCACGGATCGCTTCCAGATCGACTTCCCGGATATCCAGTTCACCTTTCCGGTTTTCCAATTCTGCAAAACGGGCATTGATGGCGTCCGTTTCTATTTTCAAATCCCGCTGTTGTGCTGCGATGTCGATCTCCAGTTCTTTCAGTTCCAACTGGCGGGTGGCTTTCTCCGTTTCCAGTTCCTGCTTCATGGTGGCGTAACGCTCTTTGGCCTCCTGTATTTTCTGAAGTTTGATACGTTCGTTTTCCGCTTCCGCTTTGGCAATGATTTTTTCGGCTTTCAAGGCGGCTTCGTCTTCCGCGCGTTTGGCTGTCAACCGGGCCTCCTGAATAATCAGATCAGCCTGCCGATTGTGTTCTTCTATGGATTTCTGACTCCCTTTTTTTATGGTCAATGTGGCTATTACCCAGGCGACGACTCCGCCGATGGCAAGCCCCGCTATAATTGATATTATATCCATTTTTTGAGCATTTTGTGTGTTAAAGTATGAATTAGAGCGTTTTCCCGGTTTCCCATCATGCCACACCTCAGAGGTGTGGCACGATAGGAAACCTAAGAAATACGCCGACTTATTTTCGAATTACCGCTCCCAGCCGGGCTTCAAATGCCTGCTGGAGCTGTTGTGTCAATGCGTCGATTTCTTTATCCTGAAGCGTTTTTTCCACGTCCTCAAATACAAAACTCACGGCGTAGGACTTTTTGCCTTCGCCGAGTTTGGATGTGTCTTCAAACACATCGAACAGGTTCACTTCTTTCAGTATCTTTTTGGCTGTTTTATTGGCCACAGCCACCACTTCACTAAACGGCACCTTGCTATCCAGCACCAACGCCAGGTCCCGGCGCACGGCAGGGAAGCGGCTGATTTCGCTGAATTGTATTTTATTGTTCCCCACTGCTTTCAGGATATTTTCAAAATGAAAATTAGCAAAAAAGACAGGGTTTTTAATGTCCATTTTTTTCAACAAGGCAGGTAATACGGCGCCGAAAGTAACCAATTCCTGCGATCCCCGGTGGTATTGAAGGGCGTACTGGTAAGGCGTTTCCTGCAACGTGGTTTCCTGAAATCCACTTACACCGAGGCGGGCCAGCAAATTGCGGACATACGCTTTCAGGGTATAAAAATCGACCCGCTTCTTGGCGCCGGGGTGCCAACTTTCCGTTGCGTGGACGCCTGTAATGCACAGGGACAAACGGGCTACTTCCGACAGTTTTTCACCCGAACGGCTGTATGTTTTTCCAAATTCAAACAAGCGCAGGTCGGCATTCTGGCGATTCTGGTTGCGTTGTACCGATTCCAGTGCGCTGAAAAGCATGGTGGGGCGCATACAATCCAGTCCCTGGTTGGCAGAGTTGTGGATGTACACTAACTGTTCTGTATCCATCGGCCAGATGGCGTCTTCGCCGGTATGGTAGGCTGAATTGGACAGCGCCAGGCTCATGGCTTCGTTGAAACCGTTGGCCGCCAGGAAATCGGCAGCCTGGTTGCGCACCGCATCGGGATTCGGGCGCGCCTGTATTTCCATGCTGCTGCGAATCTGGGTAGGAATCGGCACGGCGTCCAGGCCGTGTACGCGCAATACTTCCTCCACCACGTCGGCTTCGCGGGTGACATCGGGTTTATTGGTCGGGATAACCGCCGTCAAACCTGCTGCCGATTCGTTGTCGATACCGATTTCGAGGGCGGATAGGATGGTTTTAATTTTTTCCGGGGAAAAGGTTTCTCCGATCAGGCGGTTGATACGGTCAAATTCAACCGCCACGCGAGCGGGCTGTATCGGCGCGGGATAAATATCTGTCACGCCAGAGTCCGTTGCGCCGCCTGCCAGTTCGCTGATGAGCTGCGTTGCCCGCTCCAATGCGCGAAGCGAGCCGTTGGGGTCCACGCCTTTTTCAAAAGCCCATGCCGCGTCGGTGCGCAGGTTGTGGCGCAACATCGAGCGGCGTATACTTTGGGGGTGGAAATAAGCACTTTCGAGAAAAATAGCCGTAGTGGTTTCTGACACCCCGCTGTCGGCGCCGCCGAACACCCCGCCGATGCACATGGGATTCGATTCCCCGTCGCAGATCATCAGGTCTTCAGCCAGGAGTTTGCGCTCCACTCCGTCCAGCGATTTAAAAACGGTACCTTCCGGGAGGGTTTTGACGATAATTTTCCCGCCTTTTATTTTTGCCAGGTCAAAGGCATGCAAAGGCTGGCCCAACTCTGCGCGGACGTAATTGGTGATGTCCACCACATTGTTAATAGGGCGCTGACCAATTGCTTTGAGGCGGTTCTGAAGCCATTCGGGGCTTTCGCCGATGGTAATATTGCGAATGACAACGCCGGTGTAACGCGGGCAGGCAGTGCTGTTTTCCAGGGATACGGGAAAAGGTGTGCCCGTAGCGGGCAAAACGGCAGCAGCCGGAGTTTTACCGGATTTCAGTTGTGCGGAAGGATTTTCGTGGTGGCGAATCCAAGCGAGTATATCGCGCGCTACGCCGAGGTGGTTGGTAGCATCTGCGCGGTTGGGCGTCAGGCCGATCTCGATGACGGTATCTGTTTCCTGTTGGTACCATTGCGCTGCGCTGATACCCAGCGCAGTGTCGGCAGGCAGTACCATAATACCGGAATGGTCGTGGCCGACGCCGAGTTCGTCCTGGGCACAAATCATGCCCTGGGAGGGAACGCCGCGTACTTTTCGTTCGCCAATGGTGAATAACTGGCCGTCTTTGCTGAAAACATTAGCGCCTGGCAGGGCGACAAATACTTTTTGCCCCACAGCGACATTGGGCGCTCCGCATACAATGGAGCGCACGACGCCGTCACCTACATCAACGGTAGTGGCTGAAAGATGATCTGTGTCTGCTATATGCTCGCAACTCAATACCTGGCCCGTAAATACTTTATCCAGGTCGACCAGCGAGGGTTTTACATCTTCCCATCCTTCCACTTCCAGGCCCAGCGATGTCAGAATTTCGGCGATTTCAGGGGTTGATTTATGTATGTCGAGAAAGTCTCGAATCCAATTCAGCGATACTCTCATTACCTCAAAATAATGTTCGGATTATGATCGGGTTTTCCTATCACAATGTTTGTGAATAGGCAAAGGTAGAAAAAAAGAAGTGAGAAGTGAGAAGTGAGAAGTGAGAATTCGCAGATTACACCGCTGCATGTTTAGAGGGTGAGAGAAGTGAGACGGTGAGAAGGTGAGAACCGCTCGTATTTTCGCCTTTAAAAGAGCGTTCGAAAGTGGTTGTCAAACGGGTTTCAAATAAGAAGACTACAAAAAAAAAGGTGAAAGTACGAGCGGCTCTCACCGTCTCATACTCTCACCTTCTCACTTCTCTTTTGTACGAGCGGCTCTCACCTTCTCGCTCTCTCACCTTCTCACTTCTAATTCAGGGTAGGGCTATCCAGATTTGAACTGGAGACCTCTACATTATCAGTGTAGCGCTCTAACCAACTGAGCTATAGCCCTGAAATGTGTGTGGTGTTTGGTATTTGGAGTATCGGGTTTGGTGTTTCGGGCAGGCTTAAAACAAGTTCGGAGTTTGAAGTAAGAAAGGGGAAGAACAAAAAACTTCCATATTCAAACATCAAACTCCGAACAAAAAACATTGACAGTGATAGCGAAAATTAAAATTGGTAAAGATGTTTTGAAACGGGATGTTTATTCAATTCACACGCTCATAACATCTCTCTTAAAAGGAGGTATTCCAGCCGCACCTTCCGGTACGGCTACCTTG
>JALHMA010000397.1:2282-5285 GCA_022844265.1 Saprospiraceae bacterium | reverse complement strand
CACCTTTATTCTAGATTATTTTCCATTCTTTTTTGTATCAGTTGCTGATACAAGAACTACACGCATTTTTATTTATATTAAAAAAATGAATTAAATGAAACGCTTTCTCTCTCTCTCTCTGTCCTGATGATATTCCTATTGTCCGCTGCCAGCCCGTTCAACTTGAACGCACAACAACGGTCCATTAAGGGTAGTCAACTTTCATTTCCCAGTAACCTTACGCAACAGCAGCTGGTTAAGTACAACAAGTTGATAAATTCCGATTTGTACACCTCCCATCAGCGGATTGATTTCCCTCCTCTTGACTCCTTACAGTCCAATGGGCGCATACATGTTTCCATCCCCGGACATTACTGCCAAAAATTAGTGTTTAGGGTAAAAGATGTGCAGTATGTGTCGGAAAATGATTACACCTGGTACGGTAAACTCATTCCTCAGGATACTGTTGACTGCTCAGAAGGAAGTATTACTTTAATATCGACCGCTCATGGCCGCATCGGCCATATCATGGTGGATGAAGATGCGTATGAAATACTTGATCTTGGCCCCGGTAAAACCGTGTTGTCGAAAATAGATGATAGTAAGTTCACGGAAAACGAATGCGGTGTAGATGCAAACACGCCCGTTTATGACGAACAAGTTCACGGAAGCAATACTACGGAAAGGAATAATGGTAATTGTGATGTTCGATGCCTGGTGCTTTTTACTGAAAATGCAGCGGCGGCGGAACCTGGAAACATGGTCAACAGGGTTAATCTTGCCATCAACCAAACCAATATGGCGCTGCTCAACAGCAACGTTATCCAATCGGACCTTCGGGTTATTCTGGTCGGTGTGTTGCCTTTTGATTTCGAGGAATCAAATAGTATTGGAACGGATGTAAATGCCCTTGCATTAGATATAGACGCTCAGCAATTACGTGATGACTTTGAGGCTGACATTGTTATTTTAATGACCGATGGTGAATATGGATCAATATTTGGTGCAGTACCTATTATTGGTCCGATTGAAGAGTCTGCCTTTGCCATAGTTGAAACGGGGGCGGCAACAACCGGGAGATTCACCTTTGCGCATGAAGTGGCGCATCTATTCGGCGCCGGGCATGATAACGACCCCAGAGACGGTATACCACATGGTCATCATTTTTTTCTTGGACTTAAGAAAAAGGGGACGATTATGAAGGTACGCTTCAATTCAAGCACCAGAATTCAACACTTTTCCAACCCGGATGTAACATACAGTGGCAAAAAAACGGGGGTAAAAGACGAACGGGACAATGCGAGACAGTTGAGAAATGAAGCCTGTGCTGTGGCTAATTTCAGAGAAACCATAGTTGGTTTCCAGGTCATCATTACCGGCGATCAATATGCCTGCCCTTGTGAATCGGCTTATGTAACCGCGCTCACCTATGGCGGCGCTCCTGGTTCTTATACTTTTGAGTGGTTTGTCAGCCCGGATGGCATCAACTGGACGCTTTTACCCTATTCAACCTCTACCGCAGCCGTGGAAGTACCTTGTGAAGAAGGAGAAGGCGTCTTTGTTAGAGTAGACGCTACATCCTCTGATAACCAGACTATGTCTTCTACACGATTTGTCGAAGCGGCTACTATCTGGCCGGGACAAGAAGGCCCCTGTGTACGTTCCTCACAGCCGCAGCATACCACTGCGCCGCAGGCATTCAGGGTCGCTGCTTTCCCAAATCCCACGCAGGATAGCTGGCGTATATCGGTACAAATGCCGCAGGAAGATGTTCTACATCTTGACTTTTTTGACCTCAGCGGAAAATTAGTCCGGTCAGACCGGTATGCAGAACTCAACAAGGGGGTGCATACCTTTCACATACCTGAGAACGAATTGGGAACCGGGCTGTATTTTTTGCGGACTACCACCGGATCAGGTGATATTCAAATTCTGAAACTCGTCAAATTTTAACTAACAGAGCAGGCATAGATGCCCTGTTCTGCTATCTGTGCCTGCTCTGTTTCAACCTTCCAGTCATGAAACACATATATTATTTATCTTTTTTTCTATTCCTCGTCAGCGCCTGCGATAAGGATAAATTCCATCCCGATTACTCAAATGGCAAAGCCGATGCATTTAAAAATGGGGAGAGGTGGTTAGCGCAAGGTAATATTGCAAAGATTAACAAGCCTCACGGAATAGGAATAGATTTTTCATTTGACATATATAATGAATTTGGGGAATTACGCCAAAATCTATTCCTGTACAAAGTACCAGAAATTATCGGCCATTTTAAGATTTCTGATACGGACGTTAGAAATACTGATACTCTCACAGGAGCATCATTTTACACCTTTTCTTCAGATGGCGACGTAATAGAAGATCGTTATTTAATTCAAGTAGATTCGTTCGTGAGCAATATCTACATTCAATCTATAGATGCCAATTCCGGCTGGATCAAGGGCGGATTCAATGCCGTGTTTTACATCGATCCTGACCGTCCCAAGTTCAACCCGGCAAACCCGGATACGATCCGGTTCACAAATGGGACGTTTTCGGCGAAGTTGTTGGAATAGATAAGGGCTTGTCCGAGGCTTAACCTCATTGTAAACCAATAGGGTAGGCGTAGATGCGTCCTCTACGTATCTGTGCCTGCTCTGTTTCAACCTTCATGTTCATGAAACACATATACTATCTATTAAAATAATAGCCCGCGAAAGAAATATATTCAATCGTAGATGTATACCTTTGAACAATTGTTTTCCGTCATGTGTGCAATAGATTTGCCGGAATGAATGAGCCGCTTATCACGATATTGCCTTATTTAGGTGCAGCCGGAATCGGCTTTGTATGGGGATGGTGGTGCTCCATGCGATTCAGCCTGGCAAAAAATAAAATGCTCAATGGCCTTGCGATAACAGTATCCACCCTTGCGATAATCGGCCTGTCGCGCTTGCATAAGGATTGGCTGTCCGGACTGATTTTGTTGGCCTGTATGTCCGGAGCCGCCTTTTTCTACTATTTGTGGCTGCAATATTTGCG
>JALHMA010000397.1:0-2182 GCA_022844265.1 Saprospiraceae bacterium | reverse complement strand
TCCACCCTTGCGATAATCGGCCTGTCGCGCTTGCATAAGGATTGGCTGTCCGGACTGATTTTGTTGGCCTGTATGTCCGGAGCCGCCTTTTTCTACTATTTGTGGCTGCAATATTTGCGCAAACATGCATCGTAACATACACACTCACAACTCAAACCTAACTTATGGGAACTTCTACCATTCAACTATTGGGCGCAGGAGGCTTCGGCTGTATTATCGGCTGGTATGTCTACTACATTAACCGCTATCGCAAAGGAGATGTGCAACTGAGCGACCTGGTGACGCTCATCGGGATCATCGGCGGCGGCTCCATTCTGGCTTTGTTCAAAGAAGGAACCGACCTTTTCGGCGCCTACGGTATCGGACTTTTCGCAGGCTTTTTCAGTTATTTCATCGTGCTGTTGCTTTTAGTCGGCATCTCCAGAAATTTCAATATGGACTGGTTTCTGGACGGTCGCCGGATAAAACCCTCCGGGGATTTTGAGATCCCGGGCGACGTGCGCCCTACTGTTAGCGGTATGTCTGATGCGAACAATAATACGGCGAATCAGTAAGTCGGTTTTTGAGTATTTGAAGATGTGAGTATTTGAGTATAAATGATTCGTTATCACTCAGATACTCAAATACTCGCATCTTCAAATACTCGAAAATTTATACCTCCTTTAAACTCAGATGAATCATGGATATTAAAGCACATCTTGTCAAACTGATCGAAGAAGATCAGATATTAGAGGCACTCTATGAGTTAGAACATGCTGTAAGGGTGAAAAGAGAGGAGAAATTGGAAACAATGACAGGTTACCTCATGACCGGGTATGTTAGACTTTTGAGTGATTTCAAACTCGGACTTATAACTCAGTCTGAATACGAAGAAAGCAGAAATGACATCATTAGGAAGATCATTGAACTTGCCGAACATTTAAGGAATTTAGATTCAAAGGAGAATCATTATCCTAATCATCATGGTGATACCATTAAAAACTCTGACAATTCCAAAGATTTTGATGGTCATGAGTATCCAGAACCCACGTCACCAGCGCCTGAAACAGATTACGAAGGCCTGGAAGGACTCGAATCCGAAGAAAAAGAAGTCCTGCCTCCGGACAAACGCATCGTCAATACCGGCTTTGCTCCACAGGCCACACCGCAGTTCCCTTCGCCCGGTGATGTAACGCTGGCAACCGGCCAATCCTACTTTTTCTGGCTAGAGGTGGGCGAATTGTTGAAGGACACGATCGAAGTCAGGCCCGCGTCGTTGCCTACGGAACACCTGCCCGACGAAGCCGAACTGGAGGTTGCCTTGTACGCATTGGGCGATGGCTTCCATTTGGATGAAGCGGCATCCGTCGGCAAACTACAAATCAATAAAGACGGTACCGTCACCGTATCTCAGGAGCCGATACAGCCTTTTCAATTGGCCGTATCTCCGGAGATGGCGAAAAAGCGCCTGTTTTTTCCGGTACAAACTGGTGCGAAAGAAGGCAAGGGCCTGTTGAAGTGCAATATTTACTGCCAGGGTATCCTGGTGCAGTCGCGTGAAGTCAAGGCCGTCATCGCCGCCCAGACAAAACCCGTGATCGCTGCCCTGACCTCCGAACTACTGTATTCCCTTTCGTCTACCCTTACTGCCAAACAACTGAACGCCTACCGGGAGCACAAACTGAGTGTGCTGTTGAGCGAAAGCGACGATAACAGCCACAGTTTTCAGATTTTTGGCCGCGAGCAATATAAAAAAGACGCTTCGTTTGGCGAAGGAGAGGTCGCAACGGCATTGGAGCAAATCCGGGGAGCGCTCCGCCTGGCCTCCTGGGGTAAAGAGACGGAATACCAAAACGAACCATATTTGTATGAACCGAATGCCAAAAACCTTAAGCGCCTGGCAGCCAACCTTTTTACGCTGGCTAAACGGGGATACGGCCTCTATGATGCTTTAGTCAGCAGGTTTGCGGGACCCGGTCGTGTGGCCCAGCAGCATTTTGAAGCGCTCATGCGCGAGCCGGGTTATGTGCAATTCGTGCTGCAAAATGGCGCCCGGCAAGTGTTGCCTTTGGCTGTTTTGTATGACCATCCCTTAGATGCGGGTGTTCCCTCCGTTGAATCTTATCAATTGTGCGCCAATTTCGTCACCGCGCTGGAAAACAATCAGCCACTGGAGGAATGCAGCTGTTTTCAGGGCAATTGT
>JALHMA010000396.1 GCA_022844265.1 Saprospiraceae bacterium | reverse complement strand
AGTTCCACAAACGAATGGCGGTAAGCCACCACGAACGAACCGTTGTTCTTTTTATTCAACGGACCTTCTGCCAGTGCTTCCATGCCTGAAAATGCGCCCAACTGGCCCGTGAATTCAAATCGTTCCCTGTTGCCGTTTCTTAAATTGATATCGAATACGCCCGCCGTGGCATTGCCGTATTCAGCCGGAAAAGCGCCGGTGAGGAAATCGGAATTGGCAATCATATTGGGATTGAGCGCTGAAACCGGCCCACCGGTGGTGCCGAGTGTGGAGAAGTGGTTGGGGTTGGGCATCGGGATTCCTTCGAGGCGCCAGAGCACGCCGGTGGGCGAGTTGCCCCGGATAATGATGTCGTTGCGGGCATCGTTGTTGGCTGCCACGCCGGCGAAGTTGGCAACCAGTTTGGCCACGTCGTTGCGCCCGCCGGAATAGCGCATCACTTCTTCGGTGTTGAATTGCCGCGCCGAGATCGTGGCCAATTCATTCATGGGCCGGTCTTTATCCACATTGGCGGTAATGGTGATTTCATTCAGCGTGGAAAAAGATTCCTGCAGTTGGATGTTGAGCAGGACTTCTTTTCCGGCGGTAACCAACAGATTGCTCACTGTTTGTGGTTCGTAGCCGAGATAGGTAACGCGCAAGGCCTGGCGCCCCACCGGGATGTTTTTTAAGGTAAATGCACCGTCGACATCGGTGGTGGCCCCGATGGTTTGTGGCGCCGCACCCTCAGAAACGTCTGATGCAATCAGTTGCACCGTCGCGCCGATGAGCGGCGTTTCAGACTGTTGGTCGTACACGGTACCACGCAGGGTTTGTGTTTGTGCAAAGAGGAAAAGTGGAAGAAAAAAGGCGGGGAGTACACTCCAGATTGTCTTGATATTCATTGCCTGATCGTTTTTAAAGATTGTTTCGTTGAATGACAGGACAAAAGTGGGGGCGCAGGACAAGGAGAGAAAGCAAAAACCGGTGAACGGTAGAAAGTGAATCGTGAGTGGTGAGACGTGAGTAGTGAGTGGTGAGTGGTGAGTAGTGAGTGGTGAGTGGTGAGTGGTGAGTAGTGAGTAGTGAGTAGTGAGTGGCAAACACCTGGGAATCTGTTTCATTGGTCGAATTACAGGCCTTTTTCGGGTAGAACTTTGCGGCTTTAACTCAATTTTGTACAACAACCCTTGTCCTTATCGTGTTTTCCGACCTATGAAGCAACGCTCTCTTGTATTTTTATTCCTGATCAACGCCCTCGTACTTCCGGCGCAGGACATTCAGTTTATCAAATCCGGCCAGATCGAACAATGGAAACAGGCTGATACTGATACCGTGTGGGTGCTGAATTTTTGGGCAACCTGGTGCGCGCCCTGCGTGGCGGAATTACCTTCTTTTGAAAAGTTAAACGCCAACTATGCGGATCAGAAAGTGAAGGTTGTACTCATCAGTACCGACTTTAAAAGAGAGGTGGAAACGCGGGTCAAATCTTTTGTAAAAAAGAAAAAACTCAAAAGCCAGGTGGTCTTTATGGATGAATCGAATCCCAACAACTGGATCGACCTCGTCAGCCCCGAGTGGTCGGGCGCCATCCCGGCAACGCTCATCATTTCAAAAAGTAAAAACCAATACCTGTTTTTTGAGAAACAGCTGAGTTATGAAGAACTGGAAACGGCCTTGCGATCGGTGTTATAGTACCGGCTGCTTTAGCTGCCGGAATAAACAACTGTACCGGCTGCTTTAGCTGCCGAAAACTCAAAACGGGGAAAAACTGTACATTTTATATGGCTTTTCGGCGACTAAAGTCGCCGCTACAGACTTACTCACCCATTCATTTTATCACAAAATTTTAAGCATCATGAAAAAAATACTTGCACTTTTTACCCTGGCAGCAGCGCTGACGGCTATTTCATTTACCCTTGAAAACCCCGGCGTTGGATACGTGGTGGGCGATACTGCCCGTGATTTCAGCCTGCAAAATGTGGATGGAAAAAAGGTTGCGCTGGCCGATATGAAAGACGCCAAAGGGTATATTGTTGTATTTACCTGCAACCACTGCCCGTATGCGATCGCTTATGAAGATCGGATCATCGAACTGCATAAAAAATATGCGCCGTTGGGTTATCCGGTAGTTGCCATCAATCCGAACGATAAAGATGTGCAGCCTGCCGACAGTTTTGAAAACATGAAAAAGCGCGTGAAAGAGAAAAATATTCCTTACGCTTACCTCTATGACCAAACGCAGGAAATAGCAAAAACATACGGCGCTACCCGTACCCCGCATGTGTATCTGCTTGATAAAGACCGTGTTGTGCGCTACATCGGCGCCATCGACGACAACTCGGAAGACGCATCCGCTGCAAAAGAAAAGTACGTGGAAAATGCTATCGATGCCCTGCGCGCCGGCCAGGAAGTGGCGGTCAAACAAACCAAGGCAATTGGTTGCGGTATCAAGTGGAGCCGCGCCAAATCCGAGTAGGATTGCTCTACTTCAGATTTTAAAAAGGAACACGGATTTAACGGATTAGACACGGATTTTTTTACCACATAGACACATAGTTTTTACACATATAACACATAGCGTAGAGTACTCTAAAAACTATGTTTTCTATGTGTAAAAACTATGTTTTCTATGTGTAAAAACTATGTGTCTATGTGGTAAAAAAATCCGTGTCTAATCCGTTAAATCCGTGTTCCTTTTTTTACGCAACAATCTAAATTACCACTTTTTCTTCCGGTCTCCACCAAACGGCGGGCGGCTGTCTTTGCTGCCACTGTTCCGGTTGCGGTCATCGCGTTCGCGCGACTGACTTTTCGGACGGTCCTGCTTTTCGATAGAAGATACTTCCAGAATAGAAGAAAATCTGCCACCCCTGTTAGCGGGCGGAGCAGGTGTTTCCTGGCTGTTATTTCTGGCAGGTCTCTGATCCGGCTGGTAAGGCCGTTCGGAGCGCTCGCGGCGTTCCGGACGTTGGCCGGGACGGTTGTTGCGGTCGTTGCGGTCGCGTTCACGGTTGGAAGCGCCGGAAGAATTGTTTCTATCCTGACCGGCCGGTCTTTCAGCAGGGCGATCCTTTCCGTTCGTATTGGCAACGGGCCGGGGCCTTTGCGGTTTGTGATGCGGCGACGGTTTTTGTGTATCCGGGCGGCGCTCCGGCATCGGAATAACGTCCGGGCGTTGAACCGGCGCTGATTTTTGCACTTGTGGCGCCGGTCTGGGCGCTACTTTTTCTTTTCCACGGGCCACAGGAAGTCCCGGTGCTACCAGATTGGCGGCGTACGGATGTTCCTCCTCGATCGGGATCAACTGGCCAGTGAGTTTCTGTATATCTTTCAGGTACGGAATTTCTTCCGCTTCGCAGAATGACAAGGCAATACCGCTGGCGCCTGCACGGCCTGTCCGGCCAATCCGGTGGACGTAGGTTTCAGGGATATTCGGAAGTTCGTAGTTGATTACGTGCGACAGCTCTTCGATGTCGATACCGCGGGCGGCAATATCAGTGGCAACGAGTACGCGTATCTTACCTTTTTTGAAATTTTCCAGTGCGGCCTGCCGGGCATTTTGCGACTTGTTGCCATGAATGGCTTCGGCTTTTGTTCCCGATTTGACGAGGTCGCCGACCACTTTATTCGCGCCGTGTTTGGTACGGGTGAAAACCAGTACCGAGCGCACATCGCTATTGGTCAGCAAATGCTGCAACAGGTGCTTTTTATTGGCTTTGTCCACAAAATAAAGCGCCTGAGCGACCTTTTCGGCAGTGGAAGAAACAGGAGTCACTTCTACGCGCAGCGGATCAGTCAGGATGGAATTGGCCAGGTTGGAAATTTCAGGCGGCATGGTTGCCGAGAAAAACAGCGTTTGGCGCTGGGATGGCAACTTGGCAATTACTTTTTTCACGTCGTGGATAAAACCCATGTCCAACATGCGGTCTGCTTCGTCGAGCACAAAAATTTCGATGTCGCGCAGCGAAATGTAGCCCTGGTTCATCAGGTCGAGCAATCGGCCGGGTGTGGCTACCAGGATATCGCAACCGCGTTTCAGCGATTCGGTCTGGGAAAATTGCGACACACCGCCAAAAACTACGAGGTGGCGAAAGTTGGTATGCCGGCCATAAGCCGCTATACTCTCATCGATCTGGATAGCCAGTTCGCGGGTAGGCGTCAGGATCAGACAGCGGATCGCTTTGGAACCCGGCTTTGCAGGCTGCTTAGTGTGCAGCAGTTGCAGGATGGGCAATGCGAAAGCCGCCGTTTTACCGGTGCCTGTTTGTGCGCAACCCAACAGGTCCCGGCGTTGTAAAATAATTGGAATGGATTGCTCCTGAATGGGTGTAGGGTGCTCATAGCCCTCGGTCGAAAGCGCGCGGAGAAGCGGCTCGATGAGCGATAAATCTTTAAATAACATTAACTTAGATGTTACCGGAATCGTACGCGGCGGGCCCAAAAATGGCCCTTCATGGGGGTAAAGTCGTGCGCAACAAACGAAATCACAATTGACAGAATAATATCTATTTTATCAATCGCTTACCTGTTTCAGGCTCTTTCGCGGCGTTTTTCTATTGAAAAAAGACTTATTGTCCAGGCGGACAAACACCGGATATGGGTGAATTTTGTGCAAAGGTAGAAGGGATTTTTTGAAAAACCTATTTTTAAAAAAATGGAACAGCATTTATAGGGATGAGGAATGAGGGATGAGGAATGCCGAGCGTGATGTCCGACATAACGCTCGGCCATTCCTCATTCCTCATCCCTCATTCCTGTTTCCTCATCCCTGTGACAATCTCTTCAATCAACGCCGCATCCACCTTGCCATCCACTTCGATCCCCGAGGCCACATCTACCCCGATGCAGTTTTTGTATTGCACCACGCGCTCCAGGTTGCCCGCATGTATGCCGCCCGCCAGCAAAAAAGGGTAAGGGAAATCTGCGGGAATACCGGTTTCGATCAATTGTCCGCTACCCGGCGCAGCGCCGTCGAGGATAAAACAATCCACATCCGGGGCAAAATGCTCCACTGTATCCAGGTCTTCCTTTGTACGCACCGCTACCGCCAGCAGCACCCGCTGGCGCAGGCTGCGGACAAACGCCGGGCTTGTGTCGTTGGCGTATAATTGCACTGCCTGGAAAGGATAGGCGTCCAGGATGTCGCGGATCTCCGATTCCGTATTTTTATAAAAAACAGCCACCCAATGCGGCTCAAAAACCGGGGTTTGCTTCAATTTCTCCAGCAACGCAGGTTCCGCGCGGCGTTTGCTGAGGGGAGAAAAATTGATGCCGATAAAATCGGGGGAATTTAAACCGAGCATTTCAGGCGTGCGAAT
>JALHMA010000395.1:4808-5308 GCA_022844265.1 Saprospiraceae bacterium | reverse complement strand
AGTATCGACCAGGCCACATTCCAACTCAAATTCGACCTGGTCAACCTGGGGAGAAAAATCGGCGATAAAATAACGCTGGAATGTTCGATACGGGATGCCGACGACACCATCCGGGTACTCAAAACGATTGAAGTGGATGCGCCGGCCTACCGCGATAAAATCACGCTGAACCTGCCCACAGAAGGTATACAATCGGGATATGCCCGGCTTTTCCTGAGCATCGACCCTTCGATGCAAATTCCCGAGTGGCCGTCCAGTGCCGAATTCAACAACGACCTGACGGATGCTTCCGGCGAAAAAGGTATCCCGCTTTATTTTTATGCGGACGATATTCAGCCGCTTTTCCCGCCCGATTGCAGTATTATTTTTACCGAAAAAGCAACACTCCACGCTTCCGCCTTGTTGCCGCATGAAACGCCTATCCGGTACCTGTTTGAACTGGATACCGTTGAAACGTTTAACAGTCCGCTGCTGAAACAGTACAACATGAGTTCCGCCAC
>JALHMA010000395.1:0-4798 GCA_022844265.1 Saprospiraceae bacterium | reverse complement strand
CCCTGCCGGTTGGAGCCAGTCGGATTACGGGCAGTTTGTGCTGGATTCGCTGCTGAATATGCAATTGCTCCAGCCCGGCGAACAATTCTCCTTCAGCGACAATGCGGCGCAGTTTAAATATACGGTGGCCTATTTTCAGGCCAATCCGCTGATACCTTCCGTTCTGAATACTTATAACGAAGGGGCCGTAACGTCTTTCCAGTGGAACGCCTCGAATGGAATCGACAATAAAGTAGTCGTTATCCAGTTCGATCCCGTTACCGGCCGAGTGATCCGCAATCCGCCCGGTAGCCCGGACAATCCTATGGGCAATCAGCCGGCGCTTTTTCACGCCTACGAAACGGCAGATTCCCTGCAACGGATCGCCTTGATGGCGTTTCTGGAAAACGGCCTGACACCCGGCGCTTATGTGCTGCTGATGACGGTGTACCGCCACAACAACCTGGTCGGATACGCGCCCTGGGACTGGGCCAAAGACTCCGTCACGTACGGGAAAAACCTGTTTCAGGTACTCGAAAACCTGGGCGCTCAAAAGGTGCGTTCGCTGGCCGATGCGCCCCAACCGCCTTATCCCTACGGTTTTTCATTCCGGTACCAGGGGCCAGATTTCCCGCCAACAGATACGATTGTATATTTTAAAGATACCCTGACCTCCGTCCGCCGCACGTTTCAGGCGCGCTGGACCACCGGCGCTGTGGAAACCCTGCCCATCGGCCCGGCCCGGAAATGGCATAGCGCGCATTGGGCAAAAGGCCCTGACGACGACCCCACAGACGAGTTCAGCATATCGGTTTTGGGGGTCAGAAGCAATCAGCCGGATACGCTGTTGTATCGGGTGGAAAACGAATCAACCATTTCGCTCAGCGCCGTGGATTCGACCAGGTTCTCTTACCTCAAATTGCGATACGAAGCGCTGGACACCGTTTTGCGCTCACCGACTCAACTGAAATCCTGGTGGGTATTTTACGACGGTTACCCGGAAGGCGCGCTGAATCAACGTTTTAGCCTGTGGCATGCCGATACGCTCGCACAGGGCGACTCGCTCCGGGCGACCTTGTCGTTCCGGAATATTTCCTGGTACAATATGGATTCCCTGTTGATCAGGTACAGTGTTGAAGGGACGGGCGGGCAAATGACTTCGCGCACGGAACGCCTGAAAAACGTACCTGCCGGGGATTCCGTTACCGCTACCTTGCGTTGGTCGACTATCCAGATGAACGGCCCGCAGCGCCTGTCGGTGGATGCCAATCCCGGCAACGATCAGCCCGAACTGTATCACTACAACAATGTCGCCTTTCGCAATTTTTATGTCAACAAGGATCGGCGCAACCCTTTGCTCGATGTTACTTTCGACGGTGCGCATATCATGGACGGCGACCTGATTTCACCCAAACCGGAAATAAGCCTCTCGCTGAAAGACGACAACCCTTTTCTGCCGATTCAGGACACGGCGACTTTTTCCCTGACGCTGACGGAGCCCGACGGACTGATCCGGCAAATTGCCTGGAACGACCCTGCCGTGCTGTTTTTTCCGGGCGATGCAAACAACCTGCCTCAAAAGAACCGCGCGCGCCTCGAATGGCGGCCTGAATTCACCAAAGACGGCGATTATACCCTGACGGTCAACGGACGGGATGCCAGCGGGAATCCCTCGGGAACGCTCGATTATGCGGTCAATTTCCGGGTAATTACACGCTCTTCGCTGTCCAATGTGCTCAATTACCCCAACCCGTTTTCGACCTCCACCTGCTTTGTGTATACGATGACCGGCGCCGAAACGCCCGCTCATTTTAAAATTCAGATCATGACGGTGAGCGGCAGGGTGGTGCGGGAAATAACGGAGGCTGAATTCGGCCCCCTGCAGGCCGGGACGCACATCAGTAATTTCTGCTGGGATGGCCGCGACGAATTCGGCGATCAATTGGCCAACGGCGTTTATTTATACCGCGTGGTAGCCAAAAAGCAGGACGGAACCAATTTCGAGGCCTTCGACCAAACGAATATCGACGGTTATTTCAAACACGGGTTTGGGAAGATGGTGCTGATGCGGTAGGGTAGGGTTTATAAAGGTTGATGTGGGTTGATAAGGTTGATGAGGTTTATCAAGGTTGATGAGGTTGATATTCAGCGGCTCAAATAAAGATAGATTCATACTCTATCGAGCGAATGAATATCAACCTCATCAACCTTTATAAACCTCATCAACCTTTATCAACCCTTCCCAGTCGCCCCTCGATCAATATGCCCCAGCATCACCCGGTTATACCAGACGATCAGCAGCACCTGAGCTATACTGTTCAAGCCGATCACTTGAAACAGCGGATACTGCAACCAGGCGAGCAGGATGCTTACGCCGAAGTTTGCGACGAACGCCAGTGTAAACAGGAAAAATATCCGCTGTTTGCCCACCACAAAAAAGCCCATACTGGTCGGGCTGTTTAAAAAACGAACGAATGCAAGCACGGCCAGGATGCGTGCCATATCGCCGGAAATTGCCCAGGCCTCGCCAAAAACGAGGCTGAATAAAAAAGGCCCCAGCAGGAGTATCGGAAGGAAATAGGCGAGTCCGGCGGGCAGCCACTTTTTCCAGTATTGCCAGACCACCTGGGTGGAAAAACGGCCTTCATTCAGCAAGTCCTGGAAATGCCGCAGGTTGTATTGGCTCATAGCTGTTTGTACAAAACTGAGCGGTTGGTTGCACACCCTGCTCGCCAGGAAAAAGGCCGCCGTTTGCCCGGCATCGTAGTAGATGGAAATCAGCAGCACCATGCCTTGTTCCGTCAGGCTCATCAGAAAATTGCCGAGGGATAAATACGACATGGTTTGCAGGTGCTTCTTCAGCAAAACCCGCCAGTGTCGGCCGGGACGGCTTCCACCCGGCAGCGGAATTTTCCCGGCGCCCATCAGCGCGAGCGCCGGAAACAGGTTCCCGGCTAATAACGCCCACAACAAACCCTGTTCCCCGTTGATAAAAAACAGCAACAAACTTCCCGGATACGCGAGCAGGATATTGGTTACCCGCATCCAGTTGACCTGTGTGTAAGCGCGCGCGCTCAGGCACCAGGCCGTAAACATGTGCTGGATGCCGTGGCTGGCCAACACCATGAATAACAGCATGTTGTGATCGCCGGAAAACAACCCGAACCAGCGTGCAACAGCCAGCGCAATACCCGAAAACAGCAAATGAGACATTAAGCCAAAATCGAGCAATTGCCGTTTTTCGGCGCCGTCCCGGGCCTGTATCAGTGCCACATCCGTTTTTAACTGCGAAAACGACCAGACGAGGTTGATAAAGGCTATACAAGCGCTCCAGGTTCCGATAGGCCCGGCGTCATACAGGCGGCTGATGCCGGCCATTCCGCCGAACAACATGGCCTGTGCCAGGCCGTTGCCGAGCAGCAGCCGGTGGCGGGGATCGACAGTTAAATGTTTAATAAACATGAGACATGTAGTGCTAATGTACTGCCGTTTTAGTGAGGCGGTGACTGCCAGTCACCGCCTCACTTGCGTGAGTAGCCTAAAGCAACGTGAAAATTTGACAACTTTTTAAAAGTTGTCAAATTAGTACCCGACCAAAACTCCCACGGAGAGGCAGGGCTGTTAAGTTCTGCCTTTTTTACATTGAAATATGAGTCTTCCTGATTTTTTTTGGCTACTTTTATATACCGAACCGCAGATTTTTTTACCACAACGGACACCAAGTGGTTTTCACAAAGGACACAAAGCGTAGAGTTGACTCGTCCCGTTTAGTATTTTCTGTAAGCCTGGCATGAATCATTACAAATGACCAAAAAAAGAGTGGTCAACTCTACGCCTTGTGTCATCCGTGTTCCCATCACTCTACGAGGGGCGTAGCAGAACCAATCAAAAGCGATTTTAGGCTGCTCCCGTCATATCCCGAAACCGCAGCACCCGTGCCGGATTTCCGGCCACCACTGCATAGGGCGGCACCGCTTCCGTCACCACCGCACCCGCGCCGATAATGGCGCCTTCGCCGATGCTTTGTACTTTGGGTAGAATAATGGCATCGTTCAGCACTTTTACATACGAACCGACATGGAGGTGATAAAATTCGATGGGATTGTCTTCCACGTTTTTATGAATACCGTCGACCGGGTGGTTGTGTGTAAAAACCCGGACGCCATCGGAAAAACACACGTCGTTGCCGACGGTAAGTCCGCCGGAATAGTCGATGTAAGCATGGCGCCCAACATCCACCGGATTGCCCAATTTAAGGTAACTTTGTGCGTTCGGATGCGCCGCGTACAAACGACCGTATCGATCTATCGCCAAACCCGGCGCGTTGTAATACTGGGAAATAATCCAGCGCCTGAACCGGCGAAGGCCCGGCAAACTGAACATGGCCGTATCCCGAACCAGCCAGAATAGCGGACGTATCAGTATCGATTTAATCATAAGTAAGTAGTTATTGGTTATTAGTACATAGTCGCCTAATTTTTTGAGTATCTGAAGATTTGAGTATTCGAGTATCTGACTGATAACGAATCATTTATACTCAAATACTCGCATCCTCGAATATTCAAAAATCTAGATGACACAGTATTAGTTATCGGTTATCAGTGTTCATAATCAAGCATTTACAAAGAATTTAGCCAAAACTAATTTTGCTCACTTACTTAATAATGCGAATAATGGGTTAAAACTAATCAAAATCGCAAAACATGAGTCATCCCTCTATGTTGCTAACCAAGCGCGAAGAGTTTTTTCTTTATTTTTTTTGGTATTTTTAGGCAACACCTGAGGCCTTGACGCAAACCGGTTTTTTTTTGGAGGGGGC
>JALHMA010000394.1 GCA_022844265.1 Saprospiraceae bacterium | reverse complement strand
GATGTGAGAGAATGAGAGGGTGAATATTCACAGTTAACCCAAGTTGTGGGGGGTTGTGTCAAAAGTCGAATTCTACTTGAGCCATGGTTTTCGTGTAAAATTTAATTTCGCGTTACCTCGAACTTCCCGAAAGTTTTAAACTTTCGGGAAGGTTCGAGCAGAAAAAACCAAGTATTATTTGGCATTTTTTCCACTTCGTCCCTTTTGACACAACCCCGTAGAACTTGGATTAGTTAATGCAACGTGATTTTGAGGGAAAGTTTTACCGCCGGGCAAGGGTCTTCCAACCCCGCACTGAAAAACCCTCAACTTTCAGTAGGCGTTTCTTCCAGCGTCGGGGTTTCGCCGACTGTATTTTCAATTTCTTTAAAATCCTTGGGTTTGGGGAGATCCTGGATGCTATTGATGCCTAAGTAGTCCATAAACTTATCTGTGGTGCCGTACAACAAAGGTCGTCCGGGGCCCTCACTACGACCGGCAATAAAAACAAGTTCTTTTTCTAAAAGTTTTTGCAGGGCATAATCACAGCTCACGCCGCGGATTTCTTCCAGTTCGGATTTGATGACCGGCTGTTTGTAGGCAATCAGCGCCAGCGTTTCCAGGGCGGCTTGCGAGAGGCGTTTTTTGGTGGTTTGTTTCAGGTGAATCGCCACGGTGTTGTGGTAGGCGCCTTTGGTCAGAAACTGGTAACCGCCGGCAATCTCCACCAGTTCAAATGCGTATGCCTCCTGCCGGTACTGCTCTTGTGTTTGAGCGATCAGGGCCTGGATGTCGCTGAGCGCCACGTCGTTTTGCATACTTTCGTCGAGCACGGATTTGATGTCTTCCAGTGCAATGGCCTGCGGAGCAGCAAAGATCAGGGCTTCAATATGTTGTTTCAGGAATTCCATAGTGGCGCAAAAGTAGCCATTTGGTTGGTGTTTAGTGTATGGTGTATGGTGTTTGGTGTTTGGGGCGCTTCGCCTGAGCTACTCACAGTTGCCAAAGGCGAAGCCCCCCAAACACGAAAAACGAAACACCAAACACCAGCCAAAGGCGAAGCGCCCCAAACACCAAACACCATACACCACACACTAGTACTTCATAATCACCTCCTGGTACAATTCATTTTGCAAACCCTTCACCTGCATCGTAACGATGGGGTGTTCGCCTTCCCAGCGGACTTTGAGGATGCCGAAATTGCGCTTCACGATCATGTCGCCCACGCGAAATTTATTTGGCTCGCTGTTGCTGCTACGAATATGGGTCAGTCCGCTGGAGGTAAAATCATAGAGCGGATAAGGCAATCCCTGCAGTTCCATTTTAGAAATTTCGGCCATGTGTCGGTCGCCGGTAAGCAGCAACAGGTTTTTGGGTTGTAATTTAACGATCAGGCTGAGCAGGCGTTTGCGGGAGGCGGGAAAATTGCCCCATTTTTCATAACCGTGTTCATCCGGCAATATCTGGATACTGGAACAAAGCAGGTTCAGGTTGGCTTTGCTGTTTTTGAGTTCCTGTTCGAGCCATTTCCATTGTGTTTCCCCCAGGATGTCGCCTTCCGGGTTGGGCAGGTACCGGCGTTGTTTGGTCGGGTCGGCAGAAAGCGAATCGCGGAAATAGCGCGTGTCTAAAATAATAACTTTGATGCGCTGGGCGCCTTTACCAAACGTGTAAGACTGATAAGCGCCTTCGCGTTTGCGCACCGGATTATTACCGGGCACATCCAGAAAATCCAGCAGGCATTTTTTGGTACCTTTTTTTGCTGCCAGATACCGGTCGCCGTCGTTTTTGCCATAATCGTGGTCGTCGTAAATGCCGAGCACCTGCGTTTTGGCGCGCAGTTTTTTATAATCCGGGTTGGTTTTGAGGGTTTTGTATTTGGATGCCAGCACCTTGGTATTGGTCGTGTCGGCATAAATAATATCGCCCAGCCAAATCCACAATTGGGGATTGTTAGCATTGATGTGTTCCCACATGGTCTGCGGTTTATCCAGCTTGTTACAGGAGCCGAAAGCAATAATCGTCGGAGCCGAAAGGGTATCGATCGGTTTAGGCTTATAGGCTTCAATATCAAGATTTTCAGCACTTTCAGCCGCTTCTGGAGCCTCTTTTGACGTTAAAACAACCTTTTCTTTGGGTGGTTTGGGAGGAACCGGCTGGAGTTTTGTTTTACTATCTTGTGCGAAAAGAGCAGCCGTACAGAAGATAGCGACAATAGCCGTGGAAAACAGATTTCTTAGTATCATGTAATAGAAGGAAATAAATAATTCAGCGTTGTTTGCAGAAGGAAAAACGCCGAAAGCCTGAAAATCGTACGTGCATTTATTTTTACCTGCACAACAAATGCACATTCATGACGAAAAAGTGCAGGTTTGTCTCAAAATTAATGCCCCGAACAACCGTTTAACCCTGAAAAACATCTCTACATTTACTCATTCCGCACAGATTGGGCCGATTCTCAAAAAATATAGCCATGCTCACAAAAATTACCACCGGATTATTCACACTGCTGCTTCTAGTCGCCTGCACATACACTTTGAAAGTAAAAGACGGCAGAACGGCATACGAACGCAAACAGTTTTCCGTAGCCACTCCCATGCTGGAAAAAGAATTTTCCCGCGTCAAAACGCGCAATGAAAAAGGGCAAATCGCCTACCTGCTTGGCGACTCTTACCGCCGCATGGGCCGCGATGAAAAATCGTTGCAATGGTTCAAAACGGCATACGACAACAATGGCGGCGCCGAAGCCCTGAAAGCATACGCCTTCGCGCTCAAAAAAATGGAGCGCTATGCAGAAGCCCGCGAAGCATTCAAAAACCTCGGCATAGAAATCGGTTCGCCCTACGAATACCGCAAGGAAATAACCGCCTGTAACGTAGCCGAAGGCTGGCTCAAGGAACTGCCCACCAATGGCTGGTCGGCGCAGACTACTTCTTTCAACAGCAGCCAAAACGACTTTGCTCCGGTCCTGGTCCCCGATGGCCGTCTGGTGTTCAGCAGCGACCGGAGCATGAGCACCGGAGAAGAAAAATACAACTGGACCGGCAACCGGTTTATGGACATTTTTATCGTCGACCCCAACAATGCCAGCCCGCAAGTATTTGACAATCAGTTAAATACGGAAAACAACGAAGCAACGCCCTGTTTCAACAAATCCGGTAATGAAATCTTTTTCGTCCGTGCAGTAGGCGCATACAAAGGCGACGATGCCTACAATAAAATTTACACGGCCACCCGGATGTCCGACGAAGGCGGCTGGAGTACGCCCGCGCCGATGCCCTTTCAAAAGGAAAAAGTCAACTACGTACACCCGGCACTCAGCGCCGATGGCAATACGCTCTATTTCGCCGGCAACGACCCGGAAGGATGGGGCGGTTTCGACCTGTACGCCATGCAGCGCAGCAAATCGGAAAGCGGCTGGGACGAACCCAAATTACTCACCCGCGCCATCAATACGCCCGGCAACGAACTGTTTCCGTCTTTCGATGCGGATACTTTGTACTTCGCCTCCGACGGGCTTACAGGTATGGGCGGGCTCGATATTTTTCGCACCTACAAACTTGAACGCAATACCTGGGCGCCGCCGATCAACCTGAAAGCGCCCGTCAACAGTGGCTCCGACGATTTCGGCCTCGCCATGATTCCGGGCAAAAACGCCGCCGCCCGTCAACCCGGTGACCTGATCCGAGGCGGATTTTTTACTTCCAACCGTTCCGCCGAAACGGCCCGGGGGGGCGACGACATTTTCCGTTTCGAACAAAAAGTGCCGCCGCCCAAACCGCCTAAAGTAGACACCGTCGACGCCAAGTCGATCGTGTACAAAATGATCCTGGAAGTGTACGTTCTGGAAAAAATTCTGACGGATCCGACCGACCCCAACAGTAAAGTGCTGGGCCGCAGACCCCTGCCCGGCGCCGGCGTTCAGATAGACGCCGGTAAAAAGCCTCAAACAGTAACGCTGAAAGAAGAGGGCTTCCACAAAATGGAACTTGCGGAAAATACGGATTATCAGTTCAGCGCTTCGCTGGCAGGCTACCTGTCCAATTCCGCAAAATTCAGCACCAAAGGCATGGCAAAAGACCCCGCCAATCCGGTGCAAACCTACGAACTGGAAATCGTGCTGGACAAGATTTACCGCGACCGCGAAATCGTACTGGAAAACATCTACTACGACTACGACAAATGGGATATCCGCCCCGACGCCGAACCGACGCTCAACCGGCTGGCGGAAGTGCTGCGCCAAAACCCGACCATCCGCATCCAGCTCGGCAGCCATACCGACTGCCGCGGCAACGATTCCTATAACTCTACGCTCTCCCAGCGCCGCGCCGAAAGCGCCGTCAATTACCTGATTACCAAAGGAATAGACGCCGATAGATTAAGCGCCGTGGGCTACGGCGAAACCCAACCCGCCGCCGATTGCATCTGTGTGCGCTGTACAGAAAATGAACACCAGACGAACAGGAGGACGACGTTTAAGGTAGTTGAATAACAGGAATGATGAATGATGAATGATGAATGATGAATGATGAATGATGAATGATGAATGATGAATGATGAATGCTAATTTATTGTAAACCAATACTTTAAAATAAAAAAAATAAAATTCACTTCACTCGTCAAGCCAAATATTCATCATTTATCATTCATCGTTCATCATTCATCATTCATAACTCATCATTCTTTTACAACCTCAGCAAACCTCCCCGCAACCACAACAAACCTTTTCCGCAAATACAACATCAGCGAACCTTTTTGCAACATCAGCAGTCCAATGCTCCTTTGGATGACAGCCATCTTTGTATCCAGACAAGGCGTCGCAAGTACGGCGCTCAAGTGTTGATGCAATACATGGTTTATGAGACTGAGATTAAAAAATATTTGTTTTGTTGTAATGGCGTTGCCTTTATTCCTCACGGGACAAAGTAACTTTGACATTCAGATTGATACGTTTTCCATTCCCGGTTTGCCGGGTTTGCACTCCTTTGCCTATGCGCAACATGCCGGAAAATGGTTGTTGATCGGCGGCAGAAGGGACGGTATGCACCTGAAATTCAATGCCTTCCCCAACAGCACCGCCAACGGAAAAATTTTGGTTGTGGATCCGGAAACGCTGCAAATCTGGGAAAGCCCGCTGAGTGAATTGCCCGATACGTTGCAGGAGCAATTGCGCAGCACCAACATGGAGTTTTTCCAGGAGGACGAAACCCTCTATTTCGTCGGCGGCTACGGGCGCAGCGAAACGGCGCAAAACCACATTACGTACCCTTACCTGACCCGGATCGACGTAGACGACCTGATGGATGCCGTGGTGAACGGCGGCGCATTGAC
>JALHMA010000393.1 GCA_022844265.1 Saprospiraceae bacterium | reverse complement strand
GGAGGGTTGCACGGTTTGGGCGTAAATGCCGTGTATGGTGTATGGTGTTTCGTGTTTGGTGTTTGGGACGCTTTGCCCAAACTACTCACAGTTGCCAAAGGCGAAGCGCTCCAAACACGAAACACCATACACCATACACGGCCAAAGGCGAAGCGTCCCAAACACTATACACCAAACACTATACACGAAAAAAAACGGCTTGGTTTTGGTATGGTATATTGACGGGGTGACTTCGAGCCTAATGTCGTCAACTTAGCGCTAGTGAAGAGGTGTCATCTGCGAGGTACGAGCAGGTGACATCTCGGAACGGTATATTTTGATGAGATGACGTCGTTTTGAGATGTCACCTGCTCGTACCTCGCAGATGACACCTCTTCACTAGCGCTAAGTTGACGACATTAGACTCGAAGCGACCCCGTCAATGTACCGCAACGACTATTTAAAATGCGCCTCCATCTGGGTTTTTTAGGGTAAACTCCTTGTAAATGCTTGATTATCAATACTGATAACGAATAACTGATAACCGATAACGAATATGAGCCGATTGCTACTCCTCTTTTTGCTATTTTTTTTGGGACAATTGAATGCCAAAAGTCCCGTGGCTTACATGAACCATCCTGAGACAAAGCCGGCTGACTCGTCGCCGCCGGCCATCAACTGTCCTGCCAGTACAACATTTACTTTGGCGCCAGGAGCATGCGATACATTATTCAACTATACCGTTGTGGCCTACGACGACGAACCGGGTTTTGTGTTGACCCAACTCGGCGGATTCTCTAACACGGAGCCATTTCCGATCGGACAAACCGTCAATTCATTTCTCGTAACGGATGCCGAAGGCAATACGGCGGCTTGTTCCTTTACCGTAACCGTCAACAATTTTCCGCATCTCGTCGATTGTTGGCCGGCCCGGGTAGTCAACCTGGGGAGTAATTGTATTGCGACGCCTCCCGCTATTTTTTTCCTGGAGAATTTACAACCAGGCTGCCCGGAAAGTTATTTGCTGGAAGTGGATAAATCGTTGCCATTGGGTAACGGTCCCTGGTTGCCCGGCAATTTCAACATAGCCGATAAAGATAAAACGTATATGTTCCGGATAAGGAACATTCACAACACCAATATGTGTACGGGCAGCGTCACCGTAAAGGATGTTGAAGGGCCGAATATGTTGTGTGAGGATATTGTGATACCCTGCGAAATAGCCTCCGTATGGCCTGAGTTTCTATATGACAGCCTCGGTATAACCACTGCTTTTCCACAAATCAGCGATGCCTGCGGAACGGTAGAGGATACCACTTTTTTCAGTACGCTTACTTTTGTCGATACATATGATCCGCTTACACAAGTCCTCAAATTTACCCGCCGGGTATGGATTGCTACGGATGACAGCGGCAACAGTTCAACTTGTGAGCAATATATTTACCAGACAAAAAGCAACCTGGAGGATGTGCTTTTTCCGGCAGATGTAACGTATGGATGCGCCGGTTCCGTTGCCTATTCACCTGCCGTAGCGGGGCAGCCTTATATCGTTTATGCAGATCAAAAATTTCCGATCGATGCCTGCGCCATTGTTTTTACGCACGTCGACAGTATCGGCGCCACCTGCGGCCAGTCCAGACAGGTTTTTAGGAACTGGTATCTGTTGGACACAGAAACGTCGGAAGAGCGATCTGGCGTGCAACTTATTGATATACAGGATACTTTACCGCCTCAGGTGGCTTGTCCCGCTCAACTGACCGTAACCGTCAACGCTACTGCTTGTCGTGGAACGGCGCCGTTGCCGGATGCCGTTATCAGCGATGGATGCTCGTATATCACTTCCATTCAGGCGCGCTGGATGCAGGGTGATACCATGCGAATGCGGGTGGGTACACTGGCTGATTTCCCCGGCAATGATCCGGAGGCAATTGATACATTGGGCGTATTGGACGATGTACCACAATTTCCGGTGGGTACAACGCTGCTGACATATATTGCCACCGATGCCTGCGGAAATACCGGCAGTTGCCAGTTTGAAATTTCCGTACTTGACATGACGCCGCCGGTTGCTGTTTGTAAAAACTTGATCGTGGTGCATTTGGGGCCTGACGGGCGTGCGCTTGTGCCCGCCGATGCACTGGATATCGGTTCAACAGACAATTGCCTGCCAGTCGCATTCAAAGCCAAATTGAATAAACCGGGTGCTTGCCAGGCTGCGCTTGCTTTTGACGACACGATGTTACTCTGCTGTGGCGATCTGGGAGATACGCTGACGGCTTCGCTTCGGGTATATGATAACCTGCCGCCATCCGGTGCGGTGCAGGATACTTTTGGAACAGGTCATTTTGCTCAATGCACGACGCGTATAATATTGAGGGATACATTTCCCCCGCTTTGTGATAATTTGCCGGATATTACGGTCAATTGTACGGATTTTGACCCGACTTATGCGGCTTACGGCGATTTCCCCGCTTCCTGCGATGTGGATTCCAGTTTTATCGAACTGGATTTATCCCTCTTTGACACCTTATGCAAAGTGGGTCAAATCACGCGTATTTTTTACATTGTTAATCCGTTTGGGCAAACGTCGTTTTGTTTGCAACAGATTACAGTCGACCCCGCGCCGCAGCATTACTATGTGCGATTCCCCGACGACTCGAATACGGCAACCTGCATGGCGTCAGGCGATTACGGGGCGCCCGAAATATTTCAGTTGCCGGGCGGTTGCGAATCTATAGACATATCTTTTACGGATGTAGTTAATACGAACGTTACGAATGCTTGTTTTGAAATAGAACGCACCTGGTATGTGCGAAATCTTTGCCAGTACAATTCTGCTGTTCCGCTGCTTACAATTCCCAATCCTCCCTTTCTGACAGGCCCGGTCGTTTCGGCGCCGGGCACAACCGGCGAATGGGCGCCTACCGATCTTTTTGGAAATTTCTGGTCTGTCAATACAAATGGTTACCAGTATAAGCAGATTATCCGGGTCATCGATAATCTGCCACCTGTTTTTGAAAATTGTCAGACGACCCCGCTTGTTGTGGCAGATTCTTCCAATAACAATGGGCAACTCTGGAATGAAACATACTGGGAGGACCCGGTACATCAAACCAGTAATTTGTGCGAGGCGGCAGTGGATTTTAGTATTACGGCAAACGACGTTTGCAGCGGCGGTGAGTTGACTTTTCGATATCTTCTGTTTCTCGATCTGGATGGCGATGAAATACAGGAAACCGTGGTAGAAAGCGATAATTTGCCGGGTTTCAACACGATTTTTTACAACAATGCCAATACACCGAATTACAGCGGGGGGACAATCCGCCAGTTTGACGAACGTCCGGTACCTGCCAATCAAAAGTGGGGATTTGCTTTACAGGTAGTGCGGTCAACTGCGCAGGCGACGGCTTCCCTGCGTTTTAACGCGCTGGTTAACCAACAGATGTATGTTGTTCCGCAACTGCCTCATGGCGCGCACCGCATCGAATGGTACATCACAGATGAGTGCGGCAACGAGTCGATCTGTTCCCGCAGTTTTACCATCCACGACGGAAAGGCTCCGGACATCCTTTGTTCCGAGGATGTGACGGTCTATTTTGAGGAAGATCCGGGCATTGCCACCCTTCAATTAGACAATGTATTTTGGAGCGCTACGGATAATTGTACGCCTTCTAACCTCCTGGAATCGGGTATGCGCCTTTCGGGCGCGGGAACCGGATTTCCTGCCGACGCAGCGCAGGAGATAGATTTTTACTGCATCGCAGATGGTAATACCAGCAAAGTAGTCGAGGTTTGGGTACGGGATGCTTACGGAAACGAGCGTTTTTGCGAAGTGAACGTTCATGTAGATACCTGCGATCTGGAAGCGCCGCCTCTGGTCAATCATATTGTGGGAATCGTAACAACAGAAGATGGCGATGGCGTGAAAGACGTTTCCATACTGACCTATTTGGTAAAGGATACCAACAGCATAACGCTTTCAGATACTACCGACTTGAACGGTACTTATGATATTTTTGTAGATCCGATGTCGGTCGGATCGGCATTTGCCGGTGGTGTCGCTGCCGTTTATCCTTACAAAAATACCGATCCGCTCAACGGGATTACCACTTTTGACCTGCTCCAGATTTCCAGGCATATACTCGGACTCGACACCCTCGATTCGCCGTACAAGATTATTGCTGCCGATGCGAATAAATCAGGCCTTGTCACCTCATTCGATGTAGTGGAACTGCGAAAACTGATCCTGGGCATTTACGATGCTTTGCCGGATAACACGACCTGGCGTTTTATACCCAGCACGTATGTTTTCCCGGATACGATTAATCCGTTTGAGCCGGTTTTCCCGGAGTCCGACACTTCCTATTACTTTTTGAACGGAGGCTTGTTTGATTTTATCGGGCTGAAAGTCGGCGATGTAAACGCCTCTGTTGATCCGCAAAACGTTGATACGGACATCCCGGAACGCCGGGAACGGGTGCTGGCTTTACAAACCAGGCAAAGGAACGTGGCGGATGGCGAGGAGTTCACCGCTACTTTTTCTACCCTTCAGCCGAGCGAGGGTTTTCAATTTACCATGCAGTACCAGGATATGGAATTGCTGGAAATTCTGCCGGGCAAGGGTATGTCTTCCGATCAGTTTGCCCATTTTTCTGAAAAAAGCGCGCTCACGGTGTCTTGTGAAAACACGGAGCCGAGCACTTTCTCCCTGCGCTTCAGGTCTGCACGTACAGGCGAATTGTGCGATCTGCTTCATCTCGGCAGCGCAATAACCCCTGCCGCTGCCTGGTTGCGGGGATCGGAAAAGCAGGTCATTCCGGCGGATGTGGCATTGAGTTTTGTGGATGCCGAAGGCTTTGCGCTGTTGCAAAACCAGCCCAATCCATTTACAGATAAAACGGTGATTCGGTTTCAGTTGCCCCGCGCATCGGAGGCCACTTTACGGGTTTTCGACAGCAACGGACGGGCCGTATTTACACAATCTGGATTCTTCGCCCAGGGTATGCATTCGGTGATGATCGACCTGGCAGCCGTTCAGCCGGGCGTTCTGTATTACCAGTTGGAAACGGCGGAGCAGAGGGCGGTGCGGAAAATGGTAAGGCTTTGAAAAAATGATGAATGATGAATGATGAATGATGAATATTTGGCTGGACAGGTGAAGTGAATTCTGTTTTTATTCTTTTAAGAAATTGACTTTCAATAAATTAATAATTTTTTCATCATTCATCATTCATCATTCATCATTCATCATTAAAAGGCTTCTCCCCGTCATCACCTCCGGCTGCGCCACGCCCAGCAGTTCCAGCAGGGTAGGCGCCACGTCCGCCAAACGGC
>JALHMA010000392.1 GCA_022844265.1 Saprospiraceae bacterium | reverse complement strand
GTGAGAAGTGAGAAGTGAGAGGGTGAGAGGGTGAGAGACTTCCCTCTTGGTGGCTCGATGGTTTTGGGTATGGTTTTTCAGGCCTGGAACCGTGAGTGGTGAGTAGTGAGTGGTGAGTAGTGAGTGGTGAGAGACTTCCCGCTTGGTGGCTCGGTGGTTTTGGGTATGGTTTTTCAGGCCTGGAACCGTGAGTGGTGAGTAGTGAGTGGTGAGTAGTGAGTGGTGAGTAGTGAGTGGTGAGTAGTGAGTGGTGAGAGACTTCCCGCTTGGTGGCTCGGTGGTTTTGGGTATGGTTTTTCAGGCCTGTAATCGTGAGTGGTGAATCGTGAGTGGTGAGTAGTGAGTGGTGAGAGACTTCCTGCTTGGTGGCTCGATGGTTTTGGGTATCGTTTTTCAGGCTTGGCATTTTAATTAAAAAAACAGGTAAAAAAGTAATGCGTCGCTCATTCCTCATCCTTCATCCCTCATTCCTCATTTTAATTTGGGGCTGTACCGCTTTGTGCGCGCAGCAGCCGGACTCGGTGGTTGCACTCCCGGAAGTAGAAGCAATAGAGGCCGCCCCGGAAACGCTGTTGGAGGAGCCGGAAGAGGCATATTACCAGCCGCCTTATACGCCACCGCCTGCTCGGCCTGTGGCGATGCGGACGCTGGAAGAACAACAGTGGGCTAAAGCCGCTTCGGGCCTGGATTACAGCAAGGATGTGCCGAAGCCGAAAAAAGAAGAACCGGAGAAGCCTACAAACCCTGTCAATCCCTTCGATTGGGGCGGAATGGCCTCCTGGCTTGGACAGATGTTGCAGGTGTTGGCCATTATGGCTGCTATTGCCGGGATTGCTTATGCCATTTACCACAGCATGAATGCGCCGCGCAACCGCCAGATTGCCCGCGACGGCGTGGAAATTACCGTCGATAATGTGGAGCAGTATATCCACGAAACGGACCTGGAGCGTTTCCTGCGCGAAGCGCTGACGGCCGGCAACTACCCTTTAGCGATCAGGCTTTATTACCTGCAGGTGATCAAGCAGTTATCTGAATCGGGCGCTATCCGCTGGTCGCGCGAAAAAACCAACCGCGATTACCTGCGCGAAACACGCACGCACCGATCGGCGGCTGAATTCCGGGCGACGACGCGTATTTACGAACGCGTCTGGTATGGCAACCAGCCACTCGATGCAACGGCTTTTCAACAACTCGAACCCGAATTCAAAAACCTCCTCACCCGCATCTAACCCCTCTCTCACTCTCTCACTCTCTCACCCTCTCACCTCTCACCTCTCACCTCTATTTTGCCCGGCATCTACCTCCATATCCCCTTCTGCAAACAGGCCTGTCATTACTGCAACTTTCATTTTTCCACGTCCCTGCGACAAAAAGATGCAATGGTAGCAGCGATCCTGACAGAACTGGAATTGCGGCAGGATTATCTGAACAATGCCGAAATCGGATCCGTTTATTTTGGCGGAGGCACACCTTCCTTATTGGATACCAAAGACCTGGAGCGTATTTTTGAAACCATTCATCGCTTGTACCAGGTAAATGCCGGGGCAGAAATAACGCTGGAGGCCAATCCCGACGACCTTACACCCGAAAAACTGCACGACCTGCGCCAATACACCCCGGTCAACCGCCTGAGTATTGGCATCCAGTCGTTCAGCGATGCAGACCTGCACTGGATGAACCGCGCACACCACGCACAACACGCCCGTCAATGCCTCGACGACGCCCTGCAGGCAGGTTTCCATGATTTGACCATCGACCTGATTTACGGTGCGCCGACGACCTCCGATGCGCAGTGGCAGGAAAACCTAGCCATCGCTTTTGCATACGGCATTCCCCACCTTTCCTGTTATTGCCTGACGGTGGAAGAAGGTACGGCGCTCGGAACCTTCGTACGCCGCGGACAGCAGCCTCCGGTGGAGGAAGAAAAGGCAGCCCGGCAGTTGGAATACCTGATGCAGGCCACCGAAGAACAGGGGTTCGACCACTATGAAATCTCCAATTTTGCCCGGCCGGGCCACTATGCCCGCCACAACAGCAGCTACTGGCGCGGCGAACACTACCTCGGCGCCGGCCCCTCGGCACATTCCTTCGACGGCGTGTCGAGACAATGGAATATCGCCAACAATGCGCTGTATATCAAAGATTTAAATGAGCAAAAAGTCCCGTCGGAACGCGAAGTACTCAGCCCCACCCAACGTTTTAACGAGTACATCATGACAGCGCTTCGGACGATCTGGGGCGTTGAGCCGGAAAAATTAGAAGCCCTGGGCCACGGCTATACCGCGTATTTCGAGCAGGCCGTACAACCTTATCTGTCAGCCGGAACCGTCGAACAACACGGCCCCGTTTACCGGCTGACCCGCGCGGGAAAACTGCTGGCTGACCGCATTGCGATGGAATTGTTTCTCGACAAGGCATAGGGCAGCCACGAGGACCGCCCCCGAATTCCTGCATTTAGCAAAGGGCGGCCACGAGGGCCGCCCCTGCATTATTCGAAAAATTTCCTGATTATTAAAAATTATAACATCCGGTTGGATACTTTTACCGCCGTAACAGCCTTGTTGCGGCAGGCTTGAGCCAGGTGTGCAGCAACAGGGTTTCTTCTATTTCATCATTCAAAACGAAAAAATCATGATTCAGGAACTCAAAGCATTTCTGTTGCGGGGCGATGTACTTGCACTTGCTATCGCCGTTATCATCGCCGGCGCTTTCGCCAAAATTATCGATTCCCTTGTGAACGATATTGTCTCTCCGATCCTCGGTTACATTACGGGCAATCCGGATTTTTCTTTCGTCATGATCGGCAATATCAAGGTTGGAAACTTTATTAATGCCGTGCTCAATTTTGTGATGGTCGGCATCGTGCTGTTCTTCTTAGTGAAAGCAGCGGGAAAGAAGACGGACGATATTAAATAAGATTTTCGGGATTTAAAGGGAACACGGATTGGGCGGATTGGACACGGATTTTGGGATTTAAAGGGAAAAATCCGTGTCTAATCCGTCCAATCCGTGTTCCCTTTAAATCCCAAAATCCGTGTTCCATCACCCTACAAGATCCCTCCTCACTTCAACTCCCCCGGCGTCGCCGAAATACGTTGAAGGTTCCCGTTCCGGAGCACCCAGAGCGCTACGGCCCGCCCGATGGTTTTTTCATCCAGTCCCTTGTGCAGATCGTCGATCGAGTCGATCGGTTTTCCTTCAAATTGCACGATAATATCGCCTGCGACAATACCTGCCTGGGCTGCCGGGCTGCCCGGTTCCACGCTTTGAATCTGTATGCCGCCTTTGGAGGGCAGTTCGAGGGCGTTCAGCCATTTGGCGGGTAAAGGCACCGACTGTGCGCCGATGCCGAGGTAGCCGCGGCGAACACGGCCTTCGAGGATGAGTTTGCCTACTACAAACTGTGCCAGGTTAGAGGCAACGGCAAAGCAGATACCCTGTGCGGACAAAATCACCGCAGTATTGACCCCAATGACCTGGCCGTGCGAATTGATCAGCGGGCCGCCGCTATTGCCCGGATTCAGGGCAGCGTCGGTCTGGATCACATCGTCGATCAGTCGGCCATTCTGGCTGCGCAGGGTGCGGCCCAGCGCGCTGACCACCCCGGCAGTGACGGAATACTGGAAGCCATACGGATTTCCGATGGCTATAGCGATCTGGCCGACCTGCAGGCGGTCGCTGGCGCCGAAAGCGACGCTGGCGAGGTTGTCGCCGTCAATTTTTACCACGGCAATATCGGTAGCCGGGTCGTCGCCGACAATGCGCGCCTGAAAGGAACGGCCGTCGGGCAGACTGGCTTCTATCTGGGTGGCGCCACTGACAACATGGCTGTTGGTGACCATATAGCCGTCACTGCTGATCAGGAAGCCGCTGCCCGTGCCGGCGCCCTGCTGATTGGGCGGAACGGGACGGTTGCGCTGGCCCTGTGGCTGTGGTTTTTGAACTTTCAGGTGTGCCACGGCATCACTGACGCGTTGTGTAACGCGAACGACAGTTTGGGAATAAGCATCGAGCAGCGCGGCATCTTCATCCGCAACGCGGCGTTTTTGTTCAGGTGAGGCCCCGGCTGCCCCTTCGGTAGCAAGAAAACTAAGCATAGTAGTGATCCGTTATGAGTTATTGGTTATCCGTGTTGATAACCAGGCATTTGCAAGGAATTTAATCTAAACAATCTTAAGATTGAATGAATAGACTTGTTGCAGAAAGGGTAGGAGGCAATTTCAAAAGGAAAAAAGCATGGAGCGAGAAGTGTGCCAATCGGGTGAGGGCGACAAAATGGCAGACTGGCTTTTGGTGTTTCGTTTTTGGGGCCAGGGTGAGACCCCAAAAACGAAACACCAAAAACATCTACAGCAAGGTTATCGGAAAACTGACATCAAAATCCACCTCGCCGCCGGGGGCGTTCAGGTTGTCTTTGTCCGTAGGTTCGTGGTACAGTTTGATGTTGATCGAACCGGTCGAAGCGGCGCCTTTGGTCCAAACGGATTGAAGGCCCAATTTCTTGCCATTGCTGTCCGTATCGTCGTAGGCTACGCCGATGTTGGCGCCGGTGACATTAAAAACGAACAGGTGTTCGTCGCCTTCCGCCTCGATCTCATTCGTGAGTTCTTTAGCAGGCGTTTTTGTGTCGTCGTACACATGCAGGCGACACTGGATCGTTGCGCCGGCGGAGGCCGGGATCACGATCGTTTCCACCGTAGCATTGGAAGCGTCGCCGCCATCGGGGTCGCTCCATTCAAATTCCTGTTCGAAACCATTGGCGCCGGTCAGGTGTACCAGAACACGCGTAATGTTTTCCTGTACGGTATCGGGGTCTTTTTCGCAGCCCGTGACTGCGAGACCGGAAAGAAGTAAGGTAAAAAGCAAGGTGCGGAGGGTGATCTTTGTGTTTGACATGAGTTGAAATGTTAATGGTTAATAGTTATCAGTTATCGGTTATCGGTTATCGGTTATCAGCGTGGTAGCTCTTGGCTATATCATTTACCTAAGCCAAGAGTTACCACACTGATAACCGATAACTGATAACAGTTTATCCAAAGATAAACTTGGCGCGCACACCCGCATTAAATCCCGGTTCATCCGCATAGTAGCGGAAGAAATTCAGGTATTCGCGGTAGCGCACATTTGTCAGGTTTTGTACGTTCAGGCCAACTTCGAGGCTTTGTTTCCCCAGGTGAAATGTATGCCCTGCGTCGAGACTGATGGTGGTAAAAGCAGGTGGCGGATCTTTAAACAGGCTTCCTTCGGGGTAGCGCGTCTGTCGGAGCGAAGTCATGGCCATCAGCCGGACGTAGGTATCGTTATGTTGGCCGTTATCCGCCGGCGCTATCGTTT
>JALHMA010000391.1 GCA_022844265.1 Saprospiraceae bacterium | reverse complement strand
CAATTTTTGAGTCATTTATGATGAGTTATGCCAAGTTTACAGCAAATACTAAGCGGGAAGGGTCAACTCTACGCTTAGTGTCCTTTGTGAAAACCACTTGGTGTCCGTTGTGGTAAAAACCCTATGTGTTCTATGTGAAATCCTATGTGACTATGTGGTAAAAAACTAATCACCCCACCCACCGAAAACGCGCCGTTTCCACCCCATCCCTCGCCACCGTTTCCAGAAACATTTTCAGCGGGCGCACAAACCAGCGCTGCTCGCCGTACAAGGGTTGATACACCACCATCGGTTCGTCCGTTTCAGAATGTATCGCTTCGCCGATCACTAAGTAATATTTTCCTTTAAAGTGCTGATAAACACCAGGTTGTAAGGCCATATTATGTATTCGTCTTGTTATTAAAAACAGGGTTTCCGATGCCGGAATGACCCGCAATTTTTCTGCTGCAAGAACGAAATAATTTTCCTGTCTTTTCGTCATGAACAGGCCCTAAAAGCAAGTACATTTGAGGCATCAAAAACCTCCGATATTTTTTATTTAGGTATATCAAGCAAAATAGTAAAGATTAAATTCTTTGCAAATGCTTGATTATCAATATGAATAACGAATAACTAATAACGGATAACTATTTAACCTTTCACTTAACCCACACATGCGAAAGCCAATAGCTTACGTCCTGTTCGCAGTAGCCGGATTAACCGGTCTTTTTTTCCTGAACCGTTCACAAAAAATAGTCAAAAACGAAGCCTACTACGAGGCCATTTCGCAGTATGTGTATGCCCATAGCGGGGGCGCCATCGGCAAAGATGAAACCGTCCGGGTTCGTTTTGTCAATGCCGCAGTTGCCCAGGAACAGGTGGGCAAACCCGTAGCGGCCAACATATTCTCTGTCGATCCCAAAATAGAGGGACAAGCCGTCTGGGAGGACGACCGCACGATTAAACTACAACCCACTGCGTCGCTGACGCCGGGCAAACAATACACCGCCCGGGTGGCTCTGAAAAAAATATACGCGGATGCGCCCGATGTGGCACGTGTATTCGAATTTGATTTTAATGTACGGGAAACCGCATTCGAGGTTATCACGGACGGCATTTCCGCCGACCCCGCCGATCCGCGCCTGCAACGCATCACGGGGCATGTACGCATCAATGAGCCCAGCAACGGCGCCAAGGTGGAGCAAATGTTGCAAGCCAAACAAGGCAACAAAGCACTGCTGGTCAGTTGGCAACACAGCGCCGACGGCCTCAGCCACAGCTGGACGGTAGCGGGCGTGGAGCGCTCCAATGTCCGTTCCAAGGTAAATCTGGAATGGACCGGCGCCGCGATCGGCGTGGATAAAACCATTAAAAACGAACAAACTATCTCGGCCTGGGATGAGTTCGCCCTGCTGTCGGCCCGCGCCGTGCAGATAGAAGAACAGTATATCCTGCTCAATTTTTCCGACCCCATTGCCTCCACACAGGAACTCAGCGGCCTGATTCGCCTGGAAAATTACACCGGAAAAATGCGTTTTGTAACCGACGGGAATTTTGTGCGCGCCTATCCCGGCGAACGCCTTTCCGGCGAGTACAAACTGCTTGTTGAAAAAGGTATCCGCAATGCTGCCGGGCAAAGCCTGAAAGAGGCCATTTCCTGGCCACTGACATTTGAAGACCTCAAACCCGGCGTTCGTTTGGTCGGTCGCGGCGCAGTTATTCCGCAACAGGCCAACGGCGGCATTATTTTCCCCTTCGAGGCTGTTGGATTGAATGCCGTGGATGTCGAGGTATTTAAAATATTCAATTCCAATATTTTACAATTCCTGCAAGTCAATGAAATCGAAGGTTCCGAAGAGTTGCAGCGCGTTGGTAAAATCGTTTATCAGAAAAAGATCAACCTGTCAGACATCAATAAAAATGCATCGTCCAAAAACTGGCAGCGCTACGCCCTCGACCTGAAGGATATGATCAAACAGGATCCGGGCGCTATCTATCAGGTGCGGCTGGCCTTCCAAATTAATTACACCGACTGCGCTACGGGCGCCGGACTCACGGCGGACGCAACCGGTAACATGATTGGTTCCGGCGCACAGCAAACCATCGAACTCGGTCAACGCGACGACGCCGGCAACCTCATTTCCATCATGGGCGGCTGGCGCGGACGCTATTTTTCGGATAGTTACTGGGACGACGATTACAATTGGGACAGCCAGGAAGACGCCTGCGCCCGTGAATTTTACAACAGCCAACGTTTTATCCAGCGCAATGTATTTGTCAGCGACCTGGGCCTGACCGCCAAACGCGGCCGCGATGGCTCCCTGTTCGTAGCCCTTACCGACCTGCATACCGCGCAACCAGTGAGCGGCGTCGACCTGGAACTGTTCAGTTATCAGTTGCAGCCGATTACCAACGCAAAAACGGGTAACGACGGCACGGTGATGATCGAGGGCCTGCGCGAAACACCGTTTTTATTGGTGGCTACCGGTAAAAACCGCAGGGGTTATCTGCGTATGGCCGACGGCAATACACTTTCGCTCAGCCGCTTCGATGTGGCCGGCGTGGAAGCCCAAAAAGGACTGAAAGGTTATATTTATGGCGAACGTGGCGTATGGCGGCCCGGAGATTCGCTTTTCCTGAATTTTGTGCTGGAAGACAAAACCGGCAAAATGCCCGCCGGTCACCCGGTCACCATGGAACTGACCGACCCGCGCGGCGCGCTGCAATACCGCACCATTCAAACCAACGGCGTCAACGGCGTATATCCTTTCCATTGCAATACGCGCCTCGACGCGCCTACGGGCAACTGGATGGCCAAAGTGACGGTCGGCGGCGCCACATTTACCAAGCAGTTGAAAATTGAAACCGTGAAGCCCAACCGGCTGAAAATGGATTTGAATTTCGGGAAAAAAGAACTGAGCGCTGCGGATGAAAACCTGAAAGGAACGCTCAAAGTGAACTGGCTGCACGGCGCAACGGCGCAGGGCCTGAAAGCAAAAGTGGAAATGCAGGTGCGCTCGATTAAAACCGAGTTCCCGAGTTATAAAACGTATGTTTTCGACGATCCGAGCCGCAAATTTTACTCCGAACCGGAAGTGCTGTTCGACGCAGCATTGGATCAAAATGGCGTAGCAGCCGTTCCGCTCAAAGTAGGCAATGTGGAAAATGCGCCCGGCAAACTGATGGCCAATTTTAAAGTGCGGGCATTTGAAGCGGGCGGCGATTTCAGTACGGATAATTTTTCGCTCGACTTTTCTCCTTTCGACCGTTATGTGGGCGTATTTATGCCCACAGGCCGCTGGGGAGATAAAACCATCGATCAGCGCGGCGGTACCGTCACTTTTGTGATGGTCGATAAAAACGGCAAGCCCTTGGCCAACCAGAAAATGACGGTGGCGCTATTCCGCACCGACTGGCGCTGGTGGTGGGATGAAGACGCAGAATCGGGCGTGGCTCAGTTCAACAGCAGCGAAATCAACAACGCGCTGGACCAGACGACGCTGACCACCGACAGCCGCGGACAAGCCACCTGGAAAGTAAAACCGGACGATTGGGGACGTTTCCTGGTTCGTGTGATGGATGCAGACGGCGGACACGCTGCCGGCGACTTTTTCTGGTCGGGTTATCCGGAAGACCTCAACGACATCGCCAGCAGAAATGCCGCCGCGATGCTGCCATTTACCGCTGAAAAAGAAAAGTACAACGTCGGAGAAGAGGTGACTTTAAAGGTGCCCGCCAGCGAAAACGGCCGTATTCTGCTGACGCTCGAAAACGGAACCCGCGTGGCCAAACACATGTGGTTTGACGCCAAAGCAGGTGATAACTTCCTGAAATTCAAGGCAGACGAAACAATGACGCCCACGGTGTACGCGCATGTCAGCCTGATTCAACCCCACGCGCAGACGAAAAATGACCTGCCCATCCGTATGTATGGCGTAACGCCGGTGAATATCGAAAACCCGACGGCCAGGCTTTCGGCGCAACTCGATATGCCCGACGTGTTGAAACCCGACGAGTATTTTAATGTCGCTTTGCGCGAAACCAGCGGCAAAGCCTGCACGTATACCCTCGCGATTGTGGATGAAGGTTTGCTCGACCTGACGCGTTTTAAAACGCCAAATCCTTTCGAGGCGTTTTACGCCCGCGAGGCGATGGGCGTCAAAACCTGGGATATTTACGACTACGTACTCGGCGCTTACGGCGCGGAACTGGAACGTATTCTGGCGATCGGTGGTGACGGTATCAATCAAAAGGCCAAAAACGCCGCACAGATCAACCGTTTCAAACCTTGTGTGATTCACCTCGGCCCTTTCAAACTGGAAAAAGGCCAGGTCGCCAAACACCGCCTGAAAATTCAGAACTATGTCGGCTCGGTCCGGGTGATGGCGGTTCTTTCAGCGCCTTCCAACACCGGCGGACCGGGCGCTTACGGCAATGCTGAAAAAACCTGCGCCGTCCGCAAACCGCTGATGATCCTGCCCACCCTCCCCCGCGTATTGGGTCCGGGTGAAACCCTGCGCCTGCCCGTCGACGTATTTGTCATGGAAAAATCGGTGCAGAACGCCAGCATCAGCGTGCGCGAAAAATCGGGCCTGGTTACCATTGGCGGTACCGGTCAGAATGCATTGGCATTTACAGAGCCTGGTCAAAAAATGACTTATTTTGATCTGAAAGTGGGGCAAAAAACGGGTGTTGCCAAATTCACGATCACCGCACAGGGCGGCGGCGAAACTGCCACGCAGGAAGTGGAACTCATGGTGCGCAACCCCAATCCGCTGGTCACCAACGTCTGGGAAGGCACTATCGAAGCCGGACAGGAATGGTCTTCCGCTTTTGATCCTTCCAAATACTCGGATATCCGAACGGCTGTGATTGAAGTCAGCGCTTTGCCGCCCATCAATTTGAGCCGCCACCTGGATTACCTGATTCAATACCCGCACGGTTGTGTGGAACAAACGACTTCCACCGTTTTCCCACAGTTGTATGTCGACCTGCTGACGCCGCTTTCCCAGAAACAAAAAGACGATATCAGCAAATATGTGACGATTGCTATCGGGAAATTGCGCACGTTCCAACATTCCAGCGGCGGTTTTGCTTACTGGAGAGGCGGCAATGACATCAACGCCTGGAGCAGCACTTACGTAGGTCACTTCCTGCTGGAAGCCAAAAACAAAGGCTACGCTATCCCGGAGGGTGTGCTGGATCGCTGGATTCAAAACCAGTCGGCCTCGGCGCGCAGCTGGAACCCCGGTATCGCGGGCAACAACGATTACCACAGTTATCTTACCCAGGCCTACCGTTTGTACACACTGGCGCTGGCGGGCAAACCCGACCTGGCCGACATGAACCGCCTGCGCGAGGATAAAAATATGTGGGCGCAATCGGCAGGAATGCTGGCCGCCGCTTA
>JALHMA010000390.1:2650-5390 GCA_022844265.1 Saprospiraceae bacterium | reverse complement strand
CACCATTTTATCTTCATTTTCCGACCATTCCGTAGAGATCACCAATTGCGGCATACCGTTCGGGTCTTTCAGGCTTTCGTGCAGGCGGACATGGTTGTTTTCACGTGGAATCACTTCGCCCATCATCCAGCCGCTGACATTCCATTCGTCCAGCGACGGGTGCAGGAGATTGTTTTTGAGTTCTTCGCCGATGCCGCTGGTATCGGCATCGAAGCCGCGGCCCCCACCAAAGCCGACTGCATATCCCCGGAGAAAATCTGTTTCCTGTTTGTGCACATTTCGGAACCTTGGAATATAACTGTGGTTGGGGTTTTTGCCTTTGGTACGCATATCCAGCAACTGATCGTATTTGGCGGAAATGCGCCCCCGGTAATTGTGCCAGATGATGTATTTGCCCAGCAGACCACTATCGTTGCCGATGCCGTTGGGGAAACGAGACGAAATGGAATTGAGCAGGATGAGGTTGGTGTTGAACGCGCCGGCGTTTACAAAAACAACTTTGGCGAAATACTCCACCATTTCATTGGTGTGCGCATCCACCACCCGAACACCTTTAGCCTGGCCTTTTTTCTCGTCGTAAATAATGGAATGTACGATGGAATCGGGGCGCAGCGTCAGGTTCCCGGTTTTGGCGGCCCAGGGCAGCGTGGAAGCATTGCTGCTGAAATAGCCGCCCAGCGGGCAGCCGCGCACACACAAATTCCGGTTCTGGCATTTGGCCCTGCCCTGCTCCTGGTGTACAGGCTGCGGATCGGTGACATGCGCACAACGGCCCTGGATCAACTGCCGGTCTGTATATCTGGAAGCGATGGATTTCTGGAAATGTTGTTCCACACAGCTCATTTCAAAGGCCGGCAGAAACTCGCCGTCGGGCAATTGCGGAATACCGTCTTTGTTGCCGGAAATACCAGCGAAACGCTCCACATGCGAATACCAGGGCGCTATGTCTGCATAGCGGATGGGCCAGTCGACCGAAAAGCCATCGCGCGCGGGGCCTTCAAAATCGAATTCGCTCCAGCGCTGGGTCTGCCTGGCCCACATCAGCGACCTGCCGCCGACATGGTAACCCCGCACCCAGGTAAAAGGTTTTTCTTCTACAAAAGGGTGTGTGGCATCCGGTACCGCCCAGTGCATGGAGGCTTCGGTGTACAAATAATGTTTGCTGATCACCGGATTCTGTTCTTTGATGGCGAGCGGCACCTGTCCGCCGTGTGGAAAATCCCAGGGATTTTTCATGGCAGTCGGATAGTCGGTTATATGTTTGACATCGCGCCCGCGCTCCAGCACGAGGGTTTTAAGGCCTTTTTCACAAAACTCCTTGGCAGCCCAGCCGCCGCTGATTCCCGAGCCGATAACGATAACATCGTATTGGCGTTTCTTTAAAGATGACATGAGGGATAAAGGTTATTGATTGACCGGAACGCAACCGTGGTAAAATCCCGGCGCCATTTCATATTCGAGGAATCTGGTTTGTACAAACTCGGAGTTGTTGTACCCCTGAATCGTCAGTTGTTTCACTACGCGGTAAAAATCCTTGACCGCGTAGTCATCCCCCTTTTCAAACTGCACCAGTATCGCCTGCTGCTCCTGCTGGGAAATATCCAGAAAAGACTTCTGATGCATCCTGCGCGCCACACTATCGGCAAAACGCAGTCCTGTTTTCACATTATCCGACACTTCTTTGGTGTAGCAGTCGGCCAACATCCGCTCCACAAAACCGGGTACGCCGAGCGAAACAGCGCCCGGAAGGTCGGTAGATTCAGGAATGATGGCGCCAATCACGGCGTTCAGGATATTGCGGTCGAGCAGCGGATTTTCTACAGGGGGCAGCGTTTGTGCCGACCAGGCCCGCGCCCAGGCGGGAAGGCTGATCATGCCGCCGGTGGTGATGGCCAATTGTTTGATGGCTTGTCGTCTTTTCATCTATAGATTCGTTTTGCGCTTGCGCGCATAGATAGAGTAAAGGGGCACGGATTTACGCGGATTTTGCGCTTGCGCGCACGTTTTTTCCCGCCGTAGAAACAATAGCAACACGGATTAGACGGATGATGCGGATTTACACGGATTTCCCCCTCGTAGAGTAGGATTAAAACGGATGTTGCGCTTACGCGCAATTCGTAGGTTCGTAGGAATAATAGTCGCTTTGAAATTGAAGTTTCTACATAAAATGGCATCAAGCGGGGGTTAAAACCCCGTAGCAAGGTATCTGTACTTGCTCCCGGCTGAAGCCGGGAGTTATTGAAATAGCGTTTTGGGTCAATCACATCGAGTGGCCTATTCAATAACTCCCGGCTGAAGCCTGGAGTTATTGAAATAGCATTTTGGGTCAATCACATCGAGTGGCCTATTCAATAACTCCCGGCTGAAGCCTGGAGTTATTGAAATAGCATTTTGGGTCAATCACATCGAGTGGCTTATCAATAACCATCGGCTTCAGCCGGTGGTTAGTCAACAAATGCTTTATAGGGGTTTTAACCCCATTTACAACTCCCGAGGTTCAATGCCGTTTGATTTAAAAACTTCAATCTCAAATTTTCGGGCTGGCAAGTATACGGTAAATCTTCGAAAACCAAAGACTAACGCATTTTCATTGCTCTACGAGTGCAAAATCCGTTTTAATCCTACTCTACGAGGGAGAATTCCGCGTAAATCCGCATCATCCGTCAAATCCGTGTTGTGCCATTATTCCTACGGCGGGGAAAAAAGTGCGCGCAAGCGCAAAAATCCCTTAAATCCGTGT
>JALHMA010000390.1:0-2550 GCA_022844265.1 Saprospiraceae bacterium | reverse complement strand
TGCGCGCAAGCGCACCATCTACATCTACATCCGCATCAAAAAGTTGGCTTTATTAAAAGGCGGCTCCTGGTAGACAAAAGCAGACATCACGGCTTTATTCAGTACATGTTTGAGTTCGCTGAAATCGCTTGGTTTTTGAATATACACATTCGCGCCGAACAGAAAGGTTTCTTCAATATCCTTTTCCGAGGCCGAGGTAGAATAAATGGCTATAGAAATATCTTTTAGTTTTTCAATGCTCCTGATTTCTTTCAAACATTCCAGTCCGTTTTTACGCGGCATGTTCAGGTCGAGAAACAGCAGATGTGGCAAGGGTATATTTTCCTGAGAAAGATATTCCATCAATTGCAAACCGTCATTCACAGTATGAACAACCGTTTTTACTTTCATTTCTTCAAATGCTTCCTTAAACAAAAAACGGTCGCTTTCATCATCATCGGCAAGCAGAATATGAAGTGGTGTGTTTTCCATAATGTTTTTTTAAATGTTCGTGCAAGGTCTGTCCGGAAAAATACGGTGTAGATGTATCCTTTTTATGGACTGCTTGCACTTTTAGGTTACCGTTTAGATTACCGTTTAGGTTACCGTTTTTTCAAAGGTATGGAAAATAAATATCAAATCTTGCGCCTTTGCCCAGCTCGCTGGTTGCGGTGATAAAGCCATGGTGGTTTTCAACGATCTTTTTCACGATAGCCAGCCCGATGCCGGTACCTTCATATTCACTCTTATCATGTAGACGTTGAAATATCTCAAAGATACGTTCTTTATATTCCGGTTCGAACCCAATGCCGTTATCTGAAACGATTATATGGCAATATTTTTTTTCCGGAAACAGTTTTTCGTATTTTAAAGTGCGGCCCGTTTTAATGCTGCTTTTGATGATGATAAATGGCGGCACGCCGGGTTTTGCAAATTTAAGCGCATTGCCGATGAGGTTCAGCATCAACTGGCGAAACTGAAATGGAATAATTTTGACTTCACAGAGTTCGGTGGCTTTGATGGTGGCGTGCTTTTCGAGCAGCAGATCTTTCAGTTCTGTTTTTATCTCCGTGATAAGCACATTCAGATCAACTTTTTCAAACCTGCGTTCGGCAGTACTGGTGCGGGAGTAAGCCAGCAAATCTTCGATCAGGGTTTGCATTCGTTTGGCGGCGGCTTGCATTCTGACGAAATAGGCTTTGCCGCTGTCGGTTAAATTATGTTCTTCTTTTTCAAGAATACGGCCTGCGAAGGTTTGTATTTTGCGCAGCGGCTCCTGTAAATCGTGGCTGGAAACATAGGCGAATGATTCCAGTTCCTTGTTCATTCTTTCCAGTTCCACATTTTTCTCTGCGAGCACTTCGTTTGCTTGTTCCAGGGCTGCCGTTCTTTCCTGCACGGCATTTTCCAGTTTCAGGTTGTCTTGCTGGCTTATATTAAACTCCTTTTCCAGCCGTTCTTTTTCCTTGCGTTGCAGCAGCATCGATTCGGTGATGTCATTGATGGCGAGCAGGATTAACTGTTCCTGGTGCGTTTTCTGGATAATACGTCTGGCATTGAGCAGCATTATTTTTTCGCCGATGACCGGAAATTTATGCGACAGTTCAAAATCCTCAAAGTAGGCATTTTTGGGAATGATATCTTCCAGCAATTCGCGCAGCCGGGGAATATCCCATTGTCCGTTTCCCACATCGTACAAAAGCGACCCTTCCGTTTCTTTCTCCGTTACCTTGAATTTTTTATAAAAAGAGCGGTTGGCAGATTTGATACAAAGTTTGTGATCGAGAATCAGGATCGGTTCAGTGATGGTTGCAATGATCGCTTCGGCATAATCATACGATTCGTGCAGCAGTTCGTTACGCGTTTGTAGTTCCTGGTTGGTGGTGGTCAGTTCCTCGTTGGTGGATTCAATCTCTTCCTTGGAGGTTTCGAGCTCTTCATTTACTGATTGTAGTTCTTCATTGGAGCTCACCACTTCCTCATTGGCGCTCTGCAATTCCTCGGTAGCCGCTTCCTGTTCGTGCACAAAAGCGAGCATGTCGGCACGGGCAGCCAGCAGTTCTTCTTCTAATTTTTTGATCCTGCGCTCCTGTGCTGCCGTATTGCTTTTTCCAAGGCTGTTTTTGTCCTGCCAGTCCTCCGATTGTTCCTGTTCGGTAAAAATAATGAGCAGCAGCGGTTCTTCCCAGTCTATTTTTAGCGGCACGCTCTCCAGTCGAACAATCCTGCTTTTTTGGGCATTGATTTTCATTTCAATGCCACTTTTACTCACCCGGGTTTTTGATTTTATGGATTTGGTAATGGCATTGCGCAGTTCGAAGGCAATTTCGGGTCTGGCCATTTTCAAAATATTAAACGTGGCTTTTCCGGGTGGATGCGTGAGGTACAAATCCGTGGAACCCCTGAACTGCAGGATTTCCATTTCATGGTTGATTACTACGCTGGCCGGCATAAATTCTGCAACAAGCACCGCATCGATGGCACTGCTGAGGCCCGAGGTGGTAACGGACGATGTTTTCTGCGATGGCATTCCATTACCTGTTATTTCAAGCGGCTGATTACCATCACTTT
>JALHMA010000389.1 GCA_022844265.1 Saprospiraceae bacterium | reverse complement strand
CCGACGAGAAATGTTTTTATTTGTGTGGTTTATGCCTTGTCCGGGGTTTTCAGGATATACTTCGATGCTTACTGGCGGCCCAGAACCAATCAGCAATACAACGATAAAGCCAGTGATATTCAACAAGATAATTTTTGCTGTTGGCTGAGTCAAAAGTTTGTTTATCAATGGATGATGTGGGCGTATGCGACCGTTTTACTGGGTTTCGCGTACCTGTGTTTTGGAATAACGGGCATCGTTGCCACCTGGCTGACGCTGGTTATCGTTTATAACCTGGGCGATTCGATCAATTCTTTTGCACACCTGACGGGGACTTCGGGCGCCGCTTATCACCAGGCCAGGAACAATACGTTTCTGGCTTATGTAGCCTTCGGAGAAGGTTGGCATGCCAATCACCATGATCGCGCCGATCAGGCCAATTGTGGGGAAACAGATCGAAAATTCGATGTGGGGTATTACCTGATGCGGGTTTGGGCCTATTTGGGCTTATTAAAATTTCAAAAATAGCGAACCCTATATTCACCGTCGGCCATTTAGTAAAGGTGCAAAATTAGTTATCACTAAATCTTCTGTAACTCATTGATTTACATTGCTTTTTGCCCTTTGTAATTTTGCCCTTTACTTAAAATGCTTTCTCAACATTCAACATCCTCAACATCTCAACTTTCCTTATAAAATGGCTTCAAAAGATGTTTTTTCAGATATCACCACGCACGATCCCCTCGATCCGAATCCCTGGCTGGCGCTGTACCTGGATGATAGTATCCCGATCAATCCGCGGACCAAACTGGCCCTGATGCGCGACAACAACTCCTGGTCGGCCAGGTATCTTCAGCCATTGATCCTGGTATGGTCGAAGATCACGATGGTCTTCATTTATATTTTCAAATATTTTATTCCCAGGTTCCCCAATTCGTCTAAGGTACTACACCGTATTTTGGCCTGGGGTTTGAAACGGTTTGTCAGCCCGGATGCTAATTTGCTGATATTCAGGCATTTTTGGGTGGGTAGTGAAATACTGGAGTTTATTGCCAAAAACATAGATCAGGTAAAAGTGGATACCAACCCACTTAAACCGGTCGACTTCGAGGATGTCAAAAAGGACCTGTTTTTGCTGCACGATCTGAACCTGTACAACTTTGTGATTCGGCTGAACAATCAGTTGATCGAAAAAGGAATACAGGTAATGCCAAAGGAACAACTGGATTTGTCATTTATTACAGACGATCAGTTTCCGCACATCGAATTTCCAAACAAATGGACCAACGTGCTGGATTTGCGCTCGGCTATCGAGGTTTTCACCCCGTTTTACCAACTTTTCCTGACTTACAACGATTTTATTCGGGCGAGTAATTCCCTGCAACTGGATGAAACGATTGCGATTTACTCCTCCAAAATACTGAGTAGCCCGGCGCATATTAGTTTGGTGAATAACAAACACCCGATGGTGCCGGCAACCACCTACAATGCGGCGTATCGCCTGGTGTTGCACGGACTAGCGGCGGAAACCCTGCACCAGATTCTGGTGAATATCAAGAAGAACAGGGCCGAGGACGGGGTGATTATAACAAGGTAAGTGCCAAGCAAGACTTGCTCAATTCAATGTCCCTAAACCTAACCGCTCTTTGGCTTTTGCCAGCATGAGAGGCCTAACATCTTTCATCTTTTTGACTTCCTTGTAGGGTAAATCAATGATGATATACCGGAAGCCGTTTTCTGTCCAATCGTCTTCCTCTCCAGTTTCTAAGGTGCAGATAAATAGAATGCGGACGTTCGGCCACGTCTTGAAATAGTTTTCAATATAATCAATGTCGACTTTTTCTGAAATGTCCTCGTCGACCATCTTGGTAACTTGCATGCAGAATGTTTTTTAGCCTCGCTTGGTGCAATCAATACATACCGGATGCTATGAGTGCCTGCCGAAATATAATACGATCCGGCTGATTGAACTCCAGTAACTTCACGGTAGCCATCCCAATTGGGCTGATTGAGGAAATAGAACCGTTTACCACTTCAAAGTGCAAACCCCAATCGTCTAAGCGAGGATTGTAAAGTCGTATTGTGTTCTGGCCTTCGTCATCGGTAAAAGTTGCTACGTCGGAGCCTTTATTTTGGTTACAATGCGGGCAGGCAAAAGCCAAATTATCTAAGACCGTAGCGCCACCGTGCTTAATACTCCGCACATGATCAACATGAAAGGTGGTTGCCAGAAAACGCTCCGGCACCAGGCAATATTCGCAACGAAACACAGCGCGAGCAGCAACTTGCTGGCGCAATGCCTTGGAAACCAAGCGACTCATTGCAAACCCAACAAACTGCTGGCTCGCGCCTTGGCCAAGCCAATGAGCAGATCGTAGGCCAAATACCGCTGCAGTTCGTCTTGTTCCTCCGGTGTTATTTGGCCTTCTTTTTTCTTGGTCACAAGTACCTCAATCCGCTGTTGGATGGACGGAGCAAATTTAAAAGCGAGTATTTTTTCGGGCATCGCATCTGCCAGAAAAGCAGCGATTTGATCTTGCGCGGCAAGGGAAGCGGTCATAATCTCAATTTTGTTGACAAAAACAGGTTTGACTTTCGACGCCAAATTTACCATTTTTTTCCTGAAACAACAAGGGGCAAAAATTTATTGCATCATCGAGGAAGTGGGCAAAGCCCAAGGGAAATTACACGCGAGGCGGAGCCTCGGCGCGAGCGAGGCTGAGTGTCGGAACTTCGCTCTCCGCGCTAAAATCTACTTTTTTAAATATCACAAGGGCAATAAGCAAGATTGCTACAACTTTGAGAATTGGCAAAATTGATATTTGAGTTTCGGTGTCTGTGTTTTCCAATTGTGGTTTTTTCGCTCCCATTTGCAAAAATTTTACGCTGGTTTACTTTTTTGGTAACTTTCAAGCAAAAATATATTTAAGACCCCGTTCCTTACACAGGCAAAGGACGGCTGGAGGCGTTGGAAGAACGGCTGGAACGGCTGGAGGAACAGCTCAGGGGACCGGTGAAAAAGGGCGGGAAGTGACGCTTGTGCGTGTGCATTTCCAATTGCCGTTGTGGTATATTGAGGGGGTGACTTCAAGTCACCCCCTCAATAAGCTTGGCGCTTTGCCAAGCGACAATTTGAAATACACCCCGATTATGATGCAAATACAAACCAATATTCAACAGCAATTCAAACGACATGGATAATTATCAAGAATCTGTAAAGAGCCTGATTGTTGACGATAATGTGTTAGAGGCAATAGAATTGTTTTACCATGAAGAAGAGCATAGTGAAATAATAAATGAGATCATTATCCTGAAATCGAACCTGATTTCATTGAATAAAAAGTCCCGCGCTGGAATCCTCTCCTTCGAGGAAGAAAACAGGGTGCTGAACAAGATAAAATTCGACCTGCTCAACCTGGTTTCAAAAGCGAAGGTGAGGGAAAGAGAACCGGTCGAACATTCCGAAAAAAATACTTTTTCATTTGACAATGCGATGCTGGATTCGGCCATCGAGAAACTGACGAGCGAGCAGTTTAAAGTGCTCAACTTTATCAATAAAATGAAAAAGGTCAGGATTTCAGGATGTGCAGGCTCCGGGAAAACGTTGGTTGCTGCGGAAAAGGCCGTCAGGTTATCTAAAAGTGGGTCGAGCGTTATCATTTTATGCCACAATCCCAATCTTGCGGGCAAGATCAAAAACCTGGTGTTGGGTTCCAATGTGTTTGTTATTTCTTTTGGCCAGCTCATTCAGAATTTGAACGAGTACGAAAGTATACACCAGTTTAGATGGAACAAGTACTACGAACCATTACAGGAAGAGCTGGATAATGCGCTTAAAATTATCGAGAGCAAAAACATGCAGTTTGATGCGGTTATTGTGGATGAAGCACAGGATTTCAGAGAAGATTGGTGGTATGTGGTCGATGCTTTATTGAGTAAAGGAAAAGAACAAATTCTTTATATTTTCCATGACGATAATCAGGCATTGTTACCTTACAGGTCCGTTTATCCGATAGAAGAACCGATTGTCGACTTATCCAAGAATTGTAGAAACGGCGGAAAAATATATGAATTTATAAAATCCAACTTTCATTATCAGGCGCCTGAAACGTCGATTGAAATGAAGGATTTGGGAAAGGTGAAGTTGTTTGTTTATTCGGATCACACGACCCTAAAAAGCAAGGTATTCAGCGCTATTCACTGGATGAAAAACAAGGAAAAAATAGACAAACCGGTCGTTTTACTGGCAGGCGACCTGGATATAAACAATTGGGAATTCGGCACGGTACATCATTCCATTCCAATCGGCGTGGGCTGGAAAAAAGAACTTATAGACAAATTCAGGTGGCTCGGATTTAACAATGAGTTCATTGATCAATTAAAAACCGTAAGCGACGATGTGCTTCCCAACAGCAAGGATATTGCATGGATACAAGACATAGCATCAGAGGAATATAAAAAAATCCACATGAACCACATCCTCTCCAAGATCGGCGTCCAGATTGCCAACACGAACAATGTCAAGTGGATGGAAGAGGAAGGGAAAGCCACGCTGGATTTAAAGATGGAGGACACTGCCGTCATGAAATACTTCCTGTTAAAATTCCTGGCTCATCACGATTGGAGTGGCGGACTTGAAAAATACCTGAGCTTACATTTTAGCGAAAAAATAGACGATGAAAGCGATACCATTCCGGTATTCGAAACATCTTCTTTTAAGGGCCTGGAAGCGGATGGTATTGTGATCGTTTCAAAAGGACAGTCGTTTTCTCATTTAAATGAATTGTATGTAGCAAGTTCACGCGCCAAAAAAGTACTGGCTATTGTGATAGACAGGGCGAATGAGAACTTTAACCTGCCATGAAGCAAAGTATTAAAATCTTTGTAATCCCTTTCCTACTTTCGCAGCGCCAAACTTACTTTCTACATGAAAAAATTGACCCGTCTTGTACTGGGCCTCGCGCTGCTTATCAGCCAGACCTCCCTCTCCGCCCAGCAAACATTTCCTGTTGCCGCGCCATCCGATGAGCGCGCAGGCGTTCATGCATTCACCAATGCAACCATCTATACCGACTACAAAACCCGCGTCGAAAACGCCACTTTGCTGATCCGCGAGGGTAAGGTCATCGCCGCCGGCCTGAATGTCGCCGTTCCAAAAGGAGCCGCCGTACACGATTGCACGGGTAAAACGATTTATCCGGGGTTCATCGACCTGTATGCCACCGGATATGGGCTGCCTGCCCCGCCGCCCGATGCCCGGGGCGGATTCGGACAACCCCGGCAACCGCTGAGTTCCAAAAAAGGCCCGTATTCCTGGAACGAAGCGCTGCGCCCGGAATACAACGCCGCCGGCACGTTTTCCAATGACGCCAAAGCCGCCGAAGAATGGCGCAAAATCGGCTTCAGCGCCCTGCTCACCCACAATGCCGA
>JALHMA010000388.1 GCA_022844265.1 Saprospiraceae bacterium | reverse complement strand
GGTAAGGCTGCTCCCAAACCCGAACTTATCAGCAACCTGGCGCGGAACCTGCGAGCTGGGCTACGCCGGATTGAGGAGGAGAACGCAGTACAGGACGATCCCATTGGCGAAATCGCCGCCGCCAAAATGTCGCTCGTTTTCGCACCTGATGCAGTGGGGCAATTTTTCGGTATGCTCAGCCGAACAACTGTTTTCGATACGGCTTATGACCATGGCGACGCCGAAACCCTGGAAAAAGCCATTACCGATGTCAACGACCGCATTGCTTATGACAATTTTGCCAAATTGCTCTCTTTCAGGGGTATCATGACCACGCAGGAGCAAGAGGCGCTGAAAGCGGTCGCCGCAGTACCAGCGACTTTTCAGGCTGCGATAGATGAACTCTTCAATCTCGGCAAATCCGCCGCTGCCGTGTTTTTCGAAAGCTATCCTTATCTTAAACTATTGTATGAGGAATTCGTGGACATTCCTGTCGATCCTATAGACTTAGACTCCATTCCAGCGAGGTTCTCGCGGCTACTGAAGAGTTTTTTACCGGAACTAAAAATGCGGTTGAAGCGGCAATTTGTCCGTCAATCACTCGGCGAAACATTCGGTATCTCACCGGACAATTTGCTTAATTGGTTGGAAGACCATGACATATTGGAATCGGTTAGCGACCCAGCAAATAGCGACCCAGCAAATAGCGACTCGACAAAAACTGCCGCAGCCGATTTTCTCGCGCTCGAAACTGGAGTAGCCTCAGAAACGACAAACCCACATCTCGTTCTTTGGCTCGAAGTGCCAACAGCCGACAACTACAATTTTTTCGTCGAAACCGATGCCATTGCTACTGCTACATCATTGCGCATCGGCGACGTCGATGTGCCACTCGATGGGGCGGGCGGAAATTTTCACAACACCGCACCCGTCGTGCTCATGCCTGGGCAACTTTACCTGCTTGAACTCCGTCTAATGAATTTGGCAACCAAGGCCCTGATAAAATGGTCATCCAGGACAATGGCAAAAACGCCAATACCCGAAAAAAACCTTTACCCGACGACTGTATTGACCAATATGGAGCAAGGGTTCCTGCGGCTTTTCAAAACGGTTCGGCTAACCAGCACCCTTGGCCTTTCGGCGACGGAAACGGCCTTTTTCGGTAAAACGATGACCATCGAAGAAAAGGGGCTTTTTAAAAATCTGCCGGTTTCGGCAAGTGGCACAGCTGCGTCGATTTTGGAGAAAGTGCTTGAACTCGTGCAGTATAAAAACTTGAAAAAAGATTTTTCTGTCACCGACGATACACTGTTAGACTTGCTCATAGACCCGGCCAGAACAAATGCCGGGGGCGAGCGACTACTTTACCAGCTTACAGGTTGGACAAAAGTCAATTATGAAGCATTTCGTGATCATTTTAGCCTGACAGACAATAATTTGAGCCAAATTTCAAATTTTGTCCGACTCAAAAAAGCCATTGATTTGCAGTGCAAAATTGGCCTGCTAGCTGCCGATCTGCTTGCGTGGACAAGTACCCAGCCTACAGGGCAGCATGTGCGCGACATCAAACAGGCACTCCGGGCGCAATACGAAGAAGCGGATTGGCGCAACCTCATCAAACCCATCCACGATCGCCTGCGGCAACGCCAACGCGATGCACTTGTGGCCTACGTCATTTATCGGCAACACCCTGTGTTGCCGAACGGGGCCATTATTGATACTCCGGAAAAATTATACGAGTACTTACTGATAGATGTGCAGATGGAGCCTTGCATGGAAACCTCGCGCATCCGGCAAGCTATTTCGACAGTACAACTCTTTATACAACGCTGCCTGATAAGCCTTGAGCCGGAGATTTCACCAGCAGCCATCCGCGCCGGGCAATGGGAATGGATGAAACGCTACCGCGTATGGGAGGCCAACCGCAAGATTTTCCTATATCCCGAAAATTGGCTCATCCCCGAATTGCGCGACAACAAATCAGAATTATTCCGTGAGCTCGAAGGAGAACTCTTGCAAGCTGAGCTGACTCCCGAGATAGCCGAGATGGCCTACCTGAATTATCTGGAAAAACTGGACGACATTTCTAAACTCGAAATCAGCGCTGTATATCTCGAAGAACGCGAAAATCCCGCAGAAAACCCGGCCAAGGATGATATCCTGCATGTTTTTGGACGTACTGCGGGCGCCAGCCGGCGTTATTTCTACCGCCGCTTTGAGGGAGGGTACTGGACGCCGTGGGAAAAAGTCAACGCCCCAATTGACGATGAACCTATCGTGCCTGTTGTCTGGAATAATAGGCTGGTGTTGTTTTGGCTTTCTATAATTCAAAAAACACCCGACGGTCAGGATTTACCAGAAACCAAACCGAACGAATTGAAAGCTTCCGACTTGAATAGTCGGCAGAAGGTTAATGTGGAAATCAACCTTTGCTGGAGCGAGTATAAAAAGGGGAAGTGGACGTCGAAGAAGACTTCTAACTTTAATGATCCGCTTTTATGGATAAGCCAAAAACCGCAAATAAAAGATTCTATTAATTTCTTTCATCGAATCATTCGCAGTACAAATACAATGGAAATTTGGGTAGCGGGTTGGGTTAGTGGGTGTACCATTTTAGGAGGATTTGGGCTTCACAACCTTCATGCTTCTCCTGAGAAGTTAACTGTTGTTGACAGAGATATTGCAATAGAATTTCTTCGATCCAGAATATCCCGATTTAATCTAAAGAATGGGGTAGAAGCCAATTATTGGAGGCAGCTGTCTACTGGGTATCTGGATTTTACCTTGTATCATACTATTCTAAATAATACCCCTAATTCAAGAAGGCTGAAAAATCTTGATAACTATTATAACGATTTATTCAATAAATGGCGAGAGCCATTTTTCTATTACGATAGTCTTCACACTTTGCATGTATTTCCGGATTATGAAGAATGGTCGGTTCAGATTTACGAAGGCTATGGTTGGTATTTGCCGGATTTACCCAAAGAGAAATCAGATATACCAAAACTTTGGGTTATACCGGAAAAACCCATTGATCCACTCGGGCCGGTCTGGAATCCTGGAGATGTTGTGACCCAACCCGAGCCGGGTGTTTGGCGCGAACAAACGCCGTGGAACACGCTCAGTCCGGATTTCGGCATTGTCAGGTACGGCGACAAGTGGCTCGGGGCAGGTGGAGTCCTGAGCCCCGAGGAAATAGCAAGAGAAGGTGGATGGGGCTCTGGCGGTGATTTGGCAGGTGGTCTGTCAGGGGCGAACGAGCCAATCGGAGGTGGCGTTTTGCTAGTGCGTTAAATGTTATGCTTGCGCTTTCAAACCGTTTTTTTTAAGTTTTTAAATAAACATCATACCATGGCAATCTCCAATAATGAAGTTGCGAAAGCAACTTTTCACGATAGAAACTTGCAAAGTGCCACTGATCTCGACGGAATGATACCCCTTGATCAGACTCAATGGGAAACCCATCGGCGCTTTCTTTACAAGTTTCACAACCACTTCCATCCTTTCATTGGGCAGTTCGTTCAGAAACTAAATCGCGAAGGGATCCAAGGATTCTTGGATGTGAAATTCCAGGAAGAGTTGAAGTATGATTATTTCGATAATTATGATCCCCAAACAACCCCAACCAGCGACTGCGTCGCCCCGAAGACGGGTCTTGATTTGGCTAAAGATGGTGCTTACTCGGTTTACAACTGGGAGTTATTTTTTCATGCTCCTGTCATGGTGGCGGCTCACCTGAGCAAGCAACAACGTTTCGCCGAGGCACAAAAATGGTTTCATTACATTTTTGATCCAACTACCGACGATATTTCGGCGGATGCCCCGGCGAGATTTTGGAAATTCCTCGAATTTCGTCAGCACACAGATATACAGCTCATCGACGACCTGCTCACAGAATTAGCGAAAGGTGAGAATACTAAACTTAAAAATGATATGGAAATAGCCATTTCCATGTGGCGAGAGAAGCCATTTCAACCGCATATTATCGCGCGTACCCGGTTTTTAGCCTATCAAATACAGGTAGTGATGCTCTATCTGGATAACCTCATATCCTGGGGTGACAGCCTTTTCCGACAGGACACGATGGAAAGTCTCAACGAGGCAACACAGGTATATGTACTGGCGGCAAATATTCTCGGCACGCGTCCACAGAAAATGCCCCCTCGTGGGCGCATTCGCCCCAAAACCTTTGCCCAGTTGCGCGGCAGGGTGGATGCTTTCGGCAATCTTCTGGTTAATATGGAGGCTGAGTTTCCTTTCAACCTGAACACGCCGTCCGGCAAAGCAGGGAAAGAAGGTGAATCTGCGGCGTTCTGGGGCATCGGGCGCTCCTTGTATTTCAGTATACCTAAAAACGACAAACTGCTCGGCTACTGGGATACGGTGACCGATCGGCTGTTCAAAATTCGCAATTGCCTAAATCTTCAGGGTGTCTTTCGCAAACTGGCGCTGTTCGATCCGCCCATTGATCCTGGTTTGCTGGTGAAAGCTGCCGCAGCAGGGCTTGATATCGGCAGTTTGGTTGGCGGGCTGAACCAACCGCCCTCGCTTGTTCGGGCTTCGATCATGATTCAAAAGGCGCTCGAAATTTGTAGCGAAGTAAAATCACTGGGCAGTGCACTCCTTTCCGCCATTGAAAAACGAGAGTCGGAAGAGCTGGCTTTGTTGCGCCAATCACATGAAATACGGATGCTAACATTGGCGCAGGACATCCGTTTTATTCAATGGAAAGAGGCTGAAACCAATACGGAGGGTCTTATAAAAAGTTGGAATAATACTTACCAGAAATACAAACACTTACAAACTTTGATAGGAAAAAAGTTGGAAGACAATACCAATATATCCCCCATAACGCAGCTGCAACGGCAACAAACATCAGTACGGGAAGAAAATTTTGAAGAATTTTACAATGCCCTTGTTGGACAATTCGCAAAAGAAATACCGCTGGAGACTTACCAAGACGAAAAAATGGGTGCTGATTGGCAAGACTACATTGCGGACCTTGCTGCCGGATCCGCAAATGACGGCACAACGCTCAATCTCAACCAACGTGAGAAAGCTGAACTTAACAAATATCTACCTGCTGCCTTCAATTTGGGACTATTGGCTAATGCGAATGATTCAATATTACCTTTACTGGCGTTAATCCCTGAATTCCCCATTTATCTTTCGTTTTGGGGTGTGGGCGGAGGTATCGAAATCGGAGGTCCCGAGTTTGTGAAAGCAGGAGAAATTGTTTCAAAAATTATTCGCTCGGAGGTAGATCTAATGAATTATAGGGCTAACCGTTCTGCCAAAGTTGCTGGCTATCAACGCCGAATGGATGAGTGGGTCCAGCAAAACAACCAAATCTCCGGCGAGTTGGGCCAGATTGGGCGGCAAATCATCAGTTCACTTATCCGGGAGCAAAGTGCCCGGCGCGAATATGAAAACCATAAAGT
>JALHMA010000387.1 GCA_022844265.1 Saprospiraceae bacterium | reverse complement strand
AAACACTAAACACCAAACACTACCCAATAACCGCCTTGTCTTTCGCATAATTCAGCGCATACATCATGGCAGCGCCGGCCAGTGCCAGGTCTTTCAGCAGCATGGACATTGACGCCTGAGCGCCTTCGCCGCCGGCCATTGCGCCGGGCAGGTGCACCATTGCGACAAGCAGCAGTAAAAATATACCCAGCAGGGTAGTGGCTAATTTATCATATTTGCCGATCAGCATACTCACGGTAGCGGCAATGAGGCCCGCGCCCGACAAATACACCCAGATGGCTTTGGCAGGCATATAAGCCGGCACTACATAATTTGCCATGGCGTCTGCGTTCAGGAAATGGAACAAACCGAAAATAGCGAATGGAAGGGCAAAAACCCAGCGACCTAAAGATAAAAATGCATTCATGTGTAAGGAAAGGTTTCGTTTTGAAATGTTGATTCTTAGTGTTTTAACACTGTTTTGTAGTGGCGAAAATATAAGAATTATTCTTTATTCACTTTTTTTTGCCAAAAAATAAATGTAACCTTACATAAGAGTCAAAATAACATTTGGAAAATAAAACAGACATAGACCACCTCGAACGCTGGCGGCTGATACTTGGCCGGCAATCCGACCCGGAAGAAAGTGTTCCCCTGAATACTGCTTCAACGGGTATGGACAATGTGCTGGAAGCCTTGTACGGGGAGCATCGCAGGGGTGGGCTGGGCAGTTCGTCGCCCAATGTAAACCGCTGGCTGGGCGATATCCGCCGCTTTTTCCCTGCGCCGGTGGTGCAGGTATTGCAACGCGACGCGCTCGAACGCCTGGGACTCACCCAAATGCTGCTGGAACCTGAATTGCTGGCGAGTGTGGAACCCGATATCCATTTGGTCGGCGCTTTGTTGTCGCTGAACAAAGTACTGCCCGCCCAGACGCGTGAAACAGCCGGTATGGTCATTAAAAAAGTGGTGGACGACCTGCAAAAACGCCTGGAATTTCCGCTGCGCACATCCATCTACCGGGCGCTGCAACGCGCTGCGCGGAACCGCCGCCCGCGTCCCGGCGAGATCGACTGGCGGCGCACCATTCACCAGAATCTGAAACATTATCAGCCGGAATACCGGACGATTATTCCGGAGACGCTGATCGGATTCAGCCGGAGCGGACAAGCCCTGCGCCACGTTATTTTACTCACCGATCAAAGCGGCTCCATGGCCAGTTCCGTCGTTTTTGCGGGCGTACTGGGTGCTGCCCTGGCATCCGTCCGCGCTTTAAAAACCCATGTGGTGGTATTCGATACTGCCGTGGTCGACCTCAGCGAGCACCTGCACGACCCGGTGGAACTGCTGTTCGGCACACAATTGGGCGGCGGCACGGACATCCACAAAGCATTGGTGTATGCACAAACCCTGGTACGTATACCGCAGGATACCATTCTGGTGCTCATCAGCGACCTGTTTGAAGGCGGCAACCGGGCGGAAATGCTCAAAAAAGTGTATGAACTCCGGCAATCGGGCGTCACTATGATCGCGCTACTTGCGCTCAACGATGAAGGCGCTCCTGCCTACGACCACGAAAACGCTGCCGCTTTTGCCGCCCTGGATATTCCGGTGTTCGCCTGTAGCCCGGATGTATTCCCGGAACTGATGGCCGCCGCAATTCAAAAACAGGATTTGAAAAAGGTGTATGGTGTTTAGCATATTGTCGCTGAACTTTTTTGAGTATTTGAAGATTTGAGTATTCGAGTATCTGACTGATAACGAATCATTTATACTCAAATATTCGAATACTCAAAAATTTAGATAACACAGTGTTTAGAGCCCTGCCACCCCTGATAACAAATAACCGATAACCAAACCCAAACCAGGGTTCGGCGCTACTTCTCCAGCATCGTTTTCATCTCCTGCCGTTTCACCTTGTAGTGTTCCCAGTCGAAACCACCTACGCCGGTGCTTTCCAGGCCTTCTTCACCGGGTTTCGGATCCGGCCCCAGAAAGAAACGCGCTGCCGCTTCGGCGCCCCTGCGGAACAATTCCAGTTTTTCCTTATCTGAAATATTGAAATTGAGCCAGTTGATGCCGCGCACGTCGATGCGGCCCACGGTGCGGTTAAAATCGGCATTTTTGATCAGAAATTCGCGGTCGTAGTGCGAACGAAGCGTGCTGATCATAGCGCCGGCAAATCCGCCAATGGTGGTGTATTGATCTTTTTTGACATCGGGGTCGGTGTCGTCGAGCCGGATACCAAAAGTGGGCAGGCGTGGCTTGGTAATTTTGGGATTAAAAAACACATTGATCGGGAAATTGGAGAGCATCCCGCCGTCGACAAAACGGGTAATATCAGGAATGCGGGTCGTGTCTTCCACGCCGATGAATTGCCCCCAGGCCGGCAGCACGCGATTCGGCGCAATGTCGCGTACAATAAACGGTTTGAAGAAAAAAGGCACCGCCATGGAGGCGCGTACAAAAAACGCAGGGCTGACTTTAGCAGGATCATCCCAGTAAAGCGACCACATGCGGGGAAATTCTACCTTCATCTGATTGGTCAGATCGGAGGTGACAATACTGAGGAAGTCTTCCAGTACGGGCTTGTTCAAATCTTCCAGAGACATCCCAGGATTGGGCTGTGCGAATCGAAATTCGCCTTCCGGCACTCTTTTTACATGCGCCTCCAGGTCCTTGAGATTATGAATATTGCATTTCGCCAGGATGCCGGATACCCAGTCTTCAAATTGTTTGCCCGGATTGATGCCGAATTCGGCTTTATAAAATTTCCGGCGGTTGCTGATTATCCACCAGACCATGTAAACAATTCCGCTGAACGAAGCCCCTGTAAGTATCAGGGCACTCCAAAAGAACCAGGCCCTGCCGCCGCTTCCCCAGGCATAGGTAAAAAGCGGGAAAGCGACAACGAAGACGCCGATGGTAATTCCGATCGTCCATAGCAGGCGTTTCATGTAACTTTTCGAGGTGATAAAGCGCCGGATCATATTCCGGGCGGTGGTATTGCCGTCTACAAAGTCGAAAAAAGGTTTTTTGTTGATTTCTTCCAGTACTGCCAGGGATTTGGCGTCTTCCTTGTTGCCCAGACAGGTCATCAGCATCGTGTTGATGGCGCCGGCGCTGGTGCCGGCCATTTTCATAAAACGAATACCCATTTGTTCTAACACATAGGTATATCCGACTAAAGCGACCCCCAGCACGCCGCCGCCTTCCTGAACAAGATTGACATACTGGTGTCCCTGGGCGTCTACAATATCGGAAACTTTGGGAGGGGTGTTGCCGAAACGGGCGCGGAGTTTTTCGAGGGAGGGCGTTGCTTCCCGGATAAAATCTTCTGTTGTCAATGGCATGGTGGAGAGATTTAAAAAAGGCAATCAAAGCAGTTGTAGTAAGGGTTGATTGTTTGGGTGGTTTGATGGTTTGAAAGGTTTGATGGTTTGACTTTCAGGCGTTTGTGCTTATCTTTCACTTAGTAACGCTTAAAAAACAAGTTCACGATTTGACTAACCCCCGTGCTTTAGCCGGGGGAAATGAATGTGACAAACACAGATGGGTTTTAACCCAAAATGAGTGATCTGGGGTTAAAACCCTGTTAGGTTTTATTTTTTCGATTCCCCCGGCTAAAGCGCGGGGGTTAGTCAAAAGCATAAGTTGTTTTTTTGAGCGTTCTAAAAATCACTTTGCGGGGGGAACAAATCGCTACAAAAATCTAAAATTTATTCGTTTTTTCTGCAAAGAATGCGCCATGCGCTCGGAAGGTGCGTTTTTTGCACTGCCAAACAGGCGCCCGACCTTTATGCCCGGGCAAAATGCCAAGGCAAAGGGCAAAATTGCAAAGGGCAAAAAGCAATGTTAGTCAATGCGTTATACTGAAAGTTGAGTGGTTGAGAATGTTGAAAACCCTCCTTCGCCTAAAAAAGGCTTCGGTGGGTAAAAGTTGAGAAAACATTGGTAATCAAAGAATTAAGACTCCTTCTTGTTCAAATCCACTTTAATCTGGGTAAAATTTCGTTTAAATTCTTTACAAATGCTTGATTATCAACACAAATAACCAATAACTAATAACCAATAACTACAAATAATGAAAGGTATCATTCTCGCCGGCGGGCTCGGCACCCGGCTCTATCCACTGACCCTGGCTGTGAGTAAACAACTCATGCCGGTATACGACAAGCCGATGATTTATTACCCGCTGTCCACCCTCATGCTGGCGGGTATCCGGGATGTCCTCATTATTTCCACGCCTTATGACTTACCCAAATTTCAGCAATTGTTTGGAGACGGGCAGGCGTTGGGCATGAACTTCTCTTATGTCGAGCAGCCCAACCCGAATGGCCTGGCGCAGGCTTTCGTACTGGGCGCGCCTTTTATCGGCAATGATGCCGCGTCGCTGATCCTGGGTGATAATATTTTCTACGGCGCCGGACTGGGTGAAATGTTGCGCTCCTGTTCCAATCCGGAAGGGGGCATTATTTTCGCTTACCAGGTGGCCGACCCGGAGCGTTACGGCGTGGTGGAATTTGATGGAAATTTTAAAGCGATCAGCATCGAGGAGAAACCGGTCCGCCCGAAGAGCCATTATGCCGTGCCGGGCCTGTATTTTTACGATAATTCGGTGGTCGACATCGCCCGCAACCTGAAACCCAGTCCGCGCGGCGAATACGAAATCACGGACATCAACAAGATTTACCTGTCGCTGGGGCAGTTGCAGGTGCGCGTGATGAGTCGCGGCTATGCCTGGCTCGACACGGGTACCCATAAAAGCCTGATGCAGGCCGGCCAGTTTATCGAAACCATCGAAGACCGCCAGGGCCTGAAAATCGGCTGTATCGAAGAAATTGCCTGGGATATGGGTTTCATCGACGATGAAGGCCTGGAACGGCTGGGGAACAAGTATTTGAAAAGTGGATATGGGGAGTATTTGCTCAAACTGCTGAAGTGAGTAGTGAATAGTGAGTAGTGAGTGGCCTCTCGTTTGAAGAATGTTCTCAACATTCCCCTAACGAGAGGCCACTCACTACTCACTATTCACTACTCACAACATCACTTGCAGTTTGGCGAATTTCAACACAATCCGCCGCTCCGACATCTCGTCGTTTTTGAATTGGATCGTGGCCACCTTGTTGTCTTTGGGGCCTTCCACGTTACTGACTTTCCCTTCTCCGAATTTCAGGTGCAGCACCGTTACGCCGGGCACAATATCTTCCGGCGGCGACACTTTAAAATCGGCGGGCGCCTGCATGGGCGCTGTGCTTTTGGCGGCGGCGCGCAGGCGCGGACTGGTAAAATTGCCGCTGATGCTCGCGCGGGCCGGGGTAGGGTCGTAGCCGGGCGCTTGTGCGCGGGCATTGCCGATACCGCCCAGAAATTCAAAGTGTTCGGTACCGATTTCTTCCAGAAAACGCGATGGCTCGCTCACCCTGATCTGCCCGAAACGGTAGCGGTTTTGGGCAAACGAAATGGTGAGAAACTCCTTGGCGCGGGTAATGGCGACATA
>JALHMA010000386.1 GCA_022844265.1 Saprospiraceae bacterium | reverse complement strand
CAGATGAAAAACGATATAGCCGCCCGGAAGCCCGTCGGCGATCTGGAATGGCTTCAAACGCAAACAATCCTTGCGCCGGTGGAAAACCAGGAAATCTGGGCAGCCGGCGTCACCTACCTGCGCAGCAAAGTAGCCCGGATGGAAGAATCCAAAGTATCCGGCGGCGACACCTTTTACGACAAAGTGTATGAAGCCGAGCGGCCGGAACTGTTTTTTAAAGGCACAGCAATCCGGGCGGTGGGCGATGGCGGCTATGTGCGCATTCGCAAAGACTCTACCTGGGATGTACCGGAGCCGGAATTGACTTTGTTTATTACCTCCTCCGGCAAAATTGCAGCCTATACGATCGGCAACGACATGAGTTCGCGCAGCATTGAAGGTGAAAATCCGCTGTATCTGCCGCAGGCGAAGGTGTATAACCATTGCGCCGGATTGGGGCCCTGCCTGTACGTGCCGGAACAGCCGATTTCGCCGGATACAAAAATCAGCTTTGAAATTTATAGAAATAACGAAGTGGTTTTCAGTGGCGACACCCTGATTTCCCAAATGAAACGTTCCCATACGGAACTGGTCGACTATTTAACGAGGGAACTGAGCTTTCCCAAAGGGGTATTCCTGATGACCGGCACTTGCATCGTACCGGATTTCCCGTTTACCTTGCAAAGCGGCGACGAAATCTTTATCACGATTGATGCCATTGGAACGCTTAAAAACATTGTTGCTTAAGAGAATATGTACGCTCTCACCTCTCACGTCTCACCTCTCACCTCTAAAAAATTACTGTGTGCGAGTAGTTGGAATCGAACCAACACCTTCAGTTTGGAAGACTGTAACGCTGCCTTTACGCCACACTCGCCATTCAATGCGGGAACAGCCAAACTTCTTTTCAGAAGGTTTTTTGGGGGCTGCCCCGCATCTTCTCGTACCCTGAAAGGGAATCGAACCCTTCTGCTTTTACACCAAACAGGGTATCATTGTTTTATGTACGCCGGGTTAAACTGCCCTGTTGCAGCAAAAGTTCCCGAGAAGAGTTATGAGTTATGAGTTATGAGTTATGAGTTATTGGAGTTTCAGGCTGGAATGAGAAAGAATGCATTTTTCATTTCCCCATTCCAGCCTGAAACTCCAATAACTCATAACTCATAACTCATAACTCATAACTCATAACTCATAACTCATAACTCATCATTCATAACTCATAACTCATCCCTCATAACTCATCATTCATAACTCATCCCTCATAACTCGTTTCAGTCAATTCATCCAGCCGAAAAGGCAATTCAGCACCTTTTACTTTTCAACCTGCGACTTCGGGGGCCACCTTTGTTTCATTCAAAAACAAAAGTGAAAATAAGATGTACGCAGCAAGCAATTCTTCCTATACCCAGTTGAGTGATGAAAAACTGATCACCCTGATCGCCATGAATCATCAGCAGGCATATACCGTTTTAGTTCGGCGCTACGAAAGGTTGGTTCAATCGGTATTAAGCCGCTATTTGTCCGACCCCGAAGCGGTAAAAGAAGTGATGCAGGATACTTTTTTACGCGCTTTCCGCGCCCTGCCCGACTTCCAGGGCAGGAGTAAATTCAGCACCTGGCTGTATAAAATAGCCGTTTCCCTGGCCGTTAATCGCCTGCGGATCAAACGTTACATGTCCTGGCAGGCCCTGGAAGATGCGCCGGTAAAGGCCGTGGACGTCTATTCGGATTTTACAACCAGCTTTGAAAAACAGGAAACGTACAGCCAGTTGCAGGACGCTATCCGCCAGTTGAATCAGCAGGATGCCGTTGCCCTCGAATTGTTTTACCTCCATGAACACAGCGTGGAAGAGATCGGCCAAATGACCGGCTGGACATCCAGCAATATCAAAAGCCGGTTGAGCAGGGCAAGGGTTCGGCTGCGGCATGTGATGGAGCAAATTCAGGAATGAGGAATGAGTTATAAGTTATGAGTTATGAGTTATGAGTTATTGGTGTTTCAGGCTGGAAGGGGAAAATGAAGTATGCATTCTTACCCCTTCCAGCCTGAAACACCAATAACTCATAACTCATAACTCATAACTCATAACTCATAACTCGTATCTTCCCCCCATGAAAACTACCTACACCAACGCCCGCGTCTTCACCGGCGCCAAAGTGCTCAAACGGGCGCATGTAACCGTTGAAAACGGGATGGTCACTTCTGTCAGCACAGCAGATGCGCCGGATGGAGTCGGGGTGATCGACCTGCAAGGCCGCTCGATAGCGCCGGCATTGATCGACCTGCAGGTGTACGGCGGCCAGGGAAAACTGTTCAACAACGAACCGACCGTAGAAACCATTCAAAAAACGTATGAAACCATACAGGCCGGCGGCGCAGCATATTTTCAAATCACCCTTTCCTGTTCGCCGCTGGAAACGATGTGGCAGGCTATTGATTCCTGCCGCGCGTACATGCAGTCCGGCGGCAAGGGTTTGCTGGGGCTTCACCTTGAAGGGCCGTATTTTAACCCCGAAAAAAGGGGCGCGCACCCCTTGCAACATATCCGAACACCCAATCCTGCTGAAGTAGCCGAACTCATCGAGCGCGGAAAAGGCGTGGTGCGCTACATGACCATCGCACCGGAGCAATTCGACGACGCATCACTCGACCTGCTGCTGCAAAGCGATATCCTGCTTTCCGCGGGTCATTCCAACGCCACGTTCGACGAGGCCATGCGCGGTTTTGAAAAGGGTATCGGCAGGGTGACGCACCTGTTTAATGCCATGAGCCAAATGCAGAGCCGGGCGCCTGGATTGGTGGGCGCTACCTATCTGCACAAACCCTGGGCGAGCATTATCGCGGACGGAATCCATTGCGATTATAACTGTTTGAAAATCAGCAAGGAATTGCTGGGTGAAAAACTGTTCCTCATTTCGGATGCGGTGACGGAAAGCCTCATCGGCGATTATCGTTTCCGTTTCGCCGGCGACCGTTACATCGACGAAACTGGTACATTAGCCGGCTCTTCTCTCACCATGTGGCAGGCGGTGCAAAATGCCGTGCAATACGCGGGCATCCCGCTCGATGAAGCACTGCGGATGGCGGGTACTTACCCCGCTGCCGTCATTGGAGCGGGGCATCGGCTGGGCAGAATTGCTGAAGGATACGAAGCGGCCCTGTTTGTATTTGAACCGTGAGTTGTGAGTTGTGAATAGTGAGTTGTGAGTGGATCCCGTCTGGCTGCCTGGATGGTTTTGGCTTTGTTTTTCAGGCCTGTAATTGTTAGAATTGTATGCATACCGAAGTCTTCAGACCTGCTCAAATGCTCATCCCTCATTCCTCATTCCTCATTCCTCATTTTGTGATATTCCCGGAATGCTTCATCTTCGCAGCCATAAATCTTCTTATACCATGAAGCATGCCTGCCTGTTGCCCTTCCTTTTTTTGTTCGGTGTACTATCGGCCCAAACGCCGGCCAGTCAATTGTCCCCGGATGCCCGCATCAGCCTGATGACCGTGGCGCCGGGCGAATATGTGTACAGTACGTTCGGACACAGCGCTATTCGGGTGTACGACCCGCAGCAAAGGCTGGATCGCTGCTACAACTACGGCACCTTCGACTTTGAGCAACCTAATTTTTTGCTCAAATTCTGCCGGGGAAAACTGTTGTATTTCCTCGATCTGGAACCTTACCGGAGTTTTGAATACGGCAACCTGTCCGAGCGCCGGGCCATGAAGGAACAATGGCTGCAACTGGATACGGTGCAAAAACAGCGGCTTTTTTCGCTGTTGCAGGAAAATGCGAAGGAAGAAAACCGCTACTACAAGTACGACTTTTTTTACGACAACTGCGCCACCCGCATCCGCGACATCGTGAAGGAATCGCTGTTTCACCAGATTGCTTTTGACAGTACGCAACTGCCCCTGGGCCTCACCATGCGCGATTTGCTGCACCAATATCTGACCACGCTGCCCTGGACGGAATTCGGAATCGACCTCGTGCTGGGCACGCCCGCCGACCGCCGCGCCGCGCCGGAAGACTTTATGTTTTTGCCCGATTATGTGCATGATATGTTTGGAGCGGCCAAATTGCCCAACGGCGCCCCACTGGTCGGCAGAGAAATATTTACCCCGCAACAACCTTTCCCAGCATCGGAGTGGAAACCGGGCTTTTTTGAACGTCCGCTGTTTGTGACCTGTTTTGTGGCGCTGCTCGGTCTGCTGAGTATGGCCAATCCGCGCACCGAACACGTTTTTGATACGATTTTCTGGTTCGTTCTGGGCCTGGCGGGCCTCATCATGGCGCTGCTGTGGTTTGCGACCGACCACTCCGCTACCAAATTCAATTACAACCTGATGTGGGCCATGCCGACGCACCTGCTGGTGTTCTGGCGGCTCCGGGCCACGGAACAACTGCGCCATTACTTTACTGTCATGGCCATTCTCGCCGCTCTGGCGCTTATTTTCTGGAAATTCTGGCCACAGGCCATGCCGACGGCTGCCATTCCGCTGGCTGGGCTGGTGGTGGTGAAGGGGCTGTGGAGGCAGTGGTGGGAAAGAGACCTGAGAAGTGATCGGTGAGCGTCGCCAAAAGGGACGTCTCTCACCGATCACCTCTATTTTACTGTCCGAATCCGAACACACTTTGTTCAGGTTCGGACATTTTTTTTGAAAAAAAATTACCTAAAATATTCACTATCAGTATTTTATGAAAGTGGCTGCTCATTTGGCCTATACATGGATAATAGGCAACTGATAACGAATAACTGATAACCGATATGCTTAGCAACTACCTCACCCTCGCCCTCCGAAACCTGCGCAAAAACAGCTTGTATTCCGGCCTCAATATTGCCGGTCTGGCTATTGGCATTGCCGCCTGCCTGCTGATTGTGTTGTATGTGACGCACGAAGTGAGTTATGACCGCTGGAATCCCAACGCGGAACGCATTGTTCGCCCTGTAGCCGACATTAACTTCGGCGGCCACCACTTCGAACTGGCGGTAGCGGGTTCTGTTATGGCGCCGGAGGCCGGAGCCTTGCTGCCCGAAATCCAGTCCTGGTGCCGGTTCCGGCAAAACGGGCATTTTTTGGTGAAACGCGACGGCGCTTCCCAGCAAAATATCCGGGAAGAGGATGTGCTGCGGGTGGACAGTACCTTTTTTGAAATTTTCCCGCTGAAAATGATTCAGGGAGACCCCATGCGTTGCCTGACGCAGCCCAATACGATGGCGATCTCCCGCAGCCGTGCCGAGCGGTATTTTTCCGCGCCGCAAATGGCCATCGGCCAGACACTGTTATTAGAAAACAAGGAACGCTGGCAGGTAACCGCCGTGTACGAGGATATGCCGGTCAATTCACATTTCCGGGCAGATCTGTTGCTGTCCATGAACGGCAACGAAGAAATCAAAGGCGACCCGCCTTTCTGGGGAAGCAACAATAATTTCCAGACCTATTTTCTGCTGCGCAAAGGCACGAACCTGGAAAGTTTCAGGCAAAAGTTTGCCAAACTGTCCAGAGAAAAAG
>JALHMA010000385.1 GCA_022844265.1 Saprospiraceae bacterium | reverse complement strand
TCTTTTCGCCTCGGCAGGTGTTCCAACTTTCCCTTTAAACCCGCGCCCAGCGCCGCGGCAGTGTCTTTTTCGACCTGCCGCAACCGTACAGCAGGAAATCGGAAAATCTGAATTTATTTCTGTGCGGATTCTAGTCTACCTTTGCAGAACCTAACGCATTTCATAAATGTGATGATAACCCGCATTCCGATCCATGCAACCGTATTTTGTTCTGTACACTCTCTTTCTCTCACTGCCACTTTTCGGCCAGCATAACCTTTACTACACGAAAATTGGCGAGCCAACTGATTCAGCAGGGGCGACTTACCGCCACGAGATCACCAATCTCCCCAATGGCTGGACGTATATCAAAGAATACCGCCCGATAAACACGCTTTATTCAGAAGGGGCTTATTCTGTTTACAAAAAAACAAAAAGGCAAGAAGAAGGCATTCACAAAACCTACCGTGCTGATGGCGTACTATGGTATACCGAGTCTTACGAAGATGGCAAATCGCATGGAGAATTCCGCTCTTATTATCCCGGTAGTCAGTTGAAACGTATAGAGCGATACGAAAAAGGCACGTTTGTAAGTGGCGAGTGTTTTCAGGAAGATGGGTCACCGCGACCGTTCACCCGTTTTCAGCAAGCGCCGCAGTATCCGGGCGGCGAACAAGCCTTATTCAATTACATCTCTACCAATCTGCAGTATCCACTTAAAGCCCGCAAGAAAAACATTCAGGGCAGGGTAGTCCTGACTTTTGTCCTCAATAAAGACGGTTCCGTGAGCGATGTGCAGGTAGTGAAAGGCATTGGTGGCGGCTGCGACGAGGAAGCAGTACGTTTAGTGTCGGAGATGCCGCGCTGGCAGCCTGGTTTGATAGATGACGACCGTCCGGTCAAGGTAGGGTATACGCTTCCATTAAGGTTTCGATTGGATTAAAGCCTTTCTACCACGTTCAAAAAGACGCTGTAAACTCTCGTTTACAACGCCTCTCATAGTGTTTGTTTTCATACAGTTTTCCGCCTCGGCAGGTGCTCCAACTTTCTTCTTTAAACCCAAGCCCAACGCCGCGGCAGTGTCTTTTTCGACCTGCCGCAAACGTACAGCAGGATATTTTCGTGCTGCCAACCAGAGGCCATTTGCTACAAGTCAGCCCCTTGAAGTATACATTAAAGAGAAAGCGACATTCCGTAATACCTTGGCGACAGGTCGAAATCCTGTCTGACGCGCTGCTCATGTAAAAAAAGTTTACATGATACGATTATCATGTAAAAAAAATAACCTATTTTTTACATGATAATCGCAAAGGGGTGTATCTTTGACACATGATACCAAGCGAAACGCCTTACAATGCGCTGCCCTTTCTTCCTCCAGACAGGAATAAGGTAGAAACAATCGCTGTGTTGCGACAGGTGAGTAAAGCCGCCGCAGCCATGGGAGAACTCAAAGGTTTGGCTCGTACGCTACCCAATCCCAACATATTGCTTAATGCATTAATTCTTCGGGAAGCCTCCGCAAGTTCTGAAATTGAAAATATCATAACAACCCAGGACAAATTATACCAGGCACTCACGCTTAGAAATCTACCAAACGATGCCGCAACCAAAGAGGTGCTTCGGTATCGGGAAGCCTTGTTGACCGGTTTTCGTTCCCTGACGTCGCGCGGATTTATAAACACCAATGCTATCGTCCAAATCCAGCAGGTGCTGGAAGAGAATAGTGCCGGCATTCGCCGGCTGCCGGGCACTGCGTTAAAAAATGCCGCGACGGGCGCCACAATTTACACGCCTCCTGATCAATATGAGACAATTCTGGCGCTGATGCAAAACCTGGAGCAGTACCTACACAATGAAGACGATATTTCTCCCTATATCAAGTTGGCAGTGCAGCATTATCAATTTGAAAGTATTCACCCGTTTTATGATGGAAATGGCCGTACAGGACGTATTCTAAATGTACTTTTTCTCATATTGAAAGGATGTCTGGACCAACCCATCTTGTATCACAGCAAATATATTATCGACAGCAAAACGGATTATTACCGGCTCCTGCAAGAAGTAAGAACGAAAGATAATTGGGAGGAGTGGGTGTTGTTTATAGTAAAAGGAGTGGAGCAAACTGCTAAAGAAACTGTTTTTAAAATACACAAAATCAATAACTTATTTGAGTATACATTAGAAAAAATAAAAAAGGAAAAGCCCAAGGTATACAGCAAGGAATTGGTGGAATTGCTTTTTGTACAGCCATATTGCCGGATTGAAACTATCGTTGATCAACTGGCTGTGACCAGACCTACTGCTTCCCGATATTTAAACGAGTTGGTCGCAACAGGTATGCTGCGCAGGCTACAAGTATGGAAGGAAACCTTGTTTATACATGAAGCGTTGGTGGATTTGTTGAAGGTGTGAGTAGCCTCTTTAGATCGCCAGGCTTTTCGCCTCGACAGGTGTTCCAAATGAGGCGCAATCACCACAACTTCCGCCAAAACCGCGGCACCAGTTCCTGATACGCCGCATATCCCGGATATTTCTCTGCCGAAATCTTCTCACTGAAATCCGAACTGCCCAGAAAAAGCAGCAGAAGCAGAATACCGCCGGCCAGCGACCAGTTGAGCACGCGGCCCGTGGCGGCTACGCTGAACAGGTAAAAACTAATCCAGATGGCTTGTTCCGCAGCATAGTTAGGGTGCCGCACACGTCCCCAAAGCCCCGTGGAGCAGAAGCCGCGGGCATACTTTCCGTCAAGGGGTTCGCCGGCCCGCTGGCGACGGTGTTTTTCCTGCTGGAAATTCCACTGCTGCTGGTCGGCCCATGTTTCGAGCAGGATAAAACCGGTCATGAGCACGGCCGCCAGGATGTCGAGCGCGTTCAGGGGACTGCTTTGTCCCTGCCAGGCCACGATGATGGGCAGGGTGAACAGAAGGATCAGCGTATTCTGGTACAGGGAAATAAAAAACAGGTTGAAAGCCATCCATACCGGCCGGCTGTTGAGTGCGGGTTGCCGGCGGCGCAGTTCGGCCCAGCGGTAGTCTTCCACGCCGCGCCAGGGGATCCAGTGGTAGCCGCCGCGCCGGCTGAAATTATAGGTCAGGCGCGCGCCCCAAAGCGTGACGAGTAAGGCCATCAGAACGGTGCGGCCGTCGAACCCGGCTTGTAAGGCCACGTACCAGGTGTAGCCGATGGGCAGCAGGCTCCAGAGTTTGTCGACCTGGCTATAGTTGCGGGTAAGTTCGCTGACGGCGAAACAGGTAAGCGCCACGACCACCATGGCCCTGAACAGGTTTTTAAGGGCAGCCCAGTGTTCTGGTTCGAGCGACTGGTCGGTATACATAGCCACAACGGGCAGGGTGATCAACGTAGCAATCAGAAAAAGGATGGTGCGCAACATACGGATAGTTTTACGGCAACAAATATGCGCACAAACTCGAAATCTTTCCTACGTTTGCCTCATCATGGAAAAACAACAAGGTCAACTCATCAGAAGCCTGTCGCTGTCAGCCGCCACCATCCTCGTGGTCAGTTCTGTCATCGGGTCGGGCGTGTACAAAAAAGTAGCGCCCATGTCGGCGGATTTGATGGACCCATCGCTGGTGTTGTGGGCCTGGGCGCTGGCGGGCGTCATCAGCCTCTGCGGCGCTTTGAGCAATGCGGAGATAGCCGGTATGATGGCCGATTCCGGCGGGGAATACGTGTATTTCCGGCGGATTTATGGCCGTTTTATGGCCTTTTTATGGGGATGGAGCACATTTGCCGTCATCAAAACAGCGGCGGTCGCTTCCATTGCCTATGTTTTTTCGCAGTCTTTCAACGCCATGTTTCCGCTGCCGCATTTGCCGGAATCCATCGAAAGCATCAAGTTTCTGGTGTTTCAGCCTTTTGAAAATGCGGGGGTGAAAGGGCTGACCATCGCGCTGATCCTGGCCCTGACGTTCGTGAATTCGCGCGGATTAAAGGGCGCGGCGGCGCTGAGCACCTGGATCACCCGCCTGGTGATCGTCGGACTGTTGCTGATTGTCATTTCCGGTTTGGTGTGGGGAGGAGGCAGTTTTGCCAATTTCAGAACGCCGTCGATCAATTATGTGCCCCGCGACTGGACGGATTTTACCATGATTAAAGCCATGTTTGCGGCATTGCTGGCGGCTTTCTGGGCCTATGAAGGCTGGAATACGCTCGGATTTATCGGCGGTGAAATCAAAAACCCCAACCGCAACCTGCCGTTGGCCTTGTTCAGCGGCATGATGGTTATTATCGGGGCCTACCTGCTTGTCAATTTTACCTACCTGTATGTGTTGCCGGTTGACCAGTTGGTGGACGTACACAATGCTAAAAATGAAATCGCAGCGGTCGCCGTGGTGCGGCATTTTGCCGGCGGTGTGGGCGCTACCCTGATTTCCATTATTATCCTGATTACCACGCTGGGTTGTACCAACAGCACCATCCTGATGCCGCCGCGGGTGTATTACGCGATGGCCAAAGACAAACTGTTTTTCCCACGGGCGGCGGAAATCCACCCGACCTACCACACGCCCAATCCGGCGCTGTGGATGCAGGGGCTCTGGGCCTGTTTGCTGGTGTTATCGGGCAGTTTCGACCAGTTGACGGATATGCTGATTTTTGCGGCGTTCTTTTTTTACGGCGCTACGGCGTTCGGCGTCTTCATCATGCGCCGCCGCGAACCGGATGCCGAGCGACCTTATAAAGTGTGGGGCTACCCTATCGTGCCGGGCTTGTTCGTGCTGTTCTGTATTGCGCTGATTGTCATCACCTGCATGAACCATCCCCGCGAGGCCGCTCTCGGTATTGTGCTGATGTTGTCGGGTGTGCCGTTTTATTTTTACTGGAACAGGAAAAAGTAAAGGGCAAGGGGCGAAGCCGAGGCGACGTTGGGGTTGTGTCAAAAGGCCCAGAGGGCCTATATCTTTGTAGCACTGACGGATTAAATTTGGTACCCGGCCCATCGGGTCGGTATTTATTCGATAAAGATACCGGCCCGATGGGCCGGATGAAATTTGCTTTGGCAATACTACAAAGATATAGGCCCTCTGGGCCTTTTGACACCACCCCAACGTCGCCAAGCCTGAAACACCACTAATAACTGATAACCAATAACTGATAACTATTTAATATGCGTCTCCGCCTGTTGCAGCAGCCGTTCATCCCGGAGCACTGCTATACCCGCATTGAGTTCAAATCCGATGAGCAAAATCATGCAGTTGAGTTGTATCCAGATCATAAGCACGATCAGGGTACCGATGGAGCCGTAAATTTTGTTGAAGTTGCCAAAATTATCCACGTAAAATGAAAAGCCCCAGGAACTGATAACGGAAAGCAGGGTAGCCAGCATCGCGCCTGGATTGTAAAACGAAATCCTGCGCCGCGTGGAGGAACCGTAGCGATAAATCGTGGAAAAAGTGGTGTAAAACAACAGCAACACAACGATCCAGCGGAAAGAAAACAAGGTGGTGCGGGTAACCAGATCGGCCTGGATATAATGAAAAACAAAACTCAGGATGGT
>JALHMA010000384.1 GCA_022844265.1 Saprospiraceae bacterium | reverse complement strand
GGCCCGGTACTGAGAAAGAGCGACAAAAACATCACCACACCGGCGAGGAAAAACGCCCAGTAAGAGAAGGCATTCAGCAGCGGAGAAGCCATGTCGCGGGCGCCGATCTGCAATGGAATGAGCAGGTTCGAAAACGTACCGCTCAAGCCTGCCGTCAATACGAAAAACACCAGAATAGTGCCGTGCATGGTCACCAGGGCATAATAGAATTCGGGGTCGAGTTTGCCGATTCCGGCATCATTCACCTGAATCCATTTACCCAGAATTGGGCGCAACCACGCCATATCTGCTTCCGGGAAACCCAGTTGCAGGCGGAAAACGATCGACATCGCAGCGCCCATAAAAGCCCAGAAGATACCTGTAATCAGGAACTGACGGGCGATCATCTTGTGATCGGTGCTAAAAATATAATGCGTCAAAAAATTTGACTGAAACTTATCGCCGTGGTGGTGTTCGTGGAAATGATCGTCATAACCCAACTCTTGGGTGAACTTCTCTTCCAGTGTCTCAACGGCGGTAATATCTTGTGCCATATCCAGGAGTTTTAAAATTGTTTTGTATTGTAAAACCTTTATTGGGTCAGGTGTTTTTTAATCAAAAGGGCAATTCAAACTATCAAACCTTTACCCGCCGAAGCCTTTTTAACCGCCATAGCCCATAGGCGAAGGAGGTAAGGCGAAGGAGGGTCAAACCTTCAAACCTGCTCAAATAGAACTCAAAATAGTGAATTCCGTCCTACGGTTTTTAGCACGATTTTCATCGGTGTCGTTTTCAGCCAGGGGTTGGGTGTCGCCATAACCCCTCGACCGGAGGCGACTCGCCGCGATGCCGCGGTCTGTCAGGTATTTGACAACAGCCGAAGCGCGTTGTGCAGACAGCGTCAGGTTCGATGCCGGGTCACCTACATTATCGGTATGGCCCGCCACTTCAATCACTAAAGAAGGATAGGCCGTCATAGCGGTCACCAGATTGTCCAATTCGTAACGGCTGTCGGCAGTCAAAGCAGCAGAACCTGTTTCAAACCCGACGTGTTGGAGCGGCAGGGTCTTCGCTGCAATATCGGTCGATTCAACCGCTGCTTTCATACTCTCACTGAATGCTTTGGCACGCGTACCCACTTCGATATCCAGCACTTTTCCTTTGTTAGGGTCTTCGTCTTTGTCGCGAACCTGCGTCAGGTAGAACGATTCCTGTGTTTTGTACCAGGCATTGTACTCTTCCTGCGTCACAACACGGAAAATCCGTTTCATGGAATAGTGGCCTTTGCCGCACAATTCGGAGCAAGCCAGTTCGTATTCAAATTTTTCCCAGCGTTTCGGACCGGTTGGATCGAGCGGGTCGGCAGGAGTATTGTATTCCTCGTATTTGCGCAACTCATTGCGATATTCCGCGGTCGTTTTAACAGGGGTGAATACAAAATAAGTCGGCATACCGGGCACCGCATCCATTTTTACCCGGAAATGGGGTAAGAAAAAACTGTGGAGTACGTCTTTGGCAGTAATCCGAACGCGCACTTTTTTACCTACAGGCAAGTACAATTCCTGGCCCGGCATCACATCGTCCCATCCTTTTGGGTCGTTAAAATCCATCCCCAATGGATTATTTGCAGTGGTCAATTTGTAATTACGCGTACCCAACTTGCCATCAGGGCCAGGGTAACGAATCATCCAGTTGAACTGTTGACCGGTTGCTTCAATCTCCATATAATCTTCATCGGGATTGACATCCGCCATCACAGTGTTCCAGGTATCCAGGCCGCGAATCACCAAAAAGGTCATTACAATAGCCGGAACGATGGTCCAGACGACTTCGAGGCGGTTGTCATGGGAAATAAACGCTGCTTTACGGCCTTCCTTCCACCGGAATTTATAGGCATACCAGAACAACATGATGTGTGTAACCACAAAAACGATCCCGGTAAAAAACAAAGTCCAGTCAAAAAGGCTGTCCAGTGAGTCGCCGTGTAAAGAGGCGCCTTTGTGCGGCCCGAAACCCAACATTTCATTGCGATATGCCCAGGCTGAAAGAATGACGCCAACCAGAAATATCACCATGAATGCAAGCGATAACCAGCCATTCCATTTGCTGTTGTCGCGCATTACTTCCAACTCACCTTTGATCTGTCCGGTGAGTTCCATTACTTTCCCGATTTGAACCAGAACAATGGTAATCAGGAGAACGCAGAGAAGAATAATTAGCCCTGTCATTGATAAAATTTTATTCCTTTAACCCAAAGGTATGAAGTTTAGTTTTCAGGTTCAGCGTCGGATCTGTTGAATAGAAATGCTCTAAATATTGAAAATATTTGAACAAAACTTGCTCCAGCCGACCATAACCCCATGTTACAGCACTTGTGCGCTGTTACATGATGATATCACATTCAATGATGATCGTCATGTCCTTGTTTTTCTTCTACTTCCGTACTAATCAAAGTGCCGGTATCATGGTGTAAACTTTCTTCCAGATACGGATCCTTCCAAGGCACCAGGGAGGATTTGGACAATTGATTAAAAAAGAAAAATAAGTAAAGGCTCAGGAAACCGATCAGGGTGCCGAGTTCCAGGAACCCGGGCAGTGTAAATCCTGCCATGAATGGTTTCACGCCGTCTCCATGCGCATCACCGTGTTCATCGCCATGCGCAGCCGCATCGCCGCCATGTGGAGCATCCTGCGCCGCTGCTGCCGGAGCCGTTGCAGGCGTTCCGTGTGCTGCTGCGTCATGTGCTGTAGTGTCGGCAGCATGTTCGCCGGCAGTAGCAGTATGTGCTTCTTCAGCGGGTGCGGCTTCCATCGGGGCAGCTTTGTGCTGCTTGCCGAATGTGCCTTCCGATATTTCTTTGGCTTCAGTAGCCGCAATACGGGCGCCCGGCTTGATCATGTAGAAATAATCCCACCAGTGACCGAAGAAAACAATCAGTGCCACAAAAAACATGGTTCCGAACTTGCGTTTGGTATCATTCCGCATCAGGATGAGGAACGGCGTTACAAAGTTGAGTACCAGGTTGCCCCAGAACAAAACCGGATAATGTACCATACGTTCGCGGAAATAGATGGTTTCTTCACCGTTGTTGGCATACCAGATCAACATAAACTGGTCGAACCACAGGTATGTCCAGAACACTGAGATACCGAAAAGAAATTTACCGATGTCGTGCAAGTGCTCGCGCGTCACATATTCCAGGTATCCCAATGATTTCAGGTAAATAATAATCATAATGGTCAGCGACAAACTTCCCAGCCACATCGAGATCATGGAGTACCAGGCAAACATGGTGCTGTACCAGTGCGGATCAATGGACATGACCGACTGCCATATAAATACGGTGCTCAAAAAACCGCCCAATGGCAGGAAAGAAGCAGCCCATTTGCGCTGTTTTTTGTAGTAAGTTAACGACTCCGTTTCCATGGTATCCTGATCGACCGACGCCTTGCGGAGGTTGTACGCCCAGAAAAACCAGATGGCAAGGAAACCCAGGGTACCGAGGGTATACCAGCCGGCATTCAGAAAACCTGCTTTACCGGCGATAATTTTATCAAAAATCGGGTTGTTCGGATCCGTGATGCCCGGCGTATTCCAGTGGTACAGGTGGTGGAAATGCCCCCATACGCCTATAACCAAAATGGCCATAAGGATAAGACCTACCCACATAAACATGCTCATAGCCTCCCACACCCGTTTCATCAACGAATTCCAGCCGGCAAAAGCAGTGATCTGTGCCGAAAGGAAGAACATGGATGTGAACGCGATGCCTGTAAAATACACCGAGTTGTGCAGGAAATTGGTCCAGAACCGGGTATGGTATGCATCGTCATTCAGGCCAGTAAGGATAAGGCACAAAGCGCCCAGTACCATTCCGCCGATCAGAATGAGTTTGGTCTTGCTTTCAAATACGAATTGCGTATTGGTCAGATTCATATCGCAAATTCAGGCCGAGCCTGATAAGTTTGATGTTGAAATAAGGTTTGGTATTCGGGCTTCATAAATTCATTGTGTATTACAACAAAATCAATCTGTACAGGAACTATTGTAACACATTGATTTTCACCACTTTTTTTTACTGTACAACAGCGCCTGCCCGGGCCGGGCCGGATGCAGTACCCTTTGCCGGTTGTTCAATATTGCTCAGGGTATTGGCGGTTTCGCTGTACTCCAAACTTTTTGATTTGGCCTGCAAAGAGCGGACGTAATGGATCACCTGCCAGCGCTCTTCGAAGGAGAGTTTGTCGGTATAGCCGCCCATTACGTTTTTGCCATATACAATGCCGAAATAATAGCGGCCGTTTCCGGCGCTGATCATGTCGTCGCCAATCAGGTTTTTAGGTTGCGCCGGGTATTTGCTGTCGGGCATGGTGACTAACCAGCCTTGACCGTCGCCCTTTTCACCGTGGCAAACGCCGCAGTAAACATTGTAAAGGGGTTTGGCGCGATCCAGTCCATCCTGTGTGATGGGAAACGGATTACCGATCATCTGTTGTTCGCAGGCAAGGCGGTCTTCTTCCGTATTCTGGTAGTAAAACGGCGCATGACCGTTGGGTTGTACGGCGATAGCATTGGAAGCATTTTTTCCACGTACCACATCCAGGGCGTCTGCCCCGGTGTAATACACACTTGTCATGCCACGTGCAACCGTTCCGTCCACATTACCGCGCGGTTGCGACAATTCGGCCTTCGTGCGCACACTTTTATCATCCCAGTGGTTCCAGTAGTATGCACTGTACTGGTTGGCTTCGTAGGCCACCTGGTGATACATATCCGGCATGTATTCGTGTCCTGTTTTGTTTTTACCCGGTGGCGAACACAGGGAAAAAAGCCAGGCGAATAAAGCGACTCCGAGAATAGCGCCAATTGCGTATTTCATTGATTATCTTATTGTTGATTCGTTGAAATATTGTTTCTTAAAGGTTGATGAAGGTTTATAAGGTTGATGAAGGTTGATGTTCATCCACTCTAATGTGGTCCCCATTTTATAATTTTTTGAGTGGATGAATATCAACCTTCATCAACCTTATAAACCTTCATCAACCTCATATCGTTTTCACATTCACCTCCGCAGCCTGACTTTGGGCAAAAAAGCCTTTCAGGTTGTCTACATCACTCGCAGAAGATTCCGTTACATCAAAGGCGAGGCAAAATTTGTCGTCCGTGATACGATGGTCGAGCGAATTTGCTTTTACACCCGGCCACATGCCGCAGATGGTATAAAAGGTAATCGTCATACCCCATGCCGCGAACAGTACCGTCAATTCAAAGGTGATCGGGATAAACGCCGGTACGGACCAGTATGGCTTACCGCCGAATACAATCGGCCAGTCGCGGGTGAAAATCCAGGTCATCGTCATAAACCCGAATATAGCGCCGATCGCACCATAGATAAACCCGAGGTAGTGCAGACGGCTTTCTTTTAATCCCAGGATTGGATCCAATCCGTGTACCGGGAAAGGCGTATACACATCCATAATATCCAGGTGTGCAGCGCTTGCTGCCCGCACAGCGCCTTTCAGGTCTTCTTCGTCGTTATACAG
>JALHMA010000383.1 GCA_022844265.1 Saprospiraceae bacterium | reverse complement strand
TGAATCGGCCGGTCCGGAAATCGGGGTTGAATACTTCGGATAGATGCAATAAGGCCGAGTAGAAACTGACGCGTGCGATAAAAATCCCGAATACACATGGCAGCCCAGGTTGGGGCGATTGCTTTCCCTTCCGGCAAAAAGAGGTCGGATTTGTTTTTCGACTCGTCCGGACTCATCTGCGAGGCCGCTATCAGCAGTTGATATAAATGTTCAGCCGCATCCAGCATCTGCTGATGGGTTGCATCCTTGTTCAGCAGATTGTTGGTCAGGCGCTTCAACGCAAACCTGTAGTCGACGTGCATTCTTATGGATTGAAAACAGTAAAATTTCCGGTTCCGGTCATGAAAACACAATTTCGTATCGCATGCCTTTCCCGTCGTCGCCCAGCGGAACCATAAAAAGTTCGATATCGCCTTTTTCCGGATGGATCAGCGTATAAATAGCCTGCGGGTAGTACTCGTTTTTTTGTTCGGTCTGGAACACCAGGTGAAAAGGATTGCGGCTCAGTGGCGATTCACCTTTTACTTCCGAAACTTCGATGAGCCGGGCATCCAGGGTTACCTGAGGGTTGAAACGGATGGGAAGCACCGAACCTTCCAAAGGTGTAAAGTCGGAGGCATGTAATTCATCTAGCATAAAGAGTATTCAATTTTTATAAGTAATCAAGCAAAATTCGTTTCGGTTAAATTATTTGTAAACAATTGATTATCAACACAAATACCCAATAACGAATAACTACTTAAGGTTTCCATTCCATCAGGTAAAAGACGCCGTGCGTTTCTTTAATAATCTGAAATCCGAGCCGCTGATAAAGGCTGAGGGCTTTGTTAAAACGTTCGACATGAATGCTGAGCGTTTTGCCGGACTGGGCGGCTTCCTCCTGTAATCCGGTTATCAGGAACCTGCCAATACCTTTGTTTCTGAAATCGGGCAGCAAAGTAATATCAACAATTCTGATTGTGCCTGGAATGAGCTCCCTTTCGACGTAAAGCCTGCCCGCAGGCACGTCGTTGTAAAGAATGACGGTATAATCCGAATTGGGATAAACCTGCTGATAGTAGGTATGCTGGGCTTCAAACTGGTGTTCTATAAATGCCGCCTTTTGATCGGCGTCCCAGTCCGTTCGGGCCAGCTCGTCCGTCCGACTGCTCCCATATATATCGCGCAGCAGCGCCCGGTCTTCGGGCGCTGCTGTACGCAATGAAATCGTATCCGTCAAATCGGCCATATCCTTTTTCGATCAGGTGCGCGGCGGGAAAATACCTTGCAGGGCGATGCAAAAATAAAGGGTAAGGTATGGTTGCATGTTGTTGTGCGGTTGGTCTCCGCCTGCGGGCGCTAATGCTTGGGGCGCCATCATCACCGCTGGTGCTGCAGTGGCACTGTAGATAAGGTTGCTGGTTTTGGCGGGTAGCATCCCGATCGGATTGAGCACTTCCCCGGTATTGACACTGTCGGTTCTTACACCATGTGAGTGGGCCGGAATTTCGCTCTCCAGCAACGAAACTGTTTCCGAGCCGCCCGTTTCACCCAGGTCATGCAGCGAAAGGCCCGGGCCTTGTCCCGGATGCATTGGGGATCTGCCCTGGAGGTCGGGAAGTGCAAAATTACTTTTGCCGTTGCCGCCATACGTAGTACCCAGCAGTGAAAACAGTGCCGTATTCTGGGAAAGCGGCAAAAGTTGTCCGTCGCACCATGCCCAACCCTTGGGGGGGAAGTTGAACGGGAATATTCTTATTTCAGCAACAAATGGATCTGCCATGTTGAATGTTTAGTTTAAATTTTTTCAAAAAGTTTTCGTCTGTGCGCTCCAATTAGGTCGGCGACGGGAAAATGCCGAACAGTGAAATGATGAAATCGACGCACAGATAGGGCTGGAAGTTGGTATGCGGCTGACTTCCACCTACACTGCCTATCATCCCAGCATTCATAGCGACATTGGTATCACCATCGACGTAGGGGTTGAATCCGACAGCTGTAGCATATACGCCACCGGAGGGTGAGCCGGTCGTGCCAGTGCTGGCAGATGCCAGCGCAGGGTGGGAGTGGGCGGGAATCTGAGACACGGTTAGCGTGATTTCTTCGGCGCCGCCTGTTTCGGCCAGAACAAAGTTGTTGCCCATGTGTAAAGGCAGGCGTCCGCGCAAATCGGGTAGTGCGAAGGTCGACTCTCCGTCGCCGCCGTAAGTGGTTCCGATTAACTGAAAAAGGGTTTCATTTTCCGAAATCGGTAATAATTGTCCTTCACAGAACATCCAGCCGGCGGGTGCAAAGTTGCCGGCAAACATTCGGATTTCTCCGACATAAGGTTGTGCCATTTGGTATGTATTTTAACAAAGCGGTACGCTTTGTTTGCATGAATGAATAAGAATGAATGACGGGTTTAGTTGGGGCTTGGGAAGATACCCTGCAGTGCAATGGAGAAGTTGAGCGTCAGGAACGGTTGCATATTCAGGTGCGCCTGGCTTCCTCCGGTATTGGTGATCATCCCCGCTTTCATTGCGCCAAGGTTGGCAGCAGGGCCGTAAATCGGGTTGGGCGATGCATCGGTTGGAAAATTATTGACCGGCGTAGTCGCGCGGCTGGAGGAATTGGTACTGCCATTCAGAACGTGTGTGTGCTGCGGCATTTCGGCAATAGACAAAGTGTGCGCCTGTTCGCCGCCCTGTTCACCGAGGGTGTGTCCGCTGCCAACGTGGATAGGGACTTTGCCCTGCAAATTGGGTAAGGCGAAGTTTGTCTGGCCGTTGCCGCCAAATGTAGTTCCAAGCAGAGAAAACAGCGCCTGGTTCTGGTTGATAGGCAGCAGTTGACCATTGCAAAATGCCCAGCCTTTCGGAGGGAAGTTAAAACTGAAAATTCTGATTTCTGATAAAAAAGGTTCAGCCATAATTGTTTCACTTTTTTTGGTGAGAAAATAATAGAAATTACTCGATACCAGGTTTTTATGTAGTTATTTTTATTAAGCAGGTGTGCAAAAATAGTTTTGGCTAGATTCTTTGTAAATGCTTGATTATGAACACTGATAACCAATAACTAATAACCGATAACTACTTGTTGCATTTTTGCTATTTGTTATGTTGCTCTTTACCCCCGACTGCTTTTCAGGCAATGCCGCGAAATAAAAGTATCTTCCAGTAGCAGGTTATTGCCCTGAAAAACCCGAACTGTCGTGGTGGCTTCTTCCCGGACGATCGTAGAAATAGAAACGCTCCCCAACGCACTTGTATAGGTAAATACGGGGCCCTCTGTCTTGCCAGGGCTTACCGGTAATAACAACGCTCCCATAGCTGCGGTCTGTTCTTTCAAACGGGCAGCGGTCTGTGCCAGTGCTTCCAGCTGGAAACCGTTGAACGTACCGGTATGCTCCCACGTCTGATCTGCCCGGCGTATAAAAACGGGCAACAATACATCGCACACACCTGCCTGGGCGTGACGCAGGTAAACAGGGTAAAAAAGATGCGAAATATCACTGTTATCTATCATGTAAACGCTACTGTTCTCCCGGTGGAAAAAACGCTGTGCAAAATACAGGTTCAGCGCATTCATTTTTTGCAAATCGGGGCCTGATACGATACGCTGCGCCCAAAAATGCCTGGATTGAATACTTTTGGAAAATTGGCGAAGCCAGGAATGAATATCTTGTTTGTCTGTAGTATTTAGCGGTAAAAAAGTGGGTTGCAAAGCGAGTCCGAGCGCGCTTGCTACACCGGACTGTACAAATGTCCTTCTTTTCATGGGAAAGAATATCTGATTGAAAAAGATGAAATAGTGGATGGGCGGAGCAATGGGGGGGGAGGTTTTCGGACGCCGACTGCAAATATATAGGGCCTCTACGAGAAAGAAACATTTTAAGAAAAAAAATGTCGGAAGGTTTGATTGTTGAGATCGTTGATTGTTGAGATTGTTGATCGTTGAGATTGTTGAGGGTGGTAAAGTATGGCTTGAGTTACCACCCTCAACAATCTCAACAATCAACATTCTCAACAATCAACATTCTCAACAATCTCAACAATCAAACCTTCCCCAACCATCAAACAATCTGATATTACATTTTTTTTAAGATATTTTCCGCCTAACCTTTGCCTCAATAGATGAATTTGTTACCTTTGACTGTATTTCTGTTTTGCCCCGATCATCCAATTATCAGAAAACAACTCTTTAATCTCATGCATAAGTTTTTTACAGCCGTACCCTCTTTGAAGGGTTTCGGAGGAAAAAGCCATATTCTGCCTTTATTTCCTGAAATTTGCCTTAGTAACACACTAAGGGCAAACAGCGCATCGCGCCCGTCCCCTGTTGTCTTCACTTCCTCCTATTCAAGACATTTTTTAGCAGCTACTTGTCTCCCTGCCAAGGGCGGCACTTTTTTTGCTATGCTTTTTTTGCATTTATTTATCCGGTATTCAAGCATCTTCTTTATTGCTCTTTCCCTCTTTGGTCTATGAAACAGTTTTTTACCCTTTCAACGATAAGTGCCCGACTGATTGCCGTATTGCTGGGTCTCGTACTCTGTACCGGAAACTACGGTTTGCAGGCGCAAACGATCCCTACCCCTACCCAAACCGATCAGATAGTCCCTCCCGATAACGGCGCCGCAGGTAAAGCTGATCCGGGCGACAAGATTCGCTACAAGGTGACTATTCAAAACACGCACCCGAGTACGCCGGCTACCGACGTAAAACTCAATGTAGTGCCCGATCCCAGAACAACACTGGATCCGCTGTCTTTTCGGACCTCGCCCGTAGCCATTAATGATGCCTACGCCAGTACGGGTAATGTAGGGTTAAATGTCCCTGCTGCCTCCGGCCTGCTGGCTAATGACTTCGATGACAATCCGGCGGGGCTGACCGCTACGGCGGGAACTTTCCCCACAACTGGCGGCGGTTCGATCATGATTGCCTCGGACGGCAGTTTTATGTACACGCCGGCTCCCGGATTTACCGGCTCGGATACCTACACCTATACATTAAATGACGGCAACAGTGTGCCGCCGGTGCCGGCTACCGATATGGCAACTGTAACGTTTACGGTCTCCAACCTAATCTGGTTTATAGACAACGCATCGGTAGCAGCCACCAGCGACGGTCGACTGACTTCGCCGTTTAAAACGCTGGCTGATTTTAATGCCGGGTCTGCTGCTGCGGGCGACGTCATTTATATTGAACAAACAGGCACGGACTATACCGGCGGCATTGTGCTGCAGGATGGCGAACGCCTGTTCGGCGAAGGCCATACCGGCGCTGCCAACCTTTCGGGTGTATTGCCGTTCGCGCTGGCTGCCAACAGCAAACCGCTTCCCGCAATCAACGGCATCCGGCCGGTCATCACCAATTCAGGTGGCGACGGCGTGGCGCTGGCCATGAATAATACCCTGCGTGGCTTCAATGTAGGGAATTGCTCCGATTTTGGTATGGATAATATAGGTACAAACTCCATCGGTAATTTAGTCGTCAGCGAAGTAACTATCACTAACACGACAGGTGGCGGCTTTGACGCCAGCCACGGCAGTGGCGCTTCCATGAACGCCGTATTTAC
>JALHMA010000382.1 GCA_022844265.1 Saprospiraceae bacterium | reverse complement strand
GTGAAATCGAGGATCTGGCGTTGTTCTTCCTCCGAAATCGTCACCGACTCGCCGGTTGTGCCCAGGCTGACCAAAAACTCGACGCCTCCGGTCAGCACATGCTCGATGATGCGCTCCAAATCTTCCCAGTCGATATCGCCGTTGTTTTTAAAAGGAGTGACCAGCGCAACGCCGGTACCCCTGAGCCGTTCGATCAGATTCATTTTGTGGAGAGGACAATTTTGTCAAGATAGAGGTGCAATTGCTCTGTAAAGTATCGGATGCCTTTTTCAGCAGGGATTTCGAGGATCATATCAAAGTCGTTTGGGTACCCTGTAATAAAACCGGTTTTCATGGCTGCCTGGGAATGGGTTGCCAGCCATGCCAGGGGCGCCTCATCGGCAGGATTCAGACAGATCAGCAAATCAAATTTTTCTTTCGCAAAAGCCAGGGCTTTTTCACTTTTCGGCGTTCTGATCCAGTCCAATTCTTTTTGAAAGAAAAAATCAAAGGAAAGACCGACAGGCGCTTGTTTGGTTTTTACGTAGCCGAGCAGCTGTACTTTTTTGCCTTTTTTTTCCAGGGTTCGGGCAAATTCCAGGGTTTCCGCTTTGTATTTTTCCAGGCTTGCATCGAATAAAACACCAACCGTCCGGGCACTTTCCAAGGTATAACTCTTGCGGGTCCGCTGCTCTGCCGCCAGGGTTCGGCGGAGATTCTTTTTAAACAATGCGCTGCGAATTTTTTCCAGCATGGTTTCAGGATTTTTTGCGTTTGGATGGCGGCTCGGCGGCTGTTGGTTCCAGGCGGCGGTAATGCCCCATGTTGCTGTATTTATTGATGCGGGCTGTGATGCGCTCTTCCGGATCCTGATCGATAATTTTCGCTAATTCCGTTTTGATATGGTTTTTCAGGGTATTCGACATTTCCTCCGGTGCATTGTGGCTTCCACCCAGCGGTTCTTTCAGGATGCCGTCGATCAGACCGAAGGACAACATATTATCGGCATCCAGTTTAAGCGCTTCGGCGGCCGTTTCCTTATAATCCCAGGAGTGCCAGAGGATGGAAGAGCAGGATTCCGGTGAAATAACCGAATACCAGGTGTACTCCAGCATAAACACCTTATCGCCCAGCCCGATGCCCAGCGCGCCGCCAGAAGCGCCTTCTCCGATAATATAGCACAGGATAGGCACCTTCAATTGGGCCATTTCAAACAGGTTGCGGGCAATAGCCTCCGCCTGTCCGCGCTGCTCGGCTTCGAGTCCGGGAAAAGCGCCGGGAGTGTCTATGAGCGTCACCACCGGAAAACCGAACCGTTCGGCCATTTTCATCAGGCGCAGTGCCTTGCGGTAGCCTTCGGGGTTGGCCATGCCGAAGTTGCGGTACTGGCGCATTTTGGTGTTCACCCCTTTTTGCTGCCCGATGACCACAATCGTTTGCCCGTCGAGGTTGGCCAGTCCGCCTACAATGGCGTGGTCGTCGCCGGCATAGCGGTCGCCGTGGAGCTCTACGAATTTCTGACACATCGTATTAATATAATACAAGGTGTAAGGCCGTTCGGGATGCCGGGACAGCTGCACTTTTTGCCAGCCCGACAGCTTGGAGAAAATTTCATTGCGCTTGACTGTGATCTTGTTTTCCAGTTCGCGCAACATATCGCTCACATCTACTTCCCCTTTTTCTCCGACTTCTTTCAGTTTTTCCAGCTGCTCATAGAGCGCTTCGAGGGGCTTCTCAAAATCCATGAAGATCATTGCCGTGGTATTTTATTTCGTTTCGTTGGTACACGTTTTGTTTTCTCCGGACAGGATGGGAGTGCAAAGGTATAGCGGAAGCGACGGATTTTGATCGTTGTACCGGTTTCACATAATTTTTAAAAAATTATTGCGAAAAGTTTGTTGTTCCGAAACGAGTGAGGTTATCTTTGCCCCGCTTTAGAAATAGAGCATGGATTGGTAGTTCAGTTGGTTAGAATGCCGCCCTGTCACGGCGGAGGTCGCGGGTTCGAGTCCCGTCCAGTCCGCAAACGTAAAGGCTAATTAGTTGTTTATCAACTTGTTAGCCTTTTTTGTTTGGTGTTTAGGTAGGATGTTAGGTAAGATGATGAAAGGTCAAGATAAAAAATTAATAGCCTTGAAACCCTGAAAACGTGCCGACTGATCTTTTACAGTCCCATCGAGATCACATTTTATAAATGCAACTTGTTGTAAATCAGAAAGTTGCATTTTTTGTTTATACTTTTTGTTCGTTTTATTGGTAAGGATTTGGCCGTTACCAAAAATCTCACCAATTATTTTACCAAAATCGCAAAAGTTTTACCCACCAAGAAGCAAGACTTTCTAAAGTCATTGCTCCCTAAGTCATCCCTGCCTTCACAAGGCAGTATTACAGGTACGCTTTTTTTACCACGTCCCTAAGCCTTCCAACAAAATGATTTTTTACCTTTGGAGTGGAAATTATCCAGGCAGGTATTACGTCAAAAGCCTTGCAAAAGCGTCCTGTCGGCATGCAGAATTTTGCACCAAGAATTCAAATCAAGCATCATGAATGAAAGTGAATTGAATGCCCTTCTTTTAAATCTGCTGTCTTTTCCGAAGGAGACCGAGTATCTTGAATTTAAGGTCAACAATTACAATAAAGACGAGATTGGGGAGCGTCTATCAGCGCTCGCAAACGGCGCTGCTTTACTGGGTCAACCATATGGATATCTTGTCTTTGGAGTTGAAAATGAAACGCATAAAGTGGTAGGAACATCCTTTAAACTATCCAAAGAAAAAGTCGGCAATGAAGAATTGGAACATTGGCTTGCACAGCACCTCAATCCTCGTATAGATTTTCGTATATATGAGTTTAAACATCAAGATAATAATATTGTATTATTCCATATTCCTGCCGCTGCGGGCCAGCCTGTTACATTCGGCAAGATAGGGTATATCCGTGTAGGTAGCATTACTCGAAAACTTAGAGATTTTTCGGACAAAGAGCGTAAAATTTGGCAGCGGCCTTCAGCAGAATTTGAACGTGAAATTGCCATGAGAAATGTTTCAGCAACCGAAGTCGTTGCTCTACTTGACACTCAAAATGTATTCGATATAATGCTCAAGGCACCTTATCCAACCACTCAAGAAAGAGTGATTGAAAAGCTAATTGCCGAAAAATTTATTGTGCGAAATAATGGGCACTATGATATTACAAATTTAGGAGCGCTTTTATTTGCAAAGGATATGACTCAATTCCCAAGCATTGCCCGAAAAGCTATTAGGGTTGTTCAATACGAAGGGAATAGCAAAATACAGACAAGTAGAGAACAAGCAGGTAAGTTCGGATATGCCTCTGCTTTTGACCGTCTAATGATTTTTATCTCAGGATTGTTGCCCTCAAATGAACTAATAGTAAATGCGAAAAGGGAAGAAGTTCGAATGTATCCCTCTATTGCACTTCGAGAACTTATTGCTAATGCACTCGTTCATCAAGACTTTTATGAGCGTGGTACAGGGCCAATTATTGAAATTTTTAGTGATCGTATTGAAATAAGCAATCCTGGCAAACCGATGATTAATCCTAAACGTTTTATTGATGAATTCCAATCAAGAAACGAAATTTTTGCTGCCGCCATGCGTAGAATTGGTTTCTGCGAAGAAAAAGGTAGCGGCATTGATAAGGTAATTAAACTTGTTGAACTTTGGCAATTACCAGCTCCAGATTTTCAAGTAAAAGAGACACATACCAAAGCCATATTATACGCCCATAAGGAATTTAACAATATGACTAAAGCCGATAAAATTCGGGCATGTTATCAACATTGTACTTTGCTATATGTAAATAATGAGCGCATGACAAATGAAACGCTACGTAACCGTTTTGGTATTGAAGAACAAAACTATTCCATCGCTTCGCGTATAATTCGAGATACCCTTGATGAGGGGTTGATTAAGATTGAAGACCCTGAAAATAAATCCAAAAAATACATAAGGTACCTTCCTATTTGGGCATAATCTTATGTGATAGGAAATCGAACAAAATGTTAGTAACTTTCACAACTAATTGATTTTCAATACATTTCTTATGTGATGGTCATGTGATGAATGTTAGTTATTAACAAAAATATTCGCCCGCCAACATTTTTCAACAGGTTATCAACATTGGTGCCTTGCGGATTCAAATAATGTGTTTTTAAAGCCTTTCAAATATGAAGGGCCACTCGATCACAGGGCAAAACCAGGGGCATATTCATCCTCAATGGGGTACGCTGGACATTCGTGAAAAACAAAGCAGGCTATCAGGAGTAATCCCAATAACCTGCTTGACCATCATTCAAAGTGAAATAATCATTTGTTTCCGATTAACCACTTTATAGCACGAAAAACCAATCTTAAAAAAACCAAGATCAGTATTACTTTAAAAAAGGTTGGAACTGGAAATAAAAGCAGGGAATATTCAAAATGTTCCCAGATCATATCAACCAATCTATCATAAATAATCCCCTCAAACCACAAAGTCCATGTTTCCAATTCCTTTTTTCGCCTTCTACATCCGTTTTCTCACTCTTTTCATTTCTTTTCTCATTGGTTTTTTAAATTTTTTTCTAATTTTTTTAATCATCTTACTATAAATTTATATATTATAAAATTCCTTCCTGAATGCCAGAAAGGGTTAACGCCTCAAATATAATAGCATAATTTGTCAAATGCCTTTTTAGAAAATGCCTGAACTTGTAAAAAAGAGCGTTTTGTCTCCCATATAGCATTAATTCACCTATTTTCTGCAAAATCCATAGCGTGGCAAAGCAATTATGGGAAATTTAAGGTCATTAAAGCGGCGACACGTTTGATAACCTTAGATCAAACCTGGCGATAAGTTCTGTCACGTTCTTATTGCTGGAAATGGCGTTGCTCAACGCGGTATGCGCATTTGCTTTTAATCGTACAAACATATATACAAAGTGTTTGCATTGTACACTTGCTTGTACTTTTGGTAATACAATATGATTGCAATTTTAACTAAAACAGGCCAAATTCCGCAGAATTGGCCTGTTTTTACAACACTATATGTTTTGAAAGACTATGCCGTTGATCCCATCAAGATCACAACTTTAAAGGCTAACTATCTGTATATCAGAATGTTAGCCTTTTTTATTTGTGGGTTGGGTATAGATTTGGGTATAGTGCTAAAAATTATCCCCTCTTAGGTATCCAAATATCTGCCGGACTGCCGGACTGATACCCGACCTGAATAGTTAAAGCCTCTTTCCATTTGGTCGTATAGCAGGGAGACAGCCGGTTTTGCTGAGTGAGCCGGGCGCTCCCTCCGATGGTTTGCGCTGCCGTCCGCACGGTGTTCCGGCCAAAGCGCGTGTTTACCGTATCGAGGGCAGACATCAACCGGTCATGTTTCGCGTGGTCGATGTTGTCAAACAAAGACATTTGCCCCCCGGCATTCGGTTGAACCAGTTCGCCCAACAATACCCCGGCGCGTTTGTAGCGGTATCCATCCCGAAAGATTTTATCCAGGGCGAATTTGGCAGCGTTGACTAATTGCAAAGTGCTGTTCGTCGGTGTGGTGAACGTAACCGTA
>JALHMA010000381.1 GCA_022844265.1 Saprospiraceae bacterium | reverse complement strand
TGCGATTCATGGGGCGAATATCCATATTTTCATTTGGTAATGATAATATCAACCCGGTACTTAGCGCAACAATATTCGGATCGTCAAAAAATTAAAAATTATACGCATCAGACATGGGTCAATGCTTGTTTTTCCTTGCTATCGTTCCTGCGCTGATCAGTTTTTGGGGATACATCAAACTAAAGGAAAGGTGGGCTGTGTGGACGCTTGCGTTAAGCGCTTTTATGCTCCGGATCGGGGTAGCAGTGATGGATCCGTTTTTGCACGACTGGGATGAACGATTTCATGCGCTGGTGGCGAAAAACATGATGATCTACCCCTTTAAGCCGATGCTACGGGTGGATCCGGTGTTGCCCTACGACTACACCGCCTGGTGTTGCAATCATATCTGGGTGCATAAGCAGCCACTTTTTATGTGGCAAATGGCGCTGTCTATGAAAATGTTCGGCGTGCACGAAATAGCCGTTCGCTTGCCCAGCGCGCTGCTCAGTGCCGCTATGGTGTGGTGCGTTTACCGGATTGCGCTGATCTGGACCAACAATTTTAATATCGCTTATGTGGCAGCGCTGCTGAATACGTTTGCCTATTACCAGATAGAAATGGTGTCCGGTAAAGAATGTTTAGACCATAACGACCTCGTTTTTACTGCTTACGTTACAGGCAGTATCTGGGCTTTTTGCGAATACACGAAACAGAAATCATTCCGATGGGCCGTCGTTACTGGCTGCCTGGTGGGTTGTGCTATTCTGGTAAAATGGCTGACCGGCCTACTGGTTTTCGGTGGATGGGGACTTTGGATTCTTTTACAAAAAGAGGAAAGGGTTATCCGGAAAAACTACCGCGATTTGTTGCTGGCTTTTGTTGTTTCCATGGCGATTGCGCTGCCCTGGCAATTGTATATTATGCAGACATTTCCCCTGGAAAGCGCCTGGGAATACGCCTACAATTACAAACATATTACCGAAAAACTGGGCGCATTTTCTTCGGAAGACTGGACGTTCCATTTCATGCAATGGCCGCTTCACTACGGCAATCTTTTGCTGCCTTTTTTAGGTTTGGGTTTATTGAGCCTGTTTCCACTCGGCATTATAAAAAGCAAACTGAGCATCCCCCTGCTCAGCATGGTTATCGTGGTGTATTCCTTTTTTTCTTTTATTGTTCAAACCAAAATGCCCGCTTTTGTGTACATCGTTTGTCCTATTGTGTTGATTGTCATCGCAATAGGAATAGCGCAGGTGCTGGATGTCATCGCTAAAATTTCCCTGAACAAAAGATGGATGGAACTACCGGTGTTGATCGTACTGGCGTTGAATACGTTCAAACCCTGGGTCATCCTGGAGGAACGCAGCGCTTCGAATGAAGATCGAAACGCCAAAATTGCCAACACGAACATTTTTAAAAACCTGCATCAAAAAGTCCCGTCTGACTACCTCGTTTTTAACTGCAAAAGTTTTGAAGACGTGGACCTGCTTTTTTACAACCGGTACAATGCCCACAGCTGGTGCCCATCGGAAGAACAGTTGGATTCACTCCTTGCTGCAGGGTATAAAATTGCAGTATTTCAGGCACATAAAGGGAAAAAACTGCCTGATTATGTGTTGGCGAATCCAAATGTGCTGATGATTCAGGAGGAACTTGAATAAACGTTGAAATAGCAACATGGGTCATCCCGTATTTTTGGACTGCCTTCAAACCAGAGCGGATTCAACGGTAGCACGGCGTTATTGAGGTTTGTAAATAAAACAGCATTAAGAGGGGGTTAAAACCCCGAAGTAAGGTCTCTGTACTTACTCCCGGCTGAAGCCGGGAGTTATTGAAATAGCGTTTGGGTCAATAAACATTGAGCGGCTTACATCAATAACCATCGGCTTCAGCCGATGGTTAGTCAACAATTGCTATAAAGGGGTTTTAACCCCATTCATAACACCTGGGGTATAATGATGTTTTATTTAGAAACCTCAATAAGGCCGTGCTACCGTTGAATCCGCTCTGGTTTGAAGGCAGTCCAAAAATTCGGATGACTCGTGTTTTACTTATACCTTGCCGCCCGATTTTATGATGGAAGCAATGCAACACACTTTAAATAGCAAGGGCCTTATCGGTCTGTTCACACAACGCGACAAAAGGCCGTACGCCGTCCTGGGCATTGCCGTGGCCGTTATGGCCCTGCTGGCGCTCATTGGAGAAGGGACGGGCGACGAAGGCGACAGCGTGTACCATTATCTTTTTGCCCGTTATGCTTTTGAGCACCCCACCAATTTTTTCAACCACTGGGCCAAGCCGCTTTTTGTCATGGTGGCAGCGCCCTTTGCACAACTCGGCATCACAGGCGTTAAACTGCTGAATGTCGCCTTTTGGGGTGTGCAAGTTTATTGCGTTATCAAAATTGCAGAACATTTCGGTATCAGGAGGTTGTGGTTGCTGCCCATTTTTGCCATCATGGCCCCCATGAATGTGACGCACACGTTGTCGGGACTGACGGAGCCGATGTTTGCCACCTGGTTTGCTGTTTCTGTACTTTTATTACTTCGGAGGCAGTATTTGGCCGCTTATATCCTGTTCTCTTTTTTGCCATTTGTACGCTCGGAAGGGCTTATTATTTTGTGTCCGCTGCTGTTGTACGCCCTTTGGCGACGGCATTACCAGTACATCCTGTTGTTCCCGCTGGGGCATGCGGTGATGGCCGTTGCCGGCAAACCCGTTCATGACGACTACTGGTGGATATTTAATAAAATGACCTACCGCGGCCTGGTTTCGGCGTACGGAAGCGGCCCCTGGGATCATTTTATCAATAATTTGCCGAGCGTGATTGGTATTGCGCTGTGTCTGTTGCTGGTCGTCGGCTTGTTGTACGGATTTTTTAAACTGATTGCAGGCGGGGATTGGTTCCGCGACGAACTGGCGCGCGATGAAGCCTGGCTGGTGTACGGCATGTTCCTTTCTTACTTTGCGGCACACACGATCTTCTGGTGGAAAGGTATGTTCAATTCTTTCGGCCTGATGCGCGTCTTGCTGGGGATCATGCCTGCTATCCTGCTGATCTGCCTGAGGGGCTGGAATACTATTTCCGCAGGATTTACAATGATCCATCGTCGTTTGGAGCCTGTGGCGCTGGCTATGCTGCTGGCCGGACTTGCGTGGTCGTTTTTTGGCCGACTCAGCTGGGATGCCGATTTTAGTTTGAATGCTGCGCAGCGATCCTTGTATCAGGCTTCGGAAGCCGTGTTGCAAAAATTTCCCAACAAGTCGGAAAACGTATATTACATAGAAGCATACGCTGCGGCTATTCCGCTGGGGCTGGATGTTTTTGACCGCTACCACACGCGGGAAGCCTGGCGCCTGTATTCCGGCGAACCGGTGCCGCCCAATAGTATTGTGGTGTATGATTACTGGTTTTTCGGGCATGAGGCCCGGGTGCCCCTGGAGCAGCTTCAGCAGGACAAAAGACTGGTGCCGATGGGCGTTTTTGAAGGAAGGACAAAAGCCCAGCAGGGAAACATGACCCATCTGTTCTATGTGCATCCCGACTCCGTTCGCAGTGACTGGCATTTTTTATATACCTGGGATACCTTGTCGGAATTGCCCAAAGTGGTGGATATTGCGGGTAGGAGAGCGGCAAAAATTGACAAACAGCAGCAATATTCCTTTGCCTTTACCTCCGGCTTAAAAAGTTTTCCGGATGAGGCGAGTCTGGTAGTGACTTTCGATGCCTATTGTGAAACGGAAGGCAGCAAAATACCGGGCATGTTTGTCTTCAGCGTGGAGGCCGAATACAGACCATACGACTGGCGCGGCAGACCCTTAAAAAACGACGGCGTGCCTGCCAAAACCTGGCAGAAGTACCGTTTTGTGGAAAAACTCCCGAAAGGAAAAGACGAAAAGGATAAAATTGGAACCTGTATCTGGAATGATTCGGAGGAGCCGGTTTATATCAATAATTTTAAGGTGGAAGTGCTTCCGAATTAAGTAAAAGGGCATTGGCATGAAGCAGTTTATTTCAGACAAAAATATCCGCCTGCTGTTCTGGATCATTCCATTGCTGAGCATGGCTATGCACTGGCGTATTTTCAGTACCGACCTGATCGGCGTCCACTTGTGGAGGCAGTCGCAGACGCAGTTGAATATCCAGAATTTTTACCGGCACGATTTTAATATCCTGAATCCGCGGGTCAATATCACGAACCTGGGGCCGAATACGCTTTACCGCTACGAATTTCCCATTATGCAATGGAGCATCGCCTGCGTGCATAAAGTGCTGGGAGAATCGATCACTATCACGCGGGTTTGCCTGTTCCTGCTGGGTTTATGCACGGTTTGGGGCGTTTTTTTTCTCGGAAGAACACTTTTTAAAGACGATGTGATCGCGGGGTTGCTGGCCTGGGCCTTCAATTTTTCCCCGCTGTTTTACTATTACACCATGAACCCGATACCGGACAACCTGGCGCTCTGCGGCAGCGTGTGGGGGATCGCCTGGTTTTTTCAATACCAGCAAAGTAACCGCTACAAACACGCTGCATTTTCGGCATTTTTCCTGTTGCTGGCGGTCTGGGCCAAACTACCGTTTATCGTGTTTTATGCCACGGTGGGGCTGTATTTCTTCACCATGATTGCAAAAGTGGGCGTTCGGTATTCGGGGAAATATGTGCTGGCCGGGCTTATTTATGCCGCTTTTCTGCTGCCTGCCATCGCCTGGTATGCCTGGGTGATGCCCGGCTGGAGTGGCAACGGGGTGCTGTCCGGCATGCTGGATCACAAAATCACAGGTTCCGAAGCCTTGCGTATCCTGAAATACCATACCAATCATCTGCTTCCTGCGCTATTGCTCAATTATGGTTCGGTCTTGTTTTTTTTAGCGGGAATATTTTTCCTGTTCAAAAACAAGGCATACTGGAAAGGTGACTTTTGGTTGCTGGCCATTTCCGGCCTGGCCGTACTGGCCTATTTCGGTTTTGAACTGAATATGATCAATACCGTGCATGATTATTACATGATGCCTTTTTTATTGCCGGTTTTTGTACTTGTCGGCTATGGTATTAAAAACCTGTGGTACAGCGGAAATGCGATGCGGTATGTATCCATTTTTGCACTGCTGCTGTTGCCGCTGATTGCATTTCTGACGGCGGATAATAAATGGAGTGTGGAACGATCTTACTGCAACCCTGCCCTGATCGAGCATCGGGAAGAACTGCGCAACGCTGTGCCGCGTGATGAAATATGCATCATGCAAAACGACATTTCCATGCACGTTTACCCCTATGCTTTAGACAAAATCGGTCCTGTTTTTTCCAAAGACGAACTGCCGCCCGAATGGGTAGACGACATGATTCGCCGCCTGCATATCCGCTATATGTACTCCGATGCCCGGAAAGTGGATGAAAACCCCGCCGTCATACCTTATCTCGATACCCTGCTGCTCGAACGCGGCACCATGCGGGTGTATCGGTTGAAAACGGAAGAGCAATTAAAAAATAGGTGAGAGAGTGAGAGGGTGAGAGGGTGAGAGACCTCCTGTTTGGCAGCTCGATGGTTTTGGCTTTAGTTTTTCAGGCCTGAAAAACTAAAGCCAAAA
>JALHMA010000380.1 GCA_022844265.1 Saprospiraceae bacterium | reverse complement strand
CACATAGGCACATAGATTTTACACATAGAACACATAGTTTTTAGAGTACTCTACGCTATGTGTTCTATGTGTAAAATCTATGTGCCTATGTGGTAAAATTACACCTCTTTGACCTTTTACTTACAACAATCCCTCCACCACTTCCACCGCTTTCCGGGTTCTTTCTTCAAAAGCGCCGCGAATAATCGTGAACGGCAATTGGCGGCTTTCCAGCACTTCCTGCAGGCGATTAAACATCCATTCCCGCTGCCCTTCGTATTCCCGCAGGCCGTCGTTGACCCAGGGAATATCGGGCGCCAGCAACAGAAAATGATCGTAATGCCGCTGCTGTGCAGCCCAGATGATCCAGGGCTGACAGACGCCGTTAAAATAAATTTCGCTCCAGACCTGTGTGACGATCAAATCCGTGTCGCAAAACAGGATGCGCTGCGCCTGTTTTGCCATTTCATCTTCGCGGTACAATTGTCCGCCTGCAATATGGGCAAAGTCGAGTTCCGTCAGATCCATGCCGAATCGCTCGCAATACGTACGACCGTATTCTTCTACAAAAACCGTTTGGAAATGACCGGCCAGGTATTCCGCCAGGAAACTTTTTCCGCAACTCTCAGGCCCCAGCAGCACTATTTTTTTGATAGGGCTAGTTGTCATACTGAAAGTTGAGAGGTTGAGGATGTTGATGGTTGAGATGTGCGGGGTCTACTTGGCCTCATTGAGTTTCCAATCATAGTCGATGTGCGAAATATCGGTGTCTTTCGTGAGTTTGACGGCGGCGTATCGGTTCAGGTATTCCCGCAAAGAACCTGCATCGCGTTCAAAATCGCCTTTGAACCATTTAAAAATCTCCGAAATTTCGGCTTTGCCTGCCGTAATCCGGTTGCGCAACGGGTCGTTGATAAAAGAGCGCATGCTGTCATCCAGTTGGCGTTCCAGTTTTTCCGCCGTATACGCTTCTGCCAGTAATTTGGGGCAGGAAAAAGAGGCGCAGTTGACCGCGGCATGGATGCGGGCGTCTTTAAAAACAGGTCGCAGGATGTTGTGTTCGATGTTGTTCAGGTCGTAGGTATAACCCTGGATTTTGATAAACTTGATGTCCCAGACAGAATTGACAAATGCCACACCTTTTTTGATGTCTTTGATACTTTCCACCGGGTAGTTTTGAATAATGAGATCGATGGTATAAGCATTGTAGGCATTGATCCAGTAGGCCATTTGTTCGTTGCGCGACCAGTTTTTTTCACTGGGGTGGGCTGTTTCGAGCAGCCGCAGGTACTGGTGCAGGGTATTGCTGTCTTTTGCAAAACCTTTGTAATCAACAAATCCGTCGGCTTTGACATGTTTTTGCAGCAATCCGTTCCAAATATTGTGGCTGACGGGTTTGGAGTCGGTATCGCGGCGGATCGAGCGGCAATTGGTGCAGGTAAACCAGATCAAAAGGGTGGTCAGCAGGGCAATGGGGAGCAAGAGGTATTTTCTCATAGTGAGTAGTGAGTTGTGAGTAGTGAGTAGTGAATAGTGAGTTGTGAATAGTGAATAGTGAGTGGCATTCGTTTAGAAGTATAATGAGTTCTTTCTTCTAAACGAATGCCACTCACTATTCACTATTCACTATTCACAACTCACTATTCACTATTCACGTACGAAATTTACCGCAACATGGATTTATAAACGCTTTTCATTTTTTCGGGCGATGCGCCTTTTTTGAATAAACGGAACACCATCGTATTGGCCAATTGAACGCGCAACCAGCCGTTTCGTTCATATTTCCGGGCAGACACGACGGCGTATTTAGGAATAATATGCAACGGATAAAGTGGCATGGCCCGGCGAAGAAAATCGTATTCTTCCATGATGGTGTAATATTCGTCGTAACCGCCCAATTGCTGGAACACTTCGCGCCGAATGTAGAATGTTTTGTCGCCGCCCTGACACCAGAGGAAGTGATAACGGTTGAAAAAAGCATTGATTTTCAACAGAAAGGAACCGGAATCAAAACGATAACGATAACAACCCATTACATAGCCGGATGCCAGCGATTGTGCAATATCATCGGCAAAAGAAGCGGGCGGGCAAGTGTCGGCATGAACAAAATACAGCACATCACCACGTGCATGAGCGGCGCCCGTGTTCATCTGGGCCGCCCGGCTGCAAATGGAGCAATCAATCACTTTTGCGCCCGACTTTTCAGCGATGTTGACCGTATCATCGCTGCTCCCGCCATCCACGACTAATATTTCCACAACCTGCGCACCGCCATTCGACATCAGGTACTTTAGCAGCGGACCGATGCTTGCAGCTTCATTGAGGACAGGAATAATGATGGATATTTGCATTTAAGTTATCAAGCAAAATTAGTTTGTTTAAATTCATTGTAAATGCTTGATTATCAACACTGATAACCAATAACTAACAACGGATAACTATTCACTTGTTGTCGCTTTTTTTCAGCCTGAAAGCAATATAATCGAGTTGTCCTTTTATAGCGTCCAACTGTCCATGCAATTCGGCTACCTCGTCTTCCAGGTGCTGCAGTCCGGCCTGTTTCCGGGCGTGACGGTCTTCCATGACCTGTTCTGCCCGTACTTCATCCATCGCATTCATAATAACCCCGATAAAAAGGTTGAGTACAATCATAGTACCCACCAGCACGAAAGATACAAAATACACCACCGCTCCTGAACCATGTCCTTTCGGATTCAGACAGCCCGATTCCGGGCCGTAGCCCCATTTGGGATCGTCACAACCAAACATATTCACATACATGATTTCCGACCAGCCTTCTAACGTGCTGATTCTGAACAAAGACAGCATGGATGTATGCAAGGTTCCGAAATGAAGCGGGTCATTTTCCCGAAACAAGAAAACGCCCATCGCACCGTAAATGTAATACAGTAAAAGCAGTAGAATACCAACATAACCCATCGAAGGAACACTCTTGAGCATGGCATTGACGAGCATTTTCAATTGTGGCATTGCATGCACCAGGCGCAGTACCCGCAATACCCGGGCTAAACGGATGACCGACACAAAACCGGTATTCATATCGGGAATGATATGTGCAAGCCAGCAAATGGCCACCACAATAAAGTCGAATACATTCCAGGGATCCTGGAAATAACGCCAGGGTTGTTTGCCTTCGGCGGCTAGTTTTATGGCAAATTCGGCAGTGAAAATGAGTAAAATCAACAAATCTGCCCATTCCAGCGCGGAGCGCCAGGGACTGCCCGGGGTTTGGTATGTTTCAATACCGACCAGGATGCCGGCGGCCAGGATAACCCCGAGAATAAGCGTATTAAACCAGCGGCTTTCAGCAATCTGACGAAAAAAATCTATAGACATGTGGGTATATACAAAAGGGCTTGAAGCTGCAAAACAACGAAACATGCCCCAGACGCCCAACCCGCTCACGACTTATTACAGTCTTGCTCTCGTTTTATGATAAAAATCACTGCCTTCGTATGCAATTTTTCAGCCCCTGGCATCATTTGACTTTGTACGTTTGTGAAACTGAATTTACACCCTTTCAAATATTGAAAATGCCCAACTTCCGATCTCGCACAAGTATCTGGATCACATTATCCCTGCTTGTCTTCCTTTCTGCCTGCAAATGGCTCGGTAACAAATCAGAACCCGCCACACCTGTTAACAACCAACCTGTACAAGTAATGCCCGAACCCGCCCTCACGTTCAGCGGCGACTATGCCGATGACTGGAAAATCGTAGACAGCCTTGAAAAAAAAGGTCTGTTTAAAAGCGCCCTGGAAAAGGTGGAAGCCATTCAGGCGCGCGCCCAGGCCGACAAAAAACAACCACAGGTGCTGAAAGCCCTTTTGTTCCGGGGAAAATACACCGCTCAATTGGAAGAAGACGGTTTTGTAAAGGCCGTTCAATTGCTTGAAAAAGAAGAAAAAACGGCTGCGCAACCTGAAAAGTCATTGCTGCAAAGTATGCTCGGCCAATTGTACGCTACTTTCCTGTCACAACAAGGCTGGAATATCGGCGACCGCACCCCCATTCCTGATGGCGAGGGCGGCGATATACTGACCTGGTCGGCTGCACAAATTGAAAAACACGCCCTCGACCTGTACAGCGCTTCCGTTGCGGATGAAAAGATGCTCTCCTCCATTTCCACAAAGGAGTATGCAGATGTCACTTTTGCGGGTAAAAACGACTCCGTGGCCAATGCCGCACTGCGCCCGACCCTGTACGACCTGCTGGCACACCGCGCGGTCGATCATTTTATGAACGAACGCAGCTACCTGACCGAACCGGCCTTCGCTTTTCAACTCGACCAGGAAAAGGCCTTTGCCGACTGGGACCTTTTCCAGGATCAGTCCTTTGCCTCGGAGGATAAAACTTCCGGCAAATGGCTGGCTATCAATTTATTCCAAAAACTGATCCGGCACCACGGTCTGAAAAGTGCGGGCGACCAGTCGGCCCAAAAAGCACGGCTGTATGACCTCGACCTGAAACGCCTCCAGTTTGTGTACAACAATTCCGTCCGGGATGATAAAAACGCTTTGTACCAAAAAGCGCTGGAAAACCTGCACCGTCAGGCTGCCGGCCATCCTTCTCAAAGTGAAGTCGCACACCAGTTAGCCAGTTTCCTCTATTACCAGACGGAAGTGGATAAACCGGCAAATGCCAAAGCCGCAGTATCGCTCTGCGAAGAAGCGATTCGCCTGCACCCGAATACCCAGGGCGCGCAACAATGCCGGCAATTGCTGGCGCAGATAAAGGCTACTCCCTTGTCTATCGAGGTCGAGGAAGTGTCGCTGCCCAACCGGAGCAGCCTGGTAAAACTGTATTTTCGCAACCTGAGCAAGGTGTATGTAAAGGTTGTGCAGTCTGCATCAGACAATAAAAAATTCAACAGGATGAACTGGGAACAGCGCCTGAGATACCTGTTGTCACTTCCGGAAGTTCAACGCCGCGAGTGGGATATTCCGGTTCCTGCCGATTATCAGGATCACACTACAGAACTGGCCATAGACGGACTGCCTTTAGGGCATTATCGCGTGCTGGTATCCGATAATGCGGCATTTGAAGGGCTTAACGGCCATGTTGCCATCGCTCCGTTTACCGTTTCTCAACTGGCGGCCGTACAGGCAAAACAAAATGAATCGCCCGGTTTTGTGACGATGGATCGAATGAGCGGCGCGGCACTGCAAGGCGTCAAACTGGAGTTTTTTCAGCAATATTATGGTGGCGACGAAATGGAATTGCGCCTGCAAAATACGGCAGAAAGTAATAAAAATGGTTTTGCAGAGTCGTCCCTGCCCTATAACATGTACACCGAGGTGCGGGCCAGTTATCAAAAAGACACACTTTGGGTAGGCAATGCGAACCGATACCAGCGCTACGAAGGCGATCCGTCGGTATTGCAGGCGCGGTTCTTTACCGACCGCAAATTGTACCGCCCGGGCCAGTTGATTTATTTCAAGGGCGTGCTATTTAAAAACGGACCCGATAAAACGCCGCAAATCGTTCCGAATCAATCGGTTACTGTAAAATTATACGACGTCAATGAGCAGGAAAAAGGTATACTCAAATTGCGCAGCAATGAGTTCGGCTCTTTCAACGGCGTGTTCACGGCGCCTGCTTCCGGCCTGACCGGCATGATGAGCATTCGATGCGATAATGTGGAAAGCTACGAGTATTTTAATGT
>JALHMA010000379.1 GCA_022844265.1 Saprospiraceae bacterium | reverse complement strand
TGCCCCGCTTCCGACAAGAGGCCCGTTCGTCTAGGGGTTAGGACGCAGGATTTTCATTCCTGTAACACGGGTTCGATTCCCGTACGGGCTACAAAACATCCCTCGTAACTTATTGGTTACGAGGGATTTGTTTTTTTAAGGCACAAATAAGGCACGCTAATAGTGATGGGCGGTTGAAATCGAGGTTGTTTGTGTGAAAAGCCCGCGCTGGATGATCCGGGGCGGGTTTTTGTGTTTGCATCACATTTTGTTCTCATGCTCCGGCTCCACCCACTTCTCCGCAAAATACTCCTGCAAAATCCGGTGCCGGAAGCGCCAGGAACCGCCGCCCGTTCCCGTGACCGGGTCGCCGTCGAATTCGAGGATGTGACGGAGGGATATTTCGTTGAGGAATTGGACAAGGTTGGGTGGCAAAAGATCTTGCTTCCGAAGTAGGGAATGCAGGTGCTTAAATTGTATTATTGAAAGCCAGAGTAATTTTTTAGAAGCATTGAAGCGATGATATGGAGAATTAATTTGAATGATATTAGTACTTGAGTCTATAAATTTGAGAACTATGAGAACTATCCAAAGAGTTAATGAGCTAACCCATAGTATTATTATTAAATCTTTATATTTTCCAATAAACTCGCTATTTGACGTTAAGGATACCATGAAAAAAGAAAGTATACTCATTGATAGTATCAATATAATCATTTTTATTTCTGTATGCTGTAAATAATTTTCCCAAGACCAGTTCGCTATCTCTTTGGTCACAATTTTAGGGAACTTACTAATAAAAACGTATAAAATTGTTATTGTTAATAAAATAAACATCGCAAATATTAGGCCCAACAATAGTGGCCAAATCGAAATGGGTAATATAAACCCTATGCCTATTATCATCAATCCGAGTACTGTATTGATAACAAATGGAATAAAAATAATAATAAAGAATCCGAAGATCAATCTTGCTTCAAGAACTTCCCGTCTTCCAAAACTAAACCATCTATATTGTAAATCAGTTAACTCAAAAACCACCATATTCCGTTTTTCCATTCCAGATGCTAGAAATGAAAGCCAATTAGATGACTTTTTAGAAGGATATTTCTCTCTTGCGCCATCCAGTTCATACTGTACAAACCGCGCAGTGATTTGATCTTGCATCTCTTCAACCGAATCAGCCGTAATTTGAAGTTCGGCCCAGGTATTACTCCCGCTGAACAAAATTTGTAGCGCATTGAAGTAAAACGGCGTTTCGACTACCTTTTGTAATAATTCGTTTTCCTGAATGGCATTCCATAACAATCGGGCGCCGCGTTCCGGGTTGACTGGATCTGACCAAAGCCGCTGTAGTTCTTTTTGTAGTTGATCGAGCGAAAGCGGCCCGACTTCAATTTGACTTTCTACCGGAGCATCCTTGGCAATTTGTTTGTACTCTTCGATGCGGGAAGAAATGGCATATTGGCGGGTGCTGTCTTCACTATATCGTTTGATCGCTGCAATACAAGACTCCCTTTCATCTTCTTTTATCTCGTCAAAGCCATCGAATAAAAGTATCAGGCGGTTTTGTTGGATGATTTCTGAGGCATATCGGTTGCTCACACCTAATTCCGCTGGTAATATTTCTTTGAGCCAAGTTTCGAGCGAAATAAAACCCCAACTCCAAGTAGCAAGGTTGAGCAATACAGGCATAGAATCCTGTTCTGAGTCAAGCAATTCCAGCACCAACTGGATCATCAGGGTTGTTTTACCAGCGCCAGGTGCGCCTAAAAGAAGCAGTCGACCTCGGCCTTCACGGAAAATATCAGCCATGGTGCCGCCAATTTCCTCGCTATTGTACGCCACGAAAGTAGCAGCGCGCTCCTGCGATGTGCCTTCTGTACTTGGAATACGCCGCAGGTTGACAGGTTGCCGCTTTGCCAGTTTTTGATCCAGTCGGTTGTTATAGCGCCTTTTTAGGTAATCACGGATGGTGTCAAAATCTTTAGTGCCTGTGGCAAGTTCTTTTTCGAGTGTTGTAACCAGGTCGCGCATGTCCCGGGTAATTCGGTTGAAGGTTCGATTTTCTGTATCCGGAGATTCTACGCCGTGGCGTCGGGTGCGCTGGTAGTCAACCAGACGGCTACTCAACAGGTCGATTTCAGTACTCAGTGCAGGTAGTTTTAAATCAGAAAGAAACCTGAGCGCCTCACCCGGTTCTGCGCTGGCAATGGCCGCTTTGGACTGATCGAGGATGTGGCGGGATTTGGGGCCGGGCGGGATATTGAAACGGTCGGTGGATTTTTTGCCGGCGCCCGGTAGAAAGTATTTGCCAAGATCGGTGGTAAGAAGCACTAAAACCACTGCACAAAATGGCAGGATGGCGACAAGAAAATATTTGTAATTCTCTCCAAAGCGCTCTTTACACCACGCACTCAGATCATCAGAAAGCATATTGGGAATAAACGCCAGGGCGATCGACAGGATGGCGATCAACAGGAGTATCAGAATGCCTTTGCGAATAGAAGGGGGCATGGAGACTGGGTTTTATAAAAATGCTTACTAACGCTCAAAAAACAACTTATGCTTTTGACTAACCCCCGCGCTTTAGCCGGGGGAATCGAGGAAACCAAAGCCAACGGGGTTTTAACCCCAGATCACTCATTTTGGGTTAAAACCCATCCGTGTTTATCCCGTTCATTTCCCCCGGCTAAAGCGCGGGGGTTAGTCAAAAGCATAAGTTGTTTTTTAAACATTATTTAATTCCTGCCGGCTAATTTCATAGACTTTAACTTGAATTTCTCCCTCCAATTCCCCCTTACGAAGTTTTCCCAAAACTCAAATCCGAGTTCAAAACACCCTGCGCGCGGTTGCGTACCCGCTCGTCGGCGTGTGTGGTAGCGATGTATTGCACCACCTGCTGTTCATTTATGCGGGACAGCATTTGCGGAGAAGTCAGTCCATTTTGAGTGCCGACCACGCCGACCGCGCTGGACACTATGCGGCTCATGCCGCCGACGCCCTGGTTGATGGCTATGGCAAAAACTGCGGTGAGTGCCGCCTCGGAACTCAGGATATCGCCGAGGCGCGGTATAACGACCCGGAGACCGCCGAGGATCACGTCTAATTTAAAATTCAGGGCTGTTTGAATGTACAGGGTGTTGGCCATGCGCAATTGTTCGCGCACCAGCGAGGGTTCAAAACCGGCCTGTACAAAAGCCCCGTACATGCGGATATTGCGCTGGATATACAGCCAGGCTTCGTCGCCGCGCAATTTGGCGCCGTTGTCGGACAACACGGTGGTCGTAGGCGCCGTAATTGAACCTTCCGAATCGATGCCGACGCGCTGAAACACCCGTTGAAATGCCGCAGGCGCGTACATTTTCATGCTGGACATGACGCGGTTCAGGCTCGCTCCAACGGCAGCAGCGCCGGTGAACTGGATAAAACCGTAAGAGAAAATCGCTTTATCGTAACTATTGATGGCGTCGAATTTGCCTTCGTGGGTGGACACATATTGTAGGGCTTTGGCCTGCTGGGCGGTCAGTCCTACAGACTGAATGGTGGCCACATCGAGTTCGATCTGCGATTGCCCGCCGTACATAATGCCCTGCGGATACAGCATGTATGGGCTGTAACTCACGTTGTCGCGCATATTGGCGAGCACCTGTCCGCCATTGAGCAGCGGAACGGTGATGAGGTAGCGGGTAAAACCGGCATCGGGTCTTACTTCTACTGGAAATTGCAGCCTGGCGCTGAGGTAGTCGCCGGTAAAAGGCGGCGTTGTCGGTTGCGGCGTCGGTGTGACGGGCGTTGGCGTCGGAATCGGCTTCGGGATGACCGTTCCTCCTGTAGAGCGCACCTTCAGGATTTGCCCAACGGCTAGGTTGTTGCTAGTGAGGCCGTTGATGGATTTCAGTTCATCGACGCCCACACCCAATTTGCGGGAAATGCCGTACAGCGTATCGCCGGGCACCACTTTATAGGTAGAAAACGAACCGCTACCGGAAGATGAGGTTGTTGGTTGCGGCGCCGGTATGGCTGGTTTTGGTGCAGGCGCGGGCGTAACCACAGCGCCGCCCGTAGAGCGTACTTTTAAAGTTTGTCCGACACTCAGGTTGTTGGATTTCAGGCTGTTGATGGCTTTTAATTCATCCACGCCCATGCCGAATTTGCGGGAAATGCCGAACAGGGTGTCGCCGGGTATTACTTTATAGGTAGTGAAGACGCTCATAGTTGGTTATCAGTTATTAGTTATTGGTTATCGGTGTTGATAATCATTTTCAATGCTGCATTGGGGGTATACGAAGGATTATGTTCTTCGCTTGTCCTCCCCCGGCCTGCGGCCACCCCCTCCAAAGGGATAGGCTCCGCGCTCGGCAATAGGAGAAGACAAGGCCTTGACAATGAACTAATTATTTGACAAAATTTAATTTCTAAGGCCAAACGCGGAGCCTATCCCCCTTTGGAGGTGGTGGCCGCAGGCCGGGGGAGGATAAGCGAAGAGCAAAATCCTTCGTACACCCCCTAATGCAGCATCCTCCAAAACAATTCCTGCATTAATGCCTCTTCTCCGGTGCTCGTATTGTCGTTGTTGACGCCTTTGGAACGCAAATCATATTCTTTCAGCAAGGAAAGTACAGCAACCGTCTGACTTGGCGAAAAATTATTTGCCGCCATTTTGTATTCTTTTAAAAACCAGTCGGAGCGCAGGTCGAGGGTTTTTAGAACTTCCCCATCGGGGACGCCTTTTAAGGAATGCAACATATACACCTTTGAAAAATAGGCATACAGGCTGGAAATGGTGACCACCAAAGGGTTTTTGCGGATGTTGGCGGCAAAGTACTGCTGGATGCGGCTCACCTTTGCCTTGTCGCGTTGCGCCAATGCTTTTTGCAGTTCAAATACGTTGTAATCCTTGCTGATACCCACAAATTCCTGCACATGGCCCACGTTGACAGCAGTTCCTTTCGGCAGGTTGAGGGTTAGTTTTTCCAGTTCATTGGCAATCCGGGACAGGTCTGAACCCAAATATTCCGCCATCAGGCCGGCGGCCGGCGCGTCGATTTGCATCTGATGCGATTTGCAAAAAGAACTGATCCAGTCCGCTATCTGGTTGTCGTACAGTTTTTTGCTTTCCAGCAGGGCGATATTTTTCCCCAGCAATGCCTTGCCGAACTTGGTGCGCGCATCCACTTTTTTGTATTTGTGGCAAACAACAAAAACGGTGCTGGGCATGGGATTTTCCAGATAGGCCGTCAATTCCGTCAGGCCCTTCATTTCCTGGGCTTCCCGCAGGATCACCACCTGGCGTTCGCTCATCATGGGGTAGCGGCGCAGGTAGTCCAGCAACGTAATATTGTCTACATCCTTGCCGTACAAAACGGTCTGGTTGAAACCCCGTTCCGCTTCGGGCAAGGCATTGGCTTCCACCGCATCGGCCACCTGATCAATAAAAAAAGGTTCTTCTCCGTGCAAAAAATACACGGGAAAGAACCTTTTGGCTTTTATATCGCGGAGGATTTCTTCGCTGCTCATAGAGATTATTTTTTCTTGGCAGCAGTTTTGGCGCCCGCTTTGGCGCCCGCTTTGGCGCCCGCTTTGGCGCCTTTGGCCGGCGCTTTTTTGGCATCAAATACGCCCGGATATTCTTTTTCAATAATTTTTTTCACTTCGGCCAGTTCGAGCGAGCGCGCCTGATCGGCGG
>JALHMA010000378.1 GCA_022844265.1 Saprospiraceae bacterium | reverse complement strand
AAATTCGACCAAAATATCAACTAATACCAAACCCGAAGCCCCCGAAACACTAAACACCACACCCTAAACACGATTCACGATTACAGGCCTGAAAAACCCATGCCAAGCCTATCGAGCTGCCAAACGGGAAGCCTCTCACTTCTATTTTCTACCTTTGCCGCATGGCCGAAACCGCTACCACTTTTGAAATTTTATACGAGGATGCCGACATTATTGCGATCAACAAGCCGCCGGGCATCCTGGTGCATCGCAGCCGCCTGAGCGAAGACCGCGTATTTGTGCTGCAATTGCTGCGCGACCAGATCGGTCAGCGGTTGTTTCCGGCGCACCGGCTCGATCGTGCCACTTCCGGTGTATTGCTGTTTGGCAAAACGACCGAAGCGGCAGCGGCACTCGGGCAACAATTTATGGATAAATCATTGGAAAAGAAATACATAGCGCTTGTCAGAGGGTTTGTGCAGGATGAACAGACCATCGACTATCCGCTGGCAGACGAGGAATCGGGCAAAGGTCTGGTACAGGCCATCACCTATTACAAAAAGTTGAAACAGGTTACCACGGATATGGCGATCGGACTGCGCTATTCCACCGCCCGTTTTTCCCTGGTGGAAGTGGAACCGGAAACAGGTCGGCGGCACCAGATCAGGAAACATTTTGCACACCTGCGACACCCCATCATAGGCGATCCCCGTCATGGCGATGTGAAACACAACAAGTACTTTCGCGAGCAATTCGGCATCACCCGTCTGCTGTTGCACGCCCGACAGTTAACTATTCAACACCCCGTTTCAGGTGAACCGCTTTGCCTGAAAGCCGAACCGGATGCGGAGTTTTTGAGGGCGGTGGATTTGGTGTTTGGGGTGTAGTTATTGGGTGTTTTTGTGTTTTGGTGTTTTTGTGTTTTGGGCGGGTACTCGAGGATTTATAAAATGAGTGTAACTAATTGAATATCAAATATTTGAGGTAATAAATCTTTCTGCTTATCCGCCTAATTGTACAGGAGCCTGATCTTGGTTGGACGCTTTGGCCGCGTAGCGGCTTAACGTCGGTAGTAACAATTGCCATGCTTGTCGATCAGGTGCGTAGCACCGTAACTTTCAGGCCAAAGTTTCGGTGCTACGCACCTTTGTACTCTGCGTTTAGGCATTTTCTACCGACGTTATGCCGCTATGCGGCCATAGAATCCATGGTAATTAGGCTACTGCAAAATATCTGGAAAGTCCGTTGCAACATGGTATTGCTTGAACTAATGTCGCGGCAACGCTCCCAAAAACACTAAAAAACAAAAACACGAAAACACATGTCAGTCAAAACCTTTTTCTGCATCGATGCCCACACCTGTGGCAACCCCGTTCGGCTCGTAGCGGGCGGCGGGCCTGTATTGCACGGAAACAACATGAGTGAAAAACGGCAGCATTTTTTGCGGGAATACGACTGGATTCGCCGCGGACTGATGTTCGAGCCGCGCGGACACGATATGATGAGCGGCAGCATTTTGTACCCGCCGCAGGACCCGGCCAATGACGTTGCGGTGCTTTTTATCGAAACCAGCGGTTGCCTGCCCATGTGCGGGCACGGTACCATCGGCACCGTCACCATTGCCATAGAACAAGGCCTAGTCACGCCCCGGCAGCCCGGTCATTTGCGCCTCGAAACACCTGCCGGACTGATATTGGTTCGTTATGAACAGGAAGGCAAAAAGGTAAAATCCGTGCGGCTGACCAATGTGCCTGCCTATCTGGCAGCAGAAAAAATAAACGTCGAATGCCCCGATCTCGGCTTGTTGCAGGTGGATGTGGCCTATGGCGGCAATTTTTATGCGATTGTGGATCCGCAGGCGAACTTTCCGGGTTTACAGCATTTTCGCGCCGAACAACTCGTGGCCTGGAGCCGGGTCATGCGACAACGAATCAATGAAACACATTCATTCATCCACCCTGAAAATGAAACCATTCGCGGACTTAGCCATATTTTATGGACGGGTGAGCCGTTGGATCAAAACTCTATGGCCCGAAACGCTGTTTTCTACGGCGACAAAGCGATCGACCGTTCGCCCTGCGGTACCGGTACCAGCGCACGTATGGCACAATGGTACGCCCAGGGCCGGCTGAAACCCGGACAGGAATTTGTGCATGAAAGCATTATCGGTTCCAAATTTACCGGCCGGATCGAGGAAGAAATAAGCGTTGCCGGAAAACCCGCTATTCGCCCTTCCATTGAAGGCTGGGCCATGGTAACCGGTTATAATACGATCATCCTGGACGACGATGACCCTTATGTGCATGGTTTTCAGGTAATATGATTTGGTGTTTCGTGTGTGGTGTTTAGTGTTTGGGGGTGCTCCGCTTAAGGCAACTGTGAGTAGTTTGGGCGGAGTATCGTGAAATATTATTAAGATATTGAAAATCAATAAATTGAGAAGTGCTTCCAGTTCAATAAACCTCATAAGATACAGGCGAAGCACTCCTAAACACGAAACACCATACACTAAACACCATACATGGCCAAAGGCGAAGCACCCCCAAACACGAAACACCATACACCAAACACTAAGGCAACTATGACCCAAGTACAGGTTTTTGAATTCAATCCGTTTGCGGAAAACACTTATGTCGTTTATGACGAAACGGGAGACTGCGCTATTTTTGATCCGGGCTGTTTTACGGCAGAAGAAAGGTCGGCACTGGAAGATTTTATCCGGGAAAACAAGCTGCGTCCGGTGCGTTTGGTGAATACCCACTGTCACCTCGATCATGTATTCGGCAATGCTTTTGTGGCGCGCACCTGGGGGCTGGAGTTGGAAGCGCACCACAAGGAGGTGGTGTTTCTGGAACGTTTTGAACAGACATGTCAGATGTATGGTATCATGGGCGCCGAGTCATCGCCCATGCCTGGCAAGTTTCTGGAAGCGGGCGATGTGCTGCAATTTGGCAATACCCGTCTGGAAATCCTGTTTACACCGGGTCATTCGCCGGCCAGCCTGTCGTTTTATTGCAGGAAAGAAGATTTTATTCTGGCAGGCGACGTCTTGTTTTTGGAAAGTATCGGGCGGGCGGATTTACCAGGGGGCAATATGGCAACCCTGTTAGAAAGCATTCGCAGTCAATTGTTTACGTTGCCGGATCATACCCTGGTTTACCCGGGACACGGCCCAACCACAACCATCCGGCATGAGAAGGAGTACAACCCATTTTTATAAAAACTTGTCTGAAGCAGTTGTGTGAAATTAGTGAACACCAAATCTTCTGTAACCCATTGTTTTCCATTGCTTTTTGCCTTTTACAATTTTGCCTTTTTCCGTATTTGAATCTGCCGTATCTTCGGCTGCTTGAAAAATGATGACGGCGTATGAATTATCTGCCTGCATACCGATTAAAGATATACCGCAACTTCAAAGCCATTGAAGCGACGGACTACCACAGTATTGCGCGGTATTACGAACGTTTCGAGCAGGATATTCACGTACTCGATTTTGAAGAGTATTTTGATTGCCTGGCCTCCTACACGTATGCGTTGTTTGAAATTGGCGATAACCGGAAGCACCTTGTCATGTGCGATTTCCTTTTAGAAACCATTATTATTCAAAACGTGGAATCCTGGGGCGGAGAAGACTTGTATACCAAAACATTGCTGGCAAAAGCGGCGTCGTTATACCAGTTGCAGGAATACCCGAAGGCGGCGCATATTTTGCAGGAACTCGTCAAAATCAGCCCCGAAGCCTCCGTTTTTGCAAAAAAATTGTGGGAAAAATGCCTCCTGCGTCAAAAACCCGGATGGCTCATGCGCATACGGGCTTTTGCAGTGGGCCTTCTGTTGTTCACCGCCGCCTTTATTGCCTTTGAAATTTTTGTGGTGGCGCCGTTTTTCAGTCACTACCACGCCAACGTACAATTTGCCCACAACCTTTTACTGCTGTTGGGCATATTGATACTGATCGTCGGGGAAATGCGGCACCTGTGGCTTTGTCAACAGCATATCAGGCGTTTTATCCACACGGCACAACAACGGAAGATGAATACTTAAGCCAATATTTCATGCTACATATTTTATAACGCATTGATTTTTATAGTCCTTTTATCCATTCCAGCATGAAAGAACGCATCCAGGAACTTGCCCGCCAGTATTACCCCAACAGCATCGAACAACGCCGCTACCTGCACCAGCACCCGGAATTGTCTTTTGAGGAAGTTCAAACGGGCCGGTATATCGCGGCCCGGCTACAGGAACTCGGCATCGAGCACCGGCATGGGGTGGCGGAAAACGGCGTAGTAGCGCTCATCAAAGGCCGCAATCCGAAGAAAAAAGTCATCGCGCTGCGCGCCGATATGGACGCGCTGCCTATCCAGGAAACCAACCAGGTAGCCTACAAGAGTCAGCGGGCCGGAATCATGCACGCCTGTGGCCACGATGTGCATACCGCTTCCCTGTTGGGCACGGCCCGAATCCTGCATGAACTACGCGATCAGTTCGAGGGCACCGTGAAATGTATTTTCCAGCCCGGAGAGGAAAAACTGCCCGGCGGCGCTTCCATTATGATTAAAGAAGGTGTTTTGGAGCGCCCGAAACCGGTCAGTATTTTCGGCCAGCACGTACACCCGCCGCTGCGCGCCGGTTTGATCGGCCTGAAACCCGGCATTTATATGGCTTCTTCCGATGAGATTTATGTCACGGTAAAAGGAAAAGGCGGGCACGGCGCCATGCCGCAGGAGTGTATCGACCCGGTTGTTATCACGGCCCAGATCATTGTTGCCCTGCAACAGATCATCAGCCGCTACGCCGATCCGGCCATTCCTTCCGTACTGACTTTCGGGAAAATAAACACAACCGGCGGCGCCACGAATATCATTCCGAATGAGGTAAAATTGGAAGGCACTTTCCGCACCATGCACGAAAAATGGCGCAGTGAAGCCCATAAACGGATGAAAAAAATGGCCGAAAGCATTGCAAAAAGTATGGGCGGCGCCTGCGAATTCAATATCCTGCGCGGTTATCCGGTGCTGCACAACAACCCCGAACTCACCGTTCGCACCAAAAAATGGGCCATCGAGTTCATGGGCAAGGAACGCGTCGTGGACTTGCCGCTTCGGATGACTTCTGAAGATTTCGCCTATTTCGCACAAGCCATGCCGGCCTGTTTTTACCGCCTCGGCACCGGTAATCCTGAACGCGGCATCCAGTCGCCCCTGCATACCAGCACCTTTGATGTGGATGAGTCGGCCCTAGAGACGGGTATGGGATTGATGAGCTGGCTGGCGATCCGGGAATTGGGGAATTGATTTTGGTGGTTGTGGGACGGATTTTGGAACACGGATTAGAAGGATGAGACACGGATTTTTTTCTTTCTGTCCGTAAAACGACAAGTTATCCAGCCAAACAGGCAAGGTGAATACATTACAGAAAACATAGTCGTTCATTTGCACAGGTTTTACGCACAAAACCAATGTATGGTTTATTTCGTATACTTGAGTACCGAGCCGGATAACAGATAACTGATAACCGATAACTAGTTACCTTCAACGCTACCTCATGAAAATAGTCATCCTCGGCAACGGAATCAGCGGCATCACCGCCGCCCGTTATATCCGAAAGCGCAGCGATTACGATATTACGGTTATTTCCGACGAAACGGATCATTTTTTCAGCCGTACCGCCCTGATGTACATCTATATGGG
>JALHMA010000377.1 GCA_022844265.1 Saprospiraceae bacterium | reverse complement strand
GTGAGAATTCGGCCAAAATATCAACTACTGCCAAACGCGAAGCCCCCGAAACACTAAACACCACACACTAAACACGCTTCACGATTCCAGGCCTGAAAAACCCAGACCCAAACTACAGTCAAATGCCAAGCGGGAAACCTCTCACTTCTCTCACCCGCTTCGCCACCTCCGCCACTTTCTCTTCCAACCCTGTCCAGTCTTTTTGCTCCATCACATCTTTGGTAATCAGTTTTGATCCCATGCCAACACAGGTTGCGCCGGCTTCAAACCAGCCGCGCAGGTTGGCTGCATCGGGCGATACGCCGCCGGAGATCATGGATTTGGTCCAGGGGCAAGGCGCCAGGTGGGCTTTTATAAAGGCGGGGCCAAGTACTTCTCCGGGTGCGATTTTGACGATTTCAACGCCTAATTCCTCAGCCCGGCCAATCTCGGAAGGTGTTGTAACGCCCGGAATAACGGCTACTTTCCGGCGGTTGCAGGTCAGGATCACGTCTTCGCGCAGCAGCGGGGTAATCACAAAATCGGCGCCCATTTGCAGGTACAATGCGGTGGTGCCCGTATCCTGAATGGAGCCGATGCCAAGCAACAATCCCGGCAACTCGCGGCGGACGCGTTTTATCAAGTCGGCAAACACTTCGTGGGCAAAAGGCCCGCGGTTGGTAAATTCGACTACCTGCGCCCCGCCCCGATAACAGGCTGCAGCCAACTGAAAGGCAACTTCGGGATCAGGGTGATAGAACAAAGGCATAAAACCGGATTGCTGCAAGGTTTGATAGACGTGGAGGCGCATGTTTTAGAGGTGAGAAGTGAGAGGTGAGAAGTGAGAAGGTGAGAGAGGCATCCCTCTTGGCATTTTGTTTTTGTTTGCGTTTGGGTGTTTCAGGCCACACTACTGGACATCTGAAAAATATTTCAGTAAACGTATACAAAGTGTCCTAATTCAACCGGATTTTTAGAAATTTTAAATCAATGTAACTAATAACCGATAACTGCTTAACTCGATATGCGAAAAGTAAAACTGCAAATGCAAATCTCCCTCGACGGATTTGTCGCAGGGCCAAACGGTGAAATGGACTGGATGGTCTGGAACTGGGATACCGCCCTTGGAAATTACGTGATGGGCATCACGGAACCTGTGGATTGTATCATCCTGGGGCGTGTGCTGGCCGAAGGTTTTATCAACCACTGGGCTGCCATCGCAACCAATCCCGATACCACCGAGCCATTTGCCCGGAAAATGCACGAAACGCATAAAATTGTTTTTACCAAAACACTACAAACACACGACTGGCAGAATACCGCTATCGCTCAAAACGATCTGGTAACAGAAGTCACCAACCTGAAAAACCAGGAAGGGCAGGACATTATCGTGTACGGCGGCGGCACTTTTGTAACCAACCTGATCAAACACGGACTGATCGACGAATATCACCTTTTTGTGAATCCGTCCGCATTAGGAAGCGGCATGTCCATTTTTCAGGGCCTGGAAAACAGACAGGCGTTCAAATTGATCGAAGCGAGGTCGTTTGAATGTGGTATTACGGTGCTGAAATACGAGCCACAAACGCTACATTCCGCTTCAGTCCCTCATATTTCACCCGCTTGACCGCTGATTTTTTAAAAACCCTGCTAAAAACATCCTCCGTCAGTTCCTGCCAGTCGCGGCGGCTGAGCTGCAGCAGATCGGGATGCGGTTCCAGTGCAGGTTCCGCATGCCGTTCCGCAAAACGATTCCAGGGGCACACGTCCTGGCAGACGTCGCAACCGAACATCCAGCCGTCCATCTTGTCCTGAAATTCGGTGGGGATATTGTCCCGGAGTTCGATGGTCAGGTAGGAAATACATTTGGAAGCGTCCAGAAAATAACCTTGCGGCGAGATCGCCTCGGTCGGGCAGGCGTCGATGCAGCGCCGGCAAGTGCCGCAGTGGTCGCGGATGGGATCATCGTACAGCAGCGGCAGGTCGCAGATAATTTCAGCAAGAAAGAAAAAAGAGCCGCGTTTGGGGTGAATGGTCAGCGTGTTGCGGCCGTTCCAGCCCAGTCCGGCGCGGCGCGCCCATTCGCGTTCCATCACCGGCGCCGAATCGACAAAACAACGCCCGTTCACTTCGCCGATTTCGGCCTGCATAAAGGCCAGCAAGGCCTTTAGTTTATCTTTTACCACATGGTGATAGTCTTCACCATAGGCATAGGTAGCGATTTTCGGCGCTTCCGGGTCTTGTTGCTTATCGGGATGGAAGTAATTGAAAGCCAGGCAAATCACCGTTTTTGCGCCGGGCACTAATTTGGTCGGGTCGATGCGCAGGTCGAAATAGTTTTCCATGTACGCCATCCGGCCATGCGCGCCCTGTTGCAGCCATTTTTCCAATTGACGGGCCTCTTCGTCGAGTTGCTCCGCGCGGGCAAAGCCTACGAATTCAAAGCCGAGTCTGTGGGCCTCCTGCCGGATCAGGTCGCTGTGTTGCTGGATGGGCATGTTTTTCAAAAGGTTGATGAAGGTTTATAAAGGTTGATGAAGGTTGATAATAGCTGCTCAAAAGGTGGAAAATCGCTTCATAGAGTGGCTATTATCAACCTTCATCAACCTTTATAAACCTTCATAAACCTTCATCACTAAGTAAATTATTCAAAACGGCGCTTATAAAACCACGTATTATCGTTCAAAGTAAAGCCCAGTGATATACGGAAATACGTCTCTTCGATTGGCGAATTGCTGCCAAGTTTGCCAATTTCAAAAGCAGAATTGACAAAAGAAGTCTGCTGGCGCGGCAGTACAATCGGGAATCCGAATCCGAATGAAACACCCACGTCGTCCAGTCCTTCGCCATTGATGACCCGCGGATCCTGGCGGTAATAGCCGCCTATGCGGTACCGGATACGTTTGGCGTACCGGTTATAAGAAGAGAAATCGGGTATAAATTCTGCACCGGCAGAAATGGAAATGGTATTGCGGAATGTTTCCGGCCGGGCTTCATTTTTGTAATCAGACCAGGACTCGAAGCCGAATTGCGCGCCCAGCCTGAGTTTTTCCAGTTTTACATATTGTATGCCGAACGTAATGCCGGCGGGTATCGTCAGATCGCGGCGCACATCCGTTTCCTGCGTGAGCGTATCGGCGTTGGCGTATTGTCCGTTGGACGAACGGCCATTGCTGCGGATGAAATAAGCATCCGATACGGTGTTCAGTTTGTGTTTACTTTCCGCAGTCAGGCCCAGCGTAATCCAGCGCGTCATCACATCCTTGTTATTGGCAGCATACGCCAAAGGAATATCCTGTTGGAGCCCTACATTCCAGACGAAACCATTGATACCGATATCTTGCCGGATATTATCCTGAAAAGTGGGAAAAAGGGTATCGTTGAAAATGGTCGTGTTTTCGTAAATAGATTTGCCGAACATCCAGCCCAGCGTGGCGCCGAACGCGGTATGGTTGTAGCGGCCGCCGTTCGACCATTGCAGCCGGTACGTGCCGCCGTTGCCCTGGAACCTGGTTTGTACCTCCCCGACATCCGGCAAGGTTTCATCGGCCTGAATATTGTAACCTACCACTGAATACGGGGTGAGCGCGAAGCCCATACCAAATTTCCAGGGTGTTTTGTTGCGGTCCAGCACCTCGTTGATCGGGCTTCTCAGGGTAAAACCGAGCGCCAGGTAGGCCAGGTTGCCCGACCAGTTATCTTTCGTTGCAGTGGCGCTTGCCAAATGGCTGTATTTCGCGTACAGGCCCGTTTCGAGTGCGGTGGAACGCAGGAAAGCAAAGGAAGCGGGATTTTGCAGGTTCAGGTGAAACGGATCGTGAAAAGCCGCCGACTGACCGGCCATGCCCGTTTGATGGATCAGCGATTGTGTGATAGGATCGCCGATTCCAAAGCGCGAATACGGGGAGTTTAGTTTGGGCTGCGCCCATGCAGCAAACGTAATCAGGCAAAAAAAGACAGAGGCTAAAAAGCGCATAATTTGTTGCTAATGAAAAACTTGTATCGTTTTTCTCTATTGAAAATGATGTCGTAAAATGTGGTTCAATCCAAAAAGCGTCAGGTCGGGTTGGTAGATCAGATCGGGATGATGAATATTCAGAAAACCTTGTAAAAACGCCGCATCGCCACCCGTCAGCAGCACTTGTAAAGGAGCAACCTGCTGTTGAAACAGCCGGGCAAAACCTTCTATTTCTAAAACGGCGCCCCGTATGGCGCCGTTTTGCAACGCCGTTTGGGTACTGTCGCCGATGGTATTTTCCGGCATTTCCATGGGTACTTCCGGCAAACGGGCGGTAAAGTGGTGCATCGCCCGAATCCGCATCATCACCCCCGGCGCGATATTGCCGCCGTGGTAACGCCCGTCGGAAGTGATTAAATCGTACTTGATGCAGGTGCCGCAATCCACCACCAGACAATGGCGGTCGGGGTAAAGTGCCTGGGCGCCGGCCACCCCCGCCAACCTGTCTTTCCCCAGCGTGAGTGGGGTGCGGTACAGGTTTTGAAAAGGCAACGTTGTTTCGTGCGTCAGTTCCAGTACGTTAAAATATTCCTCCAGTTCTTCTTTCAGGCCGGCATCAGGTGTTGCTACAGAACTGAAGATGACGCATTGCACACCGTTCAGGTTGCCGTAACGCAGCAGTTCTGCTAACGTCCAGTCTGTCCAAATCGCTTGCTCGACCAGTGTATTTTCTTGAAAAAGGCCGATTTTGCTGCGCGTATTGCCGATGTCAATCACCAGGTTCGTCATGCGGGCGCAAAGGTAACGATCATTTGCGTAAAGGTTGATGAAGGTTGATAAGGGTTTATAAAGGTTGATAAGGCCACGCGATAGAGCGGCTTTATCAACCTTTATAAACCCTTATCAACCTTCATCAACCTAAACCATGAAAAACAAAAACGCAGGCTTCCTGCTGAAACCTGCGTTTTGTTTGTAGCGCGAGCGAGACTTGAACTCGCGACCTTGCGATTATGAATCGCATGCTCTAACCAGCTGAGCTATCGCGCCATGCTTTTCAAAAGCGGCGGCAAAGGTAAAACGCTCTGCGACATTTTACAAATAAAGGCTGCTTTTGAAAGCAAAAATTTCCAAACGGTTTAATTTTCCCGTTCGTACTGGCAGCAACCATGCAGATTGGCATACACTTCGTCGGCTGCTTTTACCTTTTCTGTGTCATGCCCCACCGCAGCAACGGCTTTGTGTACCTGGGAAGGTTTCACTTTGGCCGGATCAAAAGTGATGGTCAGTATTTTACTGTCCACATCCCAGTCGGCTATGGTGACGCCGTCTATGGTAGCGGCTTTTTCAATGCGTTTTTCGCACATGCCGCAGTTGCCAAGTACTTTGAATTTGGTGGTCATGGAGGAAGCCTCCGTTCCGGCATTGGTCTGGCCGTTGGATATGCTGAGGTTGGTGAGGAAGATAATAGAGAAAAGCAATATGGATTTCATGATAAAGATTTTAAAAGATGAATATGGATTTGTTTTTACCCGTCGTAGGGTGATGGAACACGGATGAAAGGGATTAGACACGGATTTTCCCCCTCGTTGAGTAGGATTTTTCGCGCTTCGCGCTCGTAGGAATAATAATGGGGACGCGGATTAGGCGGATTTTGCGGATTAAAGCGGATTTTCCCGATTTAGAGTTGACAAAGATTAATGAATGTTCACGATTAGGAAAAAGCAGGTCAACTCTGAAGCGGGAAAATCCGCGTTCATC
>JALHMA010000376.1 GCA_022844265.1 Saprospiraceae bacterium | reverse complement strand
TATTTTGGTCAAATTTTCACAAATGCCCAACTCGAAGCACTCTAAACACTAAACACCATACACCAAACACCAAAAAAACAGCGCTGTTCGCTTTATTTCACCTGTTGTATCCGGTACGCGGGGGGCGGCGGCGCTGCTTTTTTTTGGTGTTTGGTGTGTGGTGTTTCGTGTTTCGGGCGCTCCGCCTTTGGCAGTAGTGGATATTTTGGTCAAATTTTCACAAACGCCAAAGGCGGAGCGCCCGAAACACGAAACACGAAACACTATACACGGCCCAAAGGCGAAGCGCCCGAAACACAATACACTAAACACCAAACACTTCAATAGTCTTTCTGGAACGTCGTTTTCCGTTCCACTTCGGCCATTTTTCCAAACCAGAACAAATAAAACAGGTAGTAGGCGACACCGATGGAGGTTTCGATGGTGTATTCCACCAGGAAAGAAATCAGGAGGATAATCTGGAAGGTGGCAAAAAGGTAGAAATGCCGGCGTCCGCCTGTTGCGATAGGCCAGATAAAAGCCAGCATACTCAACAAAAAACCGATCAGCCCCGTACCGGCAAGGATATAAATAAACTGGTTGTGCGGCAGTTTGGGCTCTAAAGTGTATTTGGGGAAACGGTCATTGACAACGCGTTGTATTTCCATGGGCAAATCGCCGGTACCCACACCCAGCAAGGGGTTTTCACGCCACAATTGTATTCCGGCACTAAAGGAAACCCAGCGTTCGGAGTCGGAATAGTCGTCGCCATCGTTGCTTTGATATTGTTTCCAGTCCCAGGCCATATAAGCCAGGCGTTGTTGCAGGCTGGGAATACTCAACACCGCCAATACTGGCGTGATAACGATGATAAGCAGGGTAATCAGCCCCGCTTTCCAGCGCCGGGTACGCACTACAAAACGGAAAACACTGAATAGCAGGGCTGCATATAAAGTAACAATGCCGCTGCGCACCGACAGGACGTGGATGAACACAAACATCAGTACCACCGCCACCAGCAGTACCTTTCTTTCCCAGGGATAACGCCACACATACCGCTGCTCCCATAGCCAGCCGCCTACCAGAATCGCTGTGGCGAGTATCAGGTTGAAACGAATATGGTTGCGGGGCACCGGAATGGGCTGCCCCATGCCGAGGTTGGCGAGAATTTCATCCGTATGCAGCAAAAAATTAATGCCTACACCTATACAGATCAACAAAACCGCCCAGACCAATACGTACAATACGCTCCGGTACTGATGCTTCGATAAATTGGGCAGGTTGACAAATGCCCAGGGAAGCACAAAAAACGGGATGCGAACGCGCGTCCGTTCGAGCCAGAAATCGTGGTTGACGGACCAGAAAAAACTGACTGCCGGGACGAGTAACAAAATCGTCATCACCACTGCGGTACGTTGTTGAAAAAAGAGGCGAAAACTATGGCTCAATACTTTCAGCGCTGCCTGTATACCACTGGTGTGATGGAACTGTCCTGCTTGCCGAAGGGTTTCGGTAGTATGCCACAAGGCAGCTCCCACCAGTCCCCACATGCTGAGGGAAAGCAAAAAAGGAGAGAGCATCATACTTACGACCAAAAGCATTGCGCAGAAGATGGTAAGTCCTTCGGGCGTCTTTGTGTTATTTAAAAAATTGATTTTCAAAAGATTTGATGCAATAGAGTTTGAAAAAAGATAGAATGGAACACGGATGTAATAGATCAGACACGGATTTTCCCCCGCCGTTGAGTGATGGAAAAATCTGTGTCCCATCCGTTCAATCCGTGTGCTATCCTGTATGTGTGTTCTATAATTGCCACATATCCGAGGCCGGCCACAAAGATAAGAGCCATACTTGAAAGGTGATTCATCAGACTTTTTGAAGAAGTCGTCCAAAATGAACCATCGTCGGTACTTTAGTATCCGATGCTTTCAACGAACTTCTATACTTTTGCAATGTTCTAAGCACCAAGTTATGCGTCATCACTACCTGTTTTGTTTGTTTGTACTCCTGCTGTTTGTTGTTTCGGCTTGCAGACAAGAACCTGCAACACGTCCGGAATCTCCTGAATCGTTGTTACAGGTGTCGCCGGCGCCTGCGACGAAAGTTTCCGATCCTGCACCCTTGCCCAAAACCGGGGCGGGTAGTTTCGAAAACCTGGTTGCCGACTTTGAGAGCAAAGACCGGGGTATCTGGCAAAAACCGAATATGGTTATTTCCCTGTTGGGCGACCTGGAAGGCAAAACGGTAGCAGACATTGGGGCGGGTACCGGTTATTTCACCTTCCGAATGGTGCCCAAAGCAAAAAAAGTAATTGGAATAGACATCGACCAGCGGTTTATCAATTTTATGGACAGTGTAAAAGTACGGCTCGATGAGCGTTACCGCGATCGTTTTGAAACGCGTTTAGCGCGGGCAGATGATCCACTTTTACGCCCGGAAGAAGCCGATGCCGTAGTACTGGTCAATACTTACGGCTATATCGGCAACAGGGTTCAATACCTGAAAACGCTCTGGAAAGGTATCTCCCCCGGAGGACGGGTGCTGATCATTGATTTCAAAAAAAACAACCTTCCTATCGGCCCGCCCGACCAATTCAAGGTAGCCCTCAGTCAGGTAGAACGAGAACTGCTGACGTCAGGGTTTTCGATTGACAAAATAGATCAGGATGCGCTGGATTACCAGTATATTGTACTGGCAAAAAAGCCCCTGAAACCTCAAAAAAACACGAATTGATTTTCATCGGCTTTAGCCTTTTGTAATTTTGTTTTTCCCTTATGCGCGGTTCCCTGAGACTTTTTACATGGTTTGGTATTCCTGTTCATCTGCACTGGAGTTTTGGCCTTATTTTTTTATATGCTTTCTGGATTGGTTATGATAACAACCTCGATATTATGGGGACTGTCTGGCTGATGGGCTTTTTTGTAGCATTGTTCGGATGTGTTTTGTTACATGAATACGGCCATGCGCTGACTGCCCGAAGGTATGGCGTGGCTACGCATGATATTATCCTGACCCCTATCGGCGGTATTGCGCGTCTGGAGAAAATGCCCGAAAAACCGGTGCAGGAATTTGTGGTTGCGATTGCCGGCCCGCTGGTCAATGTTGCTATTGCACTGCTGTTGTTCGCCGTCAGTATGATCGTATTTCAAGGAGAGCGTTGGGAGTTTTTTAAATGGTTTCTGCAGCAACAATTTTCCTTTGCCAGTGCCGATGAAACAGGTCAGGTCATGGAAGAGACCGGTTTGCAACCGTCGGGGCTGCTTTTTTACCTGCCTGTGCTGGTAGCCACAAATATCGGTTTGGTCATATTTAACCTGATACCTGCATTTCCGATGGACGGCGGGCGTATTTTCCGGTCCTTGCTGGCCATGAAGTGGGGCAGGGTTAGGGCAACGCGCTGGGCGGCATGGCTGGGACAGGCGATTGCGGTCTTGTTTATCGGGTACGGATTGTGGAGCAATGCTTTTACACTCGCTTTGGTGGGCTTTTTTGTATTTACAACGGCCCGCTCAGAAAATTCGATGGTTCAACTGGACGATTTTCTGCGGCAGTACCGGGCAAAAGACCTGATACGCCCGCAGTTTACCCGCCTGCGCATGAATGACTGGATGCAGTCGGCAGCCGAGCTGTTACAACAAGGACTGGAGCGCCATTTTTTGGTATTCGATATGTCCGACCACCTGGTGGGAATGCTCGATGAATCCAGTATTGTATCTGCCATTAAAAAGAACGAATTGAGTAAAGAGGTGGCCCAATATGCTCAACGTCCTGAAATCGTACATCCGAACGAGTCCTTGCAATATGTGTTTCAACTGATCCGCCTGCAAGGCAATGCTATTGTGGCGGTGGGCGATGAAACCGGACTGCTCGGAGTGATCGACGAAGCGGGCCTGTACAATTTTATGCGATTGCAAGGGGGGAAGGGGGTTTAGTGTTTGGTGTTTGGTGTTTGGTGTTTGGGGCGCTCCGCCTTTGGCATTTGCCCCCGACCCCTAAAGGGGAGTATATCGCAATAAATTGACAATCAGAACTTTAAGGTAGAAATTGTCCATCTATTGCGATGTACTCCCCTTTAGGGCAATGTCGTTGACTTAGCGGAGAGGTGTCATTTGCGACGCAGGAGCAAGTGACATCTCGTAGCGAGAATTACTTGAAAACGACCGTTACGAGATGTCACCTCCTTCCTTCGTCAGGAGATGACACCTCTTCACTACGCTTAAGTCAACGACATTGCCCTTTAGGGGTCGGGGGCAAATGCCAAAGGCGAAGCGCCCGAAACACTAAACACCAAACACCAAACACGGGCTTGGGCGAAGCGCCCCATACACCAAACACCATACACTAAACACCTCAAATGAGGTCTCGCAGCGTCAGCGTTTTTCTATATCTTTTGCCTTCCCTTCGTATTACAATCCGCACTTTTTTGCCGGGCTTTTTTTGCAGAATGCGTTGTATGTCGCTCAAAGACAGTACGCTGGCCGGCGTCAGCCCAAGGCGCATGATTTGGTCGCCCTTTTGAATACCCACGTCAGAAGCCGGTGAATTGGAGAGTACGGTTTGTACAATAAAGTTATTCAGCGTATTGCCGGAAGTAATAATATTCATGCCGCTCCGGTCGTACAAAAATTCACTTTCATAATCCCTGCCTGGTTTTAGCCAGATTTTGGAGTCGTGGTAATCCAGGATTACAACAAAGCGGCTGAGCAGGGCATTTCCAATGAGGCCATTGCGCCCATTCAGGTATTCGAGGTTCACCCCGGCGGTATCCAGGGTCTGGAAATAGGTGACGATATTCGACTGGCTGAACTTCCCGATTTCAAGATTGCTTACACGCCCCGTGAACCCTTCCAGGTATCCGCCCAGCCCCATTCCGATATTGGAGACGATAGCGTTGGGAGGCGGTTTTACCAGCTGATGTGTGTTTGAAAACAACAAAAGTGGCAGGCCTGCTCCCGTATCGATCAACAATTTGACGATTGTGGAGGAGTCGCGCATGGGTTGCATGGGCGTAAAGACGTACATTTTATTGCGAAATACTTCTACCGGAATCGGCGAAAAACCTTCGTCGCGCAACTTGAAAGTATTGCGCTCAAACAGGGTGATAATGCGGCGTTCGTAATTGATCCGCGTAATGTATTTGGAAAAAACATTGGCACTCATTATGCCGTGCACATTTACCCCTGCGTATTCTTCAAACCGGAAATAATCTTCCTGCAATACCAGAATATCCTCCCGGGGCGCCACCACTTTATCTGGAATATCAAACCGGATTTTACGGGCGAGGTAGGCAATCAGGTCGGTTTTTAAATCGGAACCTTTTACCCGAAACTCGCGCTCATACTGCACATTCAACAAATCACTGATTTCCCGTTTACTCAGAATGGTGTGCTCGGCGCCGGTATCAAAAATAAATTTCAGGGGAAAAGTGCCGTTGATCGTGACTGTCAGGATGATAAAATTATTGGTGAATTCAAATGGGATATCCATTTGTTTCTGGCCTGGTGGCATGAAAAAACCCGACTGTCCATTTGAGGGGGTTACCGCCCATAAGCATAACCACAGGAAGTAAATCGTTTTTGTCAACATAGCAGATCATTATTAGCGAGCGTAATTTAGATCAATTACCCCATACGGCAACGGACAAAATCTGTTGGCAGGCATAACAACTGTGTGTGGCGCAAAAGGTTGCTGTGGGAGGGTGTTTAGGGATGAGGGATGAGG
>JALHMA010000375.1 GCA_022844265.1 Saprospiraceae bacterium | reverse complement strand
GTGGTAACTCCATGGCCCAGCGGGCCAATATCTTTGTAGAATGATAAATGCCCAAGCGTTTTGCGGCCCATCGGGCCGCTATATAAATTCATTTTTGACAAGATACCGGCCCTCTGAGCCGGGTTACAATCTGGTGCTGGAAAAATTCTACAAAGATATTGGCCCGATGGGCCATGGAGTTACCACCTGGGCTAATGTAAATGAATTATTAGAATTGTGTGCACACCTTAGGGCGTAAGACCCCGCGCATGTCAACACCTTATCATCCTTTCCTATGACGGTACTCATTTTCTTCCTCACCCGGTAGCCATATTTTCGCAGAAAAAAATAACCTGTTTGCATGAACCTGAAACTGCGCCACGCCCGTTTTCTTTTTACGGAACTACAACGCCCACTGGACCTGCATGAACCGCACGACGAGTTAAGCGACTTCGATACCCGTTTTCGCCTGATTTTGCGCAAACACCTCGTGGTATTGTGCTGGTGGAGCATACTGAATATCGTAGGAGGGGTGTTTGCCTTATGCTGTCTGGATGGCGTGTTTTATTACTTCTGGATGATGGGACTGATATGGGGACTGATCAATTTTGTTATAACGATGGCTATTTTCAACCATACCTTTTATAAAAAATTCAACCGGGGCAATTCATTTGAACGATTTGAAGCGCAGCGACATGTCGAAAAAATCATGTTTCTCAATATTGGAATTGACACGGCTTACATTTTTGCGGGTTTGCTGCTGCGTGAACATAGTTTTGTGAGCGGCGTCGCTCATACCGATCTTTGGCTTGGATTCGGGTGGTCCGTTATCATTCAGGGTATTTTCCTGCTCATTCAGGATGTCCAGATGTACAGGCTGCACCGGCGCAATTTCCGCAAGGCGCAACCGTTTCTGGAACATTTACTTGATAAAGACGGGAGTTATCGCGGGCCGGTCATCTGAAAGGCGTTACTTTAAGCGCCAGCGAACTGGAGCAAATCCTCTTCCCGCCACATATCCGCCATCAACTGCACACCTACCGGCATCCCATTCTCCGGGTGTTTGCCCGCCGGCATTGCAATCGCCGGAATACCCGCCAAATTGGCTAACACGGTGTAAATATCCGACAGGTACATCGCCACCGGATCTTCCGATTTTTCTCCAAAACGCCCGGCCACCGAAGGCGCTACTGGTAACAGGATAAAGTCGTAATCCCGGAAAATTTCCCGAATCCGGTCGCGGATCAGGCGGCGCGCCTGTTGCGCCTTGGTGTAATAGGCGTCGTAATAACCGCTGCTCAAAACAAAGGTGCCCAGCAAAATGCGGCGCTTCACTTCCTCGCTGAAACCCGTGCTGCGGCTGAGCACATACGTCTCTTCGAGGTTGCGGGCATCGGGACTCCGGTAGCCATAACGAATGCCATCATAGCGCGACAGGTTGGAACTGGCCTCGGCTGTCGTCAGTACATAATAGGTAGGAATGATATAGTCCAGCAGATCGAATCCGACGGGATCAACCTGGTGTCCGGCGGCAACAAGTCCATCGATGTACGCACGGGTAACGCTGCGCACACCCGCATCAACACTTTCATTGTCAATTGTTTGTGGAAAATAGGCAATCCGGCGGGATCTGGAATTTCCTATGAGCGCAGCTTGTTTTTTTATTTCCGGGGCAGTACTGTCAAATTCATCCGGTCCCTGCATGATATCGAGCAGCAGGGCAATGTCTGCCGGATGCCGCGCGAGTACACCGATCTGATCGAAGGAGGAGCCGTAAGCCAGCAAGCCGTGTCTTGAAATCCGCCCGTACGTAGGTTTAAAACCCCAGATGCCACAAAAACCAGCGGGTTGCCGCACCGAACCACCCGTATCACTGCCCAATGCGGCTGTACAGGTATCCGTCTGTACCGAAACCGCCGCACCGCCGGAAGACCCGCCGGGTACCCGCTCGGGGTCGGCAGCATTGTGCACCGGGCCGTACACCGAGTTTTCGTTGGTGGAACCCATGCCGAACTGGTCGCAATTGGTGCGACCGATCAGGATGGCATCTTCTGCCAGCAGGCGCTCCACGGCTGTGGCAGAGTAAAGCGAACGGAAGCCTTCCAGGATTTTTGACGCAGCCGTCACCTGATGGCCGGCATAACAGATATTGTCTTTGATACTGAGCACTACACCGAATAAACGCCCCACAGAAGCAGGATTTTCCCTGAATTTCCGATCCAGTTTATCCGCCTGTTGCAGCGCTTCTTCGGCCCAAACTTCCACATAGGCATTCAGGGCTTTGTTTTTTTCAATCTGAGCAATATAGTACTCGACCATATCGCGACAGCTGGTACTACCGGAATGGATAGCGGCTTGTAGCGCGCTGATGGACTCAAATGTTGGCATGCTCTGCGGATACGTGTTGTGGGTGCGGCGGCAAAGGTAGGAAATGTACCGGCTTGCTGTACCGGCTGCTTTAGCTGCCGGATGTTTCATCCGGCAGCTAAAGCAGCCGGTACAGCAGCCGTTACAAAAAACTTAACCCTAACTTAAACTACATTTTTCGTCTGCAAAAATGCTCTGTCAGACCTTTGCACCAGCAAATCTGTACCAAACATATCATGAAACGAATTCCTACCCTCCTCTCTGCACTATTATTGTGCTTCCTTCCGCTTTTCCTTACAGCCCAAACGGGCAGTATCTCCGGAAAAATTATTGATGCCAAACTGGCTGAAGCCCTGATTGGCGCTTCCATCCGCCTCGAAGCAGGCGGCGGCGCAGTCACCGACCTGGACGGTTTTTTCACGATCCGCAATGTCACGCCCGGTGTACACAAAATTATCATCAACTATACCGGTTACCAGACTAAAAACGTATCGGACATAGTGGTGAAAGCCGGCGAAACGGTTACCGTCGATGTAGCGCTCGAAGAGCCTTCTATCGGCTCAACCATTACAGAAGTGGTCATTGTAGCAAAAGCGGGCCGCGAGAGTATGAGCGCGCTCACCATCCTGCAAAAAACAAGTCCGACGATCGGAGACGGCATCAGTGCCGAATCCATCAAACGCACCCCCGACCGTACCACCAGCGACGTGATCCGCCGGGTGAGCGGCGCCAGTATCCAGGACAATAAATTCGCCATTATCCGCGGTTTGAGCGATCGCTATAATATTGCCATGCTCAATGGCGCTCTGCTTAGCAGCACCGAACCGGATCGCAAGGCTTTCTCTTTCGATTTGTTCCCTTCTTCGATGCTCGATAATCTGGTTATTGTAAAAACGGCCAGTCCCGACTTGCCCGGCGAATTTGCCGGCGGCGCGATACTGCTCAACACCCGCGATATTCCAGAGCAAAGCTACCTGAGCGTCAGTGTGAATGCCGGTATCAACAATGTCACCACGTTCAAACCCTACTTGTCAGACATGGGTGGTAAAACGGACTGGATTGGCCTCGACAATGGCAGCAGGGCTTTGCCTGAAGGTTTTCCCTCACCCACAGAATTCATCGGCGCCACCCGTGCTGAAAAAGTGCGTTTTTCTCAATTGTTTGAAAATGACTGGGCTATAACGGAAGGCAGCAGCGCGCGCCCGAATATGGGTTTTCAAATCGCCGGCGGCCTGGTCAATGATCTTTCTGCTAAAGCGCAGGTGGGAACTACTTTTGCGGTTTCATACAGCAATAACAATCGCCTTCAGGATGCCGACCGCTATGACTTCGATACACAAAGTCAGTTGTTCGATTACAACGACAAGCAGTTCCGCAACAATGTTCTGTGGGGCGCACTTTTCAATACAGCCTTGAAAATCAACAACTTACATAAAATCTCCCTGCAAGGCACTTACTCTACAAATACTGATAACAGCATCACTGCCCGGGACGGACAAGACCTGGAACAACAACGTTTTATCAGAGCGACGGCTATTGAATACACAGAAAACCACCTGCTGACCACCCGCCTGAGCGGCGAGCATTCTTTGTCGGAAAGCGGCATCCGGCTCAACTGGGGCGGCGGTTACAACCGCAGCTCGCGCGATGTGCCTTCATTGCGCCGGATGTTTTATTCCAAAAACTTCGACGCTGACGAAAACGAACCCTTCCGCGCCTTTGTTCCGATTCAGGCCGACCCCTTCCGCAGCGGTCGTTTTTACTCCGATTTGAGCGAGGACGTACTCAACGGCAACCTCGATTTCACCGTTCCTTTCGTACTGGCAGGCCGGAAACATTCTGTCAAAATGGGTGGACTGTACCAGCAGAAAGACCGCCTGTTCGATGCGCGGGTAATGGGCTGGACGCGTAAAACCGCCGGTTTCAACGGCGCGTTGCTCAACCTGCCGCAGGATCAGATTTTTGCTATTGAAAATATTGCCGACAACGGTTTTGTCATGGGTGAAATCACCAACAAAAGCGACGCTTACGATGCCAATTCTCAATTGAGCGCCGGTTTCCTCATGTTTGACAATAAAATCGGCGAAAAATTGCGCGCTTCCTGGGGTGTTCGGGTGGAAAATTTCAAACAGAAAGTCAACACCTTCGACTACTCGCAAAACCCGGTAAATGTAGATTTGAGTTCGACAGACTGGCTGCCATCAGCCAACCTGACCTATGCTTTCAATGATAAAAACCAGTTGCGCATCGCGGCTTCCCAGACAGTGACACGCCCGGAATTCCGCGAATTGTCTCCTTTTGCTTTTTATGATTTTTACCTGAATGCAGGTATCGTAGGAAACCCAACCCTGACAAGGGGTCAGATTCAAAACTTTGATATCCGGTATGAAATGTACCCAGGCCAGAACCAGTTGTTCAGCGTAAGCCTGTTTTATAAAAAATTCACCAATCCGATCGAATTTACGTTCAGCAGTCTCGGCGCAGGTACCCGCACCTTTACCTATCAGAACGTGCCAGGAGCAACCAATTACGGGGTAGAACTGGAGTTGCGCAAAAACCTGGGTTTTGTAAACGATCGCCTGGAAAACCTGACCTTTTTCACCAATGCCGCGTTTATCCGATCTACCATCGACCTTTCCAATGCGGAAGTCTACGATACTACCCGCGCACTGCAAGGGCAATCTCCCTATATCATCAATGCCGGTCTGACGTACAATCTGCCGGATTGGGGCCTTTCTACCACACTGGTGTATAATGTTATCGGCGACCGTGTAGCGCAGGTTGGCACTGCCGGTTATGCGGATATTTATGAGCGCCACCGCAACCTGCTCGACTTCCAGTTGAGCAAACGTTTCGGCGCCCGCGGTGAACTCAAACTGACCTGGGGCGATATCCTGCGCCCGTACTTCATTTTTTACCAGGATAACGACTCGAACCACAAATACAACGAAGACAAAGACAATATCATGCAGCGCATCAATTATGGCAGCACCATCACGCTGAGCGCCGCATACCGTTTGTAAGTAGTTATCAGTTATTGGTTATTGGTTATCCGTATTGATAATCAAGCCTTTAGAAAGGATTTAAACTACAGACCAAACAATCAGAAGAGTTTGGATACAGATTTCAGTAGTATAAAGGTTAGGAATTTTTACTACGGAGACCCGGGCGACGAAAAGTTGTCCGGGTATTTTTTTAGAGGTGAGAAGTGAGAGGCTTCCCGTTTGGCGACTCGGCGGTTTGGGGCATTTGTTTTTCAGGCCTGTAATCGTGAATCGTGTTTAGGGTGTGGTGTTTAGTGTTTCGGGGGCTTCGGGTTTGGCATAAGTGAAAATTCGACCAAAATATCAACTAATACCAAACCCGAAGCCCCCGAAAC
>JALHMA010000374.1 GCA_022844265.1 Saprospiraceae bacterium | reverse complement strand
AGCGACGACAGGATGCTGAGGCTGTTGAACAGGAAATGTGGGTTTACCTGCGTTCTGAGCAGGTCGATTTTGCTGATCAGTTGTTGTTTTTCCAGTTGCTGTGCCTGGTTTTGAAGCCGTTCCGATTTTTTTTGAAAATACAGCATCCGGATCAAAAACGCCAGCGCGAGCAGCAGAAAGATGATTCCCGCGATCAGGGCGGCATTGAGGCTTTCCGTTTTTTGATTCAGGGCCGACTGGTAGCTCAGTTTGATTTCCTGCTTTTCCTCCTCTTTGCCCATACTGTCCAGCAAAACCTGCCGGGCAAACTCCATCTGTTCCAGTCGCTGGCTGGTCGCATCCTTTTGGAGGCTGTCGTTCAGCGTCAGGAACTGTTCGTGGTAGGTGAGTGCCGGCTCGTGTTGTCCCAATGCCTTGTAGGTCTGGTACAGGCAATGGCAGGCATCCCGTTCGGTCCTGACCGCGTTGATTTCACGGCTGAGCAGCAGCGCTTTTTTGCACAATTGCAGGGCCTTCGTATATTCTTTCTGGTTGGCATACAAAAAACCGAGGCTGTAGTAAGAGGTAGCCAGTTCGGGATTTTGACCTATTCTCTCCAGAATGTCGATACTTTTCCAGACATACCCGACCGATAGCCGGGGCTGGTCCATCTCCTGGTAAACCAGTCCAATATTGGCCAAAGCGATCGCGATACCCCGCTGATCTTGTAACTTCTGGCGCAGGTCCAGTGATTTGTTGTAAAACTCGAGGGCTTTGTCGTGAGCGCCCTGACTCATGTAAACATTTCCGATATTGTTATACGAAGTGGCGATGCCCAACTCGTCGTTGAGTACCACCTGCAATGCCAGGCCTTTTTGATAATATTCGAGCGCCCTGGCATTGTTCGACTGGTCGTCATAAACATTCCCGATATTGTTGTAGGCATTGGCAACACCTTCCTGATCGCCCCGTTCTTCCTGAAGCGCCAGGTCTTTCTGAAAATATTCGAGTGCTTTAGGCCCGTCACCCATACTCCGGTAGATGAGCCCCATATTGCTACAGATAGCGGCGATTCCCCTCTTCTGGTCGGCCACTCCCGCTCCTGTCGCTTCGGTCATGGCGGCCAGCGCTTTCTGGTAGCCGGCGAGCGCGGCGGCATAATCGCCTTTCAAGTTATACGTCGTCCCGATCACGTTCAGCGCCTTTCCCTGCCACCATTTGTCGCCCCGCTTTTCGGCAAAATCCAGTTCCATTTTCGCCAGCACAGCACCCGAATCCGGATCGGTGAACATAATGTACCAGGCCATGTGCTGAATCGCCCATAAACGGGTGGTATCCGGCCGGCTCGTATCGTTCCACACACCCCACAGACTATCGGTATTGACCTGCGCGGTGAGTACGCAAGTCGCAACTGACAGGAAAAATAGAAGATATGCTTTTTTCATGGGTGGGTTGGTACTGAGGGGCGTGTGGAAGTTGAAGGGGCAAATATCGGGATAATGGGTGATTTGGCGGAAACATCCATACCCCCTTTTTTGCGAGTCAATATGCTTTATGACTTTTGTCATTGCTGCCCGTCGGCAGTGGCATACATCTTTATGGAAGGTAAAGCGGTTACCTGAAAAGATGTTCACTAACTGAAAAAAGCCATGAAAAAGGTCATATTCATTTTGATTGCCCTGTTTTTCTTCACCTGCAAACGCAACGATGAACTGCCGCTGAGCGATGTGCCGGGGCGGATTGCCATGCGTGACAATTTTAGTGATTTTCAACTATCTTTAAGAGATGGTTCCTATTCAAAATTTACGAATATCGTTCCGTATCGTTGGTCGCATGATGGTTCCAAACTAGCTACTGTCAGTTCGAACTGGAATGCGTCAGGCTTCTATTCTATTGTTGATGCAGCTACGCTTACTGAAATCGTCCGACTCAACAACAGGGCTGATGCCGGCATTTGCTGGTCGCCGAACGACAGCGAAGTCGCCTATATGGAATCAATGGACAGCAGCATTGTGCGCTTTCACCTGCAAACAAAACAAAAACAGGTTATTCATCTGCCCGCCGGATATCAATACAGTGGAGACATAGACTGGTCGCCGGATGGTAAAAATTTTGTATTCATCCAGAACGATCAGGTCTATAGTACCTTGTATTTTTTGTGTACCATTGGAGCCGACGGCAGCAACTTCAAGATATTGTCGGAAGGATTTTTGCAAAACCCCCGATGGTCGCCAGATGGCAAAACGATCGCTTTTAACGATAATACTGCTATCTTTCTGATCAACCCGGATGGTTCCAATAAACGAAAGTGGATAGATGATGCGGAAAACCCATGCTGGTCAACTGACGGGGCTATCCTGATGTACACTGTATTTGAGGACTTTAACTGGGGTTACAAGAGTGTAATCCGAGCCAGAGAAATCGGTGGAGACCAACGCGAACGGTTGATTTATGACGGCTGCGGATTGATTGACTGGTGTCCGGTGGAAGATTAGGGGGTGAAGGATGCTATGTCCAGAATTGCCGCCCGGCGCATGTTGATCTCTTTTTCGCCGATCTTGATCTTTTGACCATAGCCTGACGGCTATGGTCAAAAGACCAAGACCGGCGCTTGTAGGCGAACATTGTGCAAAGTTAAAGACCGAGCGAGGCGTAATTGTCTGGCTGGAAATGACTTGGTCATAATATCAATCGCTGTATCTATTTCTTGTTTTACAAATCTATTACATTGTTTTACACGCCAAAAACCGCAGGGTCTCGGCCTGCCCGCATCTTTGTCTCATTCTTTCACCAACCAGACAAAGTTATGCAAATCAATATCCTCGTTTACGTGTTCTTTTTTCAATCCCTGGTTTCCTGTCAGCAGGATCAAGGAAATCCATTGTCATTGACAGCCGGCATCGGTTTAGTATCCACCGAAGGCAGGCCGAAGTGCGCTGAAAAAGCCCAGCCAATATCAGCCGACATCATTTTTCAATCCACCGACGGCGGTCAGACGTGGCAAGATGTCAGCGCGGGGCTGCCCGTAGATGTTAGGGTCGGGCGTATTTTTGCCGACGGCGGCGAAGTCTTTCTGACCTCTGAAAGCGGATTGTACCACAGAAGCAGCGTCGACGCAGCCCCGAAATGGGAAAAAGAGGTTTTCTTGAACGAAAAAATTACCGATGTTTTTCCCGGAAAATTCGGGCTGTATGCCAGCAGTTACCGCACCGGTTTTTTTCAGGAATTGTCGGGCACAGACATGTGGACACCCATGCACGATGCCCTGGACGACAAGACGGTTCGTACTATTATTGAAACTCCCAACGGAAATATTTTCGTCGGCTGCGAAAGCGGCATTTACAAATCCACCGACGGCGGGAGTACCTGGCAACAGGTCTTTGATGAAGGCGTCAACAGCTTCGCGGCATCGGGTGATGTGTTGATTTGCGGTGGCTATCGCGGCATGTTGCGCTCCACGGACGGCGGCGAACACTGGGAATGTGTGCTGAGCGGAGCCGGTGGGGCTTATAATACAAAACTCATTGGGGATCGTTTCGTTACTATCACCGACGGCGATAGGAATGAAGCCTCCAGCGACGGCATGACAAACAGGCTGTATACTTCCGCCGACAAGGGTAAAACCTGGCAGCGCATGGATGAAGGGATTTCACAGATCCGGCTCATGGATGAAATGTTTGATGTGTTTCCGCCAACCCGGGTCATAAACGACATCGAACAAGCGGGCGAACATCTCTTTTGCAGTCTCAATGCCGGTATTTTTCGCTCCTCCGACTGGGGCAAAACTTGGGAACTCGTGCGCCCCTCCAATGGCAAGAAGATGATCAATCTGGCCGTTTCTGGTAAAGTGATTTATGCCGTAGTGGTAGTTGGATGTTGAAAAAATACGAGCGCAGCGATGGCGGCGTTGGCGAACCCTGTCAAGTCATTCACTCCGCAATGATTTGACAGGGTTCGCCAACGCCGCCCGCACACTTTTCCGCCTCGCCAGGTGTTTCGCCGATCCTGGTCTTTTGACCAAGATCATACGTACAACACAATCCCCCCTTACGCCAACCAGGCAGATAGTTGGCCATTTTTGACGCATTTCTTGGTATGGAGAAGATTGGGGCGGAAAGCATCGTGATATGAGGCAGGTCTGTTGTACTTTTGGTCTTGGTCAAAAAACCAAGACCGGCGCTTGTAGGCGAACATTTTGCAAAATTGAAGAGCCAGGCAAGGCGTAACAAACATCCTACCATGAATCGATTCCGTTTTGCGCTGCTACTCTTTGCTGCTGCCAGCGTCTGTCCCGTTTTGGGTCAAAACAAAGGCAAACTATTCATTATTGGCGGCGGCGAACGCAGCCTCGACATGGTCCAGCGCATGGTGCAGGAGTCGGGCCTGGACAAAGGCGGTTATGCGGTGGTGTTACCGATGTCTAGCGGGGAACCCGACTCGGCTGTTATTTACACGAAAAAACAGTTTACAGCCCTGGGCATGCACAACATCTACGGCGTTTTTTGTACGAAAGCGCAGGCCAATGATCCGGCTAAAGTCGATTCCATAGCCGGCGCCAAACTGATCTACATCAGCGGGGGCGACCAAAGCCGTTTTATGGATGCTGTGGCCGGTTCGGAGGTAGAGAAAGCCATTCACAAAGCCTACAAAAACGGCGCGATGGTAGGCGGCACCAGCGCCGGCGCAGCGGTGATGAGCGCCATCATGATCACGGGAAATTCCAGGAAAAACCCCGAGTATTCGTCTACCTTCAATACCATAGAGGCCGACAATATCGAGACCCGGCCCGGCCTGGGTATGCTGAAAAAAGCCATTGTAGATCAACACTTTGTAAAACGCAGCCGCCACAACCGCTTGATTAGCGCCGTCATCGACTATCCGGCCATGAAAGGCATCGGCATCGACGAGTCCACGGCTATTTTGGTTAAAGGCAAAGACGCCGAAGTGGTAGGTGTTTCCCAGGTGCTGGTGTACAGCAACGCCAAACGTTCCAAAAAATATGGGAAGTCCGGAAAACTGGGTGTAAAAGGGTTGCGACTGGATATCTATTTACCGGGCGATCACTTTAAGGTGGAATGAGGGCTGAGGGATAAGAGATGACCGCTCGCGCCAGGCAGAAACTGGCGCGAGCGGCGTAAGACTTATCCCTCAGGCAAGGCAGAAAAGTGTACTTTATCAAGAAAAATTTATCGCCCCCAAAAGTGGATTATCTCATAAATCCAGCATTTTTCAGAACTTCCACCTTTTTTAAACAATCTTCAATCAGAGAAACAATGGCAAAAATTAAGGTCGGCGTGGTCGGCACCGGTTTTATCGGACCTGCGCATATTGAGGCGCTTCGCAGGCTTCCAAATGTGGAAGTAACTGCGCTGTGCGAAGTAAACATGGAATTAGCTACCAGCAAAGCGGCCCAGTTAGGTATCGAGCGCCCCTGCACATTCGAGCAGTTACTGGCGATGGAAGATATTGTCTGCGTACACGTCTGTACCCCCAATTTTCTGCACCATGCGCAGTCGAAAGCAGCGCTGCTGGCCGGCAAACACGTGGTTTGTGAAAAACCGCTGGCGAAAGACCTCCACGAAGCCGAAGAACTGGTCGCCCTGGCCAAAGAAACCGGCCTGGTGAATGCCGTACACTTCAACCTCCGTTATTACCCGTTGGTGCGCCAAATGAAGACCATGCGGGAGCAGGGGGATCTAGGCGAGGTGTACTCGATCCTGGGTTCTTATTTACAGGATTGGTTGTTCTACGAAACCGACTATAACTGGCGCCTGGAGCCCGA
>JALHMA010000373.1 GCA_022844265.1 Saprospiraceae bacterium | reverse complement strand
CCCATGCAACACGTTCCCAAAAAGGACATTGAAAAAATCGCCGTCTGGATCAATTCACTCAGAAAATAGAAAAAAGCAAGCCCCGGCACATTTGCCGGGGCTTTTTACCAAATCAAACTTTCTGTGAAGTTTATTTTTAATCAATTCTTCACAACCATCCTCGTAACCGTCTGACCGTTTTTAAAAACCGCCCGCACCCAGTAGGCGCCGCCCGGTAAATCCGGGTTCAACGCTATCCGGTACTGGTTCAGATCGATGAAATCGATCGTTGCTGCTACCTTTTCCCCCAGATGATCCACTACCTGCACCTGTTGTATCGGGATAGGTGTCGATCTTCCATCCAGACGGAAAAGATTTGGCGTTGGGTTGGGGAATATTTCAAAAGAAGGTTTTTCTATCGAAGGATCAACGGTTCCAACGGAGATGTCCACCGGCGACTCTCCTTCGGTGATGTTGTAAAAACGATTCACTTCCTGCGATCCAAATACCTGTGCCAGCCCGGAAGGCCAGCGTATTTCAAGCGAATCAATGTTGCCGGCATCGTTGAGTCCGACATGTTGCCGCAGGTCGTTTTGCGATTGAAAGGAATTGTGCGCCAAAACTTCCCGAATCTGCCAGACAGGCAGCCCATTTATAGTGGCTTTCACCCGAATCCTGGCACCTATAGCCGAGCGGTTGCTGTTGACGCCGGTTAATTTAATAGCAATCCAGTTTCGCCCGTTCGCGAGGTTGTCATTGCGAAACAATGCGCGGCCTCCCAGCGGCCCGTTGGTAGCAAAATCCAGGTCTCCATCATTATCAAAATCAGCCAGACCGATACTGCACGGCGTAGAATCGGCGCTGCCTGCAATCTCTATGGGCAGAAAGCCACCGCTGCCATTGTTGCGGTAAAGCCTGACCTGCCGCGTGCCGTCCACAGAAAGCAACACATCCAGATCACCGTCATTGTCGACGTCTCCCCATGTATTGGAAAGGTATGCGTTGGCTGTAAGGGTGAACGGCATATTGGTCAGGGTAAACGCCCCGTTGTTATTTTTCCAGAAACGGGATTTTACGCCGGTATAATTGGTCAACATGCCATCCATATCGCCGTCGTTGTCATAATCTATAAAATTATACACCTGACCATCTTCCTGCAAGTTGAAAGGTGCTGCCGTAATGCGTTGAAGACCGAAAGCGCCGGTTTCTTTTAAAAGGTTTTTATAACGATAATCAGGCCCCGTGCTACCACCAGGCCCTGACCCGATAAATAAATCCAGGTCGCCATCGAGGTCATAATCCGTCCAGATGGGTATGGTGTACGGATCATTGCTGTCGGTGAATTCATAACCGGTTTGCTGGACAAATACGCCGGCACTTGTCTGAAGGTAAAATTTGCAGGGAAACGGCCCGGTATTGTGAAAATTCTCGGCATGTACAAAAAGCAGATCGAGCCAGCCGTTGTTGTCCACATCGGCCACGACACAGTCCCAGGCAGCAAAACCGCTCAGGCCAGACACGGTACTGGTAGCAATCGAGAAAGTTGTTCCATCACCACCATTTATATGTAGAGCAGAATTGGCGCTGGTCGTTATACAATCCGGATCGCCATCGTTGTCTATATCGCCCCAGCTGGAGCCTGCTGCAATTTGCCCGCCTTGTGCGCCTGGAACATTATTCAGTTCGGTAAATTGCCCGGAGCCATCATTGTGGAATAAAAAGCGCTGGCTCATAAACAGATCGGGCCGGTTATCGTTGTCCACGTCAATCCATGCCAGACCCTTGTAAGGCGCTGGGGTATTGGGAAAAACAACAACCGGATTGGAAGGGTCGGTTATTCGCGTAAAAGCGCTTTGTGCGTGGAGGGGGATGGTCAACAGACCCAAAAGGAAAAAGCAGAGATGTTTCATGTGTTATTTGTTTGCGTAAAAAACTAACGCAAACTCGTCGATGTCGCCATAAAAATGGGTAAATCCGATAAAATTTACCATTTCTCTCTGGTTACTTTCCTTTTATTCAGCCGCCTGCTGTCTAATTTTGAGCCGATTCAAAATCCGGTTTATATGCAAGAGCCTTCATTCGATGCCTGGACGATTCTTTTTTTGATTAGCGCTGCACAAGGGCTGTTGCTTGCTTTGGTGTTTGGTTTTTCCAAATACAGCCCGAATCGCCTGCTGGCTTTGGTGTTGTTCCTGTTTGCCTTGACGATGACCGAATATGTCATGTACTGGACAGGGTACCAGTTGCAATGGCCGCACTGGAGCAGCATCAGCCTGGCATTTCCTTTTTTGTTCGGGCCTTTTTTGTGGGTGTATTTTCGGACTGTTTTTGAACAACGCCCGCTTACTTATCGCGACTCCTGGCAGTTTGTGCCGTTTGTACTTTTTTTTCTGGCGCTTCTTCCCCATTACCTGCTTCCGGCAAGTAAAAAATCGGCGATTTTGCTGGGTATCGATCCGCCGGTAATCCCCATGTGGGTTGGAATGTTATGCGTTTGGGGGAGTATCGCCCATTTGTTGGGTTACTGTATCTGGCATTTTGTTTACATCAGAAAACAGCCCAATGTCGGCCAAACCAACCGATGGGCTGTACTGTTGAATACCTGCCTGTTCGGATACACCCTGGCTTATGCCAGTTACTATATCCTGGTGCGGTTCGAGTTTTTTAACCGCAACTGGGATTACCATATTTCCTTAGCCATGACGGCATTTATTTACCTGATTGCCATAGCAGGTTATATCCAGCCCGCTGTTTTTCAGGGATACAGAATATCGGAATCTACGCCAGGGGTGAAATACCGCAATTCGGGACTAACGGAGGCGGCCATCCATTCGTTGTTCGCCAAACTTTCCCATTTAATGGAAGCAGAATATTTGTACCGCAATGCCGACCTGAATTTAGATACGCTGGCGCATCGGCTGAATGCCTCGAAACACCATGTTTCGCAGGTCATCAATGCCTGTTCGGAGGGCACTTTTTTTGATTATGTCAACCGCCTGCGTATAGAAGAAGCCAAACATTTGCTGGCCGAGCACCCCAGAAGCGATTTCAATATCATCGAAGTGGCTTATGCCGTGGGGTTCAACAACAAGGTTTCCTTTAATACGGCTTTTAAAAAAGTCACTGGCATAACGCCCACCGCATTCCGGCATCAAAATGCTCGCACGGATACGCCGGCGCAACAACCGGGGAAATCCAGATGAGTCCGAAGTCGTTAGTGCGAAGTGCGAAGTCCGTAGAGTAGAATGAGGGATGAGGAATGACCGAGCGTGATGTCCGACATCACTCGGTCATTCCTCATTCCTCAACGATTACGGCATCAACACCCGATCGATTACGTGCACCACACCGTTGGTGGTTTGAACATCGGGAATTACCATGTTGGCAACCGTTGCATTTCCATTACCTTTAATGGTAAGCGTTCCGTTTGTGAATGCGCCGAAAGTCAGCGCGGTGCCGCCCAGGGGACTCACATTGCCGGCGTTCATTTCAGAAGTGAATTTTCCGCCGTCGGCTATTACGTGGTTGAGTAATACTGCGGTGACCACGTCTTTTGGCAACTGACGAATATCTGCGGGTACATTCAAAGGTACGCCGAGGTCGATGCCCAATTGTTTGAAAGCGGCATCGCTGGGTGCAAAAACAGTGAAGGACGGGCTGCCGGCAGCAGCAGTAAGCGCTCCGGCCAGATCAGCGTACAAAACGGCTTCTACCAGAAACGACAGTTCGGGTGCGATAAATACTTTTGCATCCTTCAACGCGAGGGCGGACTGGACAATATCCGCTCCGGTAGCCAGCAGTACTTTGTCGATCACGTGGACGGTGCCGTTTTCAGCCTGCACGTCGGTAGCAAGAATTTTGGAACCGTTGATATACATATCCGAACCGCGTGTGATAAACCGACGATTGGGGCCTAAGGCCGAACCGGAGCTGCCGCCAGCATTGATGCTGCTGCCCGCGAGGTTGCCGTTGGATACGTGGTATAACAGCGTGCTGGTCAGGAAATCATTTTGCAAAACGGCCAGATCACCTTCTGTGTTAAGCCCCAGCCGCGCAAAAGCGTCATTCGTAGGCGCAAAAACTGTGAAGTCGCCGGAAGGATCTCCTGCATTCGGGTTGGACAAGGTGACGGCTACGCCGCCCTGAATGGCAGCGCCTTCCAGGGTGCTGAAAGCGGGATTGGATACTGCGATGGCTGCAATGCTGGGCAGCACATTTTCATCGTCTTTCTGACAGGAAGTAGCGAGAAGTACCGTGGCAGCAAAAAATGCCACGAGTGTTGATTTATGTTGGAATAACATGATTTTCAATGTTTTAGTAAATGATTTTTAAAATAGAACTGGTTTTTAGCGGGCTTGTTTCATTTAAAAGGAATACACGACTGAACCGGAAAAACCGGTGGATTCGCCGACGTTGCGACCTGTAAGGAATTTACTGGCGCCTGCCGATATGCCGAAGCCGCCTGCTATAGGTACGTAAACTGTGATACCGGCGCGGGTATAACTGACGTCTGTGGCAGGGAAAAAGCCGACAAAACCTTCGCCGAGGATATTCACGCCGCCGTCAGAAACCTGACCCGCGTACCAGGCATCCACATAGATATGGCTGTTGGAATAACCCGCCTTGATTTCGCCCAGCAGTGCGTTGGGCACTTCGCCGTTGCGGAAACTGTAGCCGGCTTGCGTGCCGAGAAATATGCCCGACTGTGTGCGGAATTGCGCGATGGCCAGGCCGTTAAAACTGGTGGCGCGGTTGCCGATAGCGATAATGGACTGCAAACCTTCGTCTACTTTGTAATTACCCAGCGGTGTTTTGAGGCCTGCGGCAACAATGAATCGCAGTTCGCTGCTGCCAATTTTGGCATTAAAAGGATTGTATTTCAGAAAAACGGACAGGTCCTGCACCCCGTCGCGGGTGTTTTCGTAACCCAGTTCGTCGAGCACCGCCTGGCTGGCATTACCTTTTGCTGAAATGTAAGGCAGGCTGGCTACTACGTCCAGGCGGTCGCTGATACCATAAGAACCGTACAGGGATACACTGTTTACATCGACCTCGTTGAATACTGGAACACCTTCCACATCGGTAGGTACCAAAAAGACATTGTCGTACTGCTCGGCTGTAAAAGAAAGCGCGATGGCGCCATTTCCTTTACCACTCATAAAACTGCTGACCGGACTTTGTGCCTGCGACAGAAATGGCAGTGCCAGGAGCGCAATTGCGCCCGTAAGATGATTGAATTGCATAAAAAGTAATTTTTGTATTGACTTGTGAAGAAATGAACTCCGCTGACATGGTTGATGTTCAGCGCGTGTTTTCAGTGATGTGTTTTGAAAGTGGGGTTTTGTAAAGCCTTACGCCAAAACATACGGCGGCATGGTTTTTTTGGTTTTTACGTTGTTAGATTTTTTTTAAAAATGCCGTTTCTGAAATCCTGAAAGGGCTTCCTGTGCGTAAGTTGATTCATTTCAATAAACACAAAACTTATGAGTCGTCACTTTTCAAGTATCCGTTTCTATATTAGCATTTCGCTTTTTGTTTATGCATTATCTGTTACAGCACAGCAAACTGTGCTGGTAAACTTGCCGGACATATATATTATGGCAGATAAAATCACACGCGGCGACAGCGATACCTATGGCTTGGGCGACTGGACCTGCTCTTTCAAACTGGAACTGGAAGGCGCGGTCCTGAAAGTAAACGGCTCCATTATTTTTTCCGAAAAGGCCAATGATTTTACGACGATTGTGGGCGAATACCACGAAGAGATTCCGGTAAAAGAACTGGAAAAATGCAGGAGTTG
>JALHMA010000372.1 GCA_022844265.1 Saprospiraceae bacterium | reverse complement strand
AGGCGCCGCGCAAACACATCAACTACCCGCGGAATTTTACTTAAACCGACGATATAGCCGTTCGGAATGTAGGCGATATGGGCCTTGCCAAAAAACGGGAGCAGGTGGTGCTCGCAGAGGGAATACACCTCGATGTCTTTGACAAGGACCATCTCGCTGTAATCTTCCTTAAACATGGCGGAGCGCAGAATAGCCGCCGCATCCTGCTCATATCCCTGGGTCAGGAATTGCATGGCTTTGGCGGCGCGCTCCGGTGTTTTGAGCAGCCCGTCGCGGGAAATGTCCTCTCCCAAACCCGTCAACATATCGTGATAACCTGCTTTGAGCCGTTCTGTCAAAACATCGTTATACTGGTCTGATTTTTTATAAGCCATATTTGTTGACGATTAATCAGGAACGGAAGGATACATTCATTCGCCGTAGTATTCGGCGTAAATGGTTTCCGTTTCCCAAAGTTTGATCGCGTGCAACTGACAAGGATACTGTTCAAGTGCCTTAACCAGCCGCTGCCAGATCAAGATAACAAGGTTCTCCGTAGTTGGTTGCATACCGGGCGGTATGAATTCGACATCCAGGTTCAGGTTGCTGTGGTCGAGGTGGTCGATTACTTCCTGTTTAATGATGTCGCTTAATTGTTTTACATCCATAATAAAGCCGGTAACCGGATCGGGCCGTCCTTTTACCGTAACGTGCAGGCTGTAATTGTGCCCGTGCCAGTTTTTATTGGAACATTTACCAAAAATCGCGCGATTTTTTTCTTCCGTCCAGTCATCTACCCAAAGTTTGTGGGCAGCGTTAAAACGCTCAATGCGTGTGATATATACCATTCTGAAGTATAGTTGTGATAGGTGCTTGCAGCCGGTTGCAGCAACAGCGCCGCAAAATTACGCTGAAATATGTGTTTAAACGAGAAATTCCAAAACCAATATCACGAACTATCCCATTCAGGCTGTCTGCTTCTTACATTTGCGCTATCATGTCGACCAAACAACACCAGCGCATTATTTTCGGACTGAAGGTTCGCCAGTTCCGCCAGGAAAAGGGTTGGAACTTCGAGGAACTCAGCAAGCACTCCGGGATTTCAATTTCTTACCTCAATGAAATTGAAAAAGGTAAAAAATACCCGCAGCCCGCCAACCAGGAGCGCCTCGCAGAAGCCCTTGGGGTTTCTGCCGAATTTATGCGCTCACCGGAACTGACCAAGCAGTTCGCTCCCCTGGGCGACCTGTTAAAAAGTAATTTCCTGAATGAACTTCCGCTCGACCTGTTTGGCATTGAACTGCAACAGGTGGTGGAAATCATCGCCCGCGCCCCCGACCGGGTAAATGCCTTTATTTCGGCCTTGCTGGAAATCGCCCGGAATTATTCACTGCGCGATGAGAATTTTTTCTTTGCCGCCCTGCGGGCTTACCAGGAATTGCGCAATAATTATTTTGAAGAAATAGAACTGGCAGCCGACGCCTTTGTTCAAAAAAACAAGATACCGGAAGACGGCGGCGTACCTGCCGCCTTGCTCGCCCAATTGCTTCAGACGCAGTATGATTACCATATCGACGAACAAACCCTGTCGAAACATCCCGAATTACAAAGCCTGCGCTCGGTTTTCAACCCGCATAAAAAACGTTTGTTGATCAATAAACGCCTCAGCGAATCCCAACGCGCTTTTCAGTTGGCTAAAGAATTGGGATTCAATGTTTTAGACTTGAAAGAACGTCCGCTCACGTCCAGTTTTCTACGGGTTAATTCTTTTGAAGAAACCCTGAACAACTACAAAGCGGCCTATTTTGCGGTAGCCATTCTGGTAAATCGCCCGGCTTTTGTACGCGATATCGGCGCTTTTTTCAAACAGGGAAAATGGAACCCCGACACCCTGCTCCAGTTGATGGCGAAATACCAGGCCAGCCCGGAGGTGTTGTTCCAGCGTTTCAACCTGCTCACCAAAGATTTTCGCCTCGAAAAGGTGTTTTTTCTCCGGTTTATCCACGACCTCGACCGCGATGGTTTCGATATGGACAAGGAACTGCACCTGAACCGCCGCCACCAGCCGCATGCTTCGGGCCTGAACGAACACTATTGCAGGCGCTGGCTGTCGCTTTCCATGTTGCGCGATTTGAAGCAACTCCAACAACAGACGGACAACCCTTCGAGAATGCTGACTGGCGTGCAACGCGCTTCTTTCCTGGATACCGGCGAGGAGTATTTGTGTATTGCCGTCGCCAAACCCGGTTACCCTTCTGTGGGGCGGAATGTCAGTGTGACCCTGGGCGTTTTGCTCGATGCGCATGCCAAACGAACCATTCGTTTCTGGGACGATCCCGCTATTCCGCAAGTGACCGTCAATGTAACCTGTCAGCGATGCAGCCTGGCGAATTGCGCCGAACGGGCAGCGCCGCCAACGGTCATTCAAAAACGGGAAGAACGCCACCGCATGCAGGCGCTGCTCGAAAAGTTAACCGGTAAATAATGGATTCACTCACGCACATTGCCCTTGGCGCCTGTATGGGCGAGGCTTTCGCCGGTAAAACCGTCGGACGGAAAGCCATGCTTTGGGGCGCCCTGGCCCAGAGTATTCCGGATATCGACTTTGTTGCGGTTTTGTGGATGGATACGCCCAGCAGCCTGCTGGCGCACCGGGGTTTTACCCATTCCATTTTGTTTGCGCTGCTGATTACACCTTTTATGGCGCTACTGGCCGAGCGCTGGCATCGCCCGCACAATATTTCGCTGCGCAGGTGGATACTGTTTTTCGGCTCCGTTATCCTCGTACACATCTTCATCGATGCGTTTAATAACTACGGGGTAGGGTGGCTGGAGCCGTTCAGCCGGCACCGGTTTTCGTTCAATGCCATCTATGTGGCCGACCCGCTTTTTTCCATCGGCCCCGGTGTGGCTTGCGCAGCCCTCATTTTATTGAGAAGAAAACATCCCAGGCGGCGTTTTTGGTGGAAATTCGGTCTGTTAGCAAGCGCTTTGTATTTGTTGTACTGCACTGTAAATAAACTTACCATCGACCGGAAGGTCCGCGAAGTACTGGAAAAACAACAGATTGCCCACACCCGGTATTTTACCACACCTGCGCCGCTTCAAAACTGGCTTTGGTATGTGGTGGCGGGCAATGACGAGGGGTATCATGTGGGTTACCGCTCTTTGTTCGACCGGGACACTGCCATGGCTTTCCAGTATTTTCCGCGCAATGAGTACTTGCTCGAACCCATTCACGATCAGGAAAACATACAACAACTGAAACGTTTTTCCCAGCAATTTTACACCGTCGAGCGATGGACGGATACGCTGGTTCTCAATGACTTGCGTTTCGGCCAGGTGATCGGCTGGCAAAATCCCCGCGAAAAATTTGCCTTTCATTTTTTTGTGGAACGGCCGGATGACAACCGGATGGTCGTGCAACGCGGACGTTTTGCGAAATGGGACGGGGAAACCGCCAGGGTTTTGTGGCAAAGAATAAAAGGCAATTAAAAATGTGGCACCTGAACTTGCCACCATTTGAAGTTTTTTGACCTCGTCGACACGTTGAGGACTCCCGTAGACAATCATTTTTGCAGACTCGGGTGACAGGCGAAACAAAGAACCCTCCAATCCCGACTGCTTTAGTACATCGACATCAATTAACCACGCATAATCGGCCGGGAATTCTTCGTTCAGTAAATAAAACCGAGCCATTTTGTCTGCATTGCCGGGGTTCATGGCCGAATGCTTATATGCGATTAGGGCATCCACTGTAACAAAAATCATGTGTTACGGTGATCAAAGTCGTTCATTCAAAGGACACTTCCACCTAACTTTCTCCTCATAAAATAGCACTTTTATGAATGGAGGACAGCTCATTGCACAAGTCTTACAGGTCAACGGTATCCGGCATTTATTTACGCTCTGCGGCGGACATATCGGGCCTGTTTATGTGGAGGCCGCCCGGGCGGGTTTACAAGTATGGGATGTGCGGCATGAATCGACGGCTGTGTTTGCCGCCGATGCGGTGGCGCGGCTGACGGGCCTACCCGGGGTGGCGGCCGTAACGGCCGGGCCGGGAGTGACTAATGCCGTGACAGCCATTAAAAACGCGCAGATGGCGCAGTCGCCGCTTCTGTTGATAGGCGGCGCTACGGCTACTTTACTCCGAAAACGCGGCGCTTTGCAGGATATCGATCAGGTGTCAATCCTGGAATCGACGGTGAAATACCAGGCCCGGATACATCGCTTGCGCAACCTGACACCTGCTCTGCTGCGAGCCATGCGAATATCGCGACAAGGTGTGCCTGGGCCGGTCTTTATGGAATGTCCTGTTGATCTGTTGTATCCGGAGGCTACTGTGCGTGAATGGTATGGCAAAAAAAACAATAAAGCCCTGAGCTGGATGGAAAAACTCCGGCAATGGTACATCAACCGCCATGTCGGCCAACTTTTTTCCGGTGTAAAAAACATCGATAACCAAAGTCTCCTCATTCCAGAACCGGATATCCCGACACATGCGGTAAAAGAGATCAATACAGTTATCAGGGCTTTGGGCGTGGCACAACGTCCGGTTTTGTTACTTGGAAGCGGAGCAATGCTTCAACCACAATTAACCCCCCAATTGGCGCATGCAGTGAAAAAACTGGGCATTCCTGTTTTTCTCAGCGGCATGGCCCGCGGACTATTGGGGCGTAGCGATGCGCTGCAATACCAACACCACCGCAAAGAGGCGCTGCGGGAAGCCGACCTTATCCTATTGGCAGGCGTACCCTGCGATTTCAGGTTGGACTATGGCCGTAGCCTGAATCGACATGCCCGAAAAATCGCTGTGAACCGCAGCCGGACGGAATTGCGAAATAACTTGCGGCCTGACCGCGCCATCTGCGCTGATCCCGGGGCTTTTTTGGTTGATCTGGAAAAAACAGTAACAGGTTTGCCCAATTGGAGCGACTGGAAAAAAATACTGCAAGACCGTGATTCCGCCCGGGAAACGGAAATCGAACAAATGGCTTCCAGGCCGGTAAACGGTATCAATCCCCTGGAGCTGTTTCGCAGCCTCGAACAAGCGCTTCCTGACAACTCTATTTTAATCGCTGATGGCGGAGATTTCGCCGCAACAGCAGCCTACACACTGCGGCCCCGAAAACCACTGGGCTGGCTTGATCCCGGCGTATTTGGCACATTAGGCGTTGGCGGCGGATTTGCCTTAGGCGCCGCAGTGTGCCAACCAGACGATTACATCTGGATCATTTACGGTGACGGTAGCGCAGCCTATAGCTTGGCTGAGTTTGAGACATTTGCCAAAAATGGCCTGAAAGTATGCGGCATCGTGGGCAATAACGGCTCCTGGGAACAGATTGCACGCGACCAGGTACACTTGCTGGGTTCCGAGACGGCTGTTCGATTGCCCCGAACCGATTATCACCTGGTCGCAGCCGGTTATGGCGCAGCCGGCGAACGCGTTGATACGCTGGATGCATTTTCGCAGGCCATTCAACGTGCGATCATCAGCATGAATCAGGGGGTTCCGTATCTGATTAATGCGATGATCGGTTCTACTCCCTTCCGGGAAGGTAGTATTTCTATATGAAGCATGTTAATTGTTTAAAATCAAGGAATCATGACATTGTTCGAACGTTTTCACTTGATATTTCACATTATCCGATGGCGGCTTACGTGGTCGAAAAAAGACCTCGATTGTAAACCGGCTGTTCCGGTTTCATCCAAATTTATCACCGCCCGAGACGCGGCTCGCCTGATATCGGATGGCGCTACGGTCTTCTCCAATGGCCTGGCCGGCAATGCCCGTTGTTCGGTATTTTTTTGGGC
>JALHMA010000371.1 GCA_022844265.1 Saprospiraceae bacterium | reverse complement strand
TACTATCAACGGCCACAGTTTGCGCCATTCGTCATTGAAAATTTCCAGTCGCAACCCGTTTACCTGATCTGGGTAAATAAACACCTGGTGTATTACCACGGCAACACCGTGCAGCAACCATATAGTTTTTATGGTGAATACGGCAATAATTCGATCAAAATCAGGACGCGCACCGGGGAGTACGCCCTCGACAGCGTTTACCTGGAGAAAGGCAAAAAACTCATATTCTCTTTTTACGGCGATGGCTGGAGTTCAAGATCAACACCGCTGCATGTGCAAGGCAACAGCGCTTTGAAACATACCCGAATTCGCTGGGAGCCGCGCCCCGACAGCCTGAATCCCTTTGAACTGGCCTATCTGCAAAAGTCGATGCTGCTGCTGCGCGATGCGCCTTTCGACGGGCCGCGTTATTTCTGGGAATACGCCACCAGTATCCATGCCGTCCATTCCAAACGAAGCCCGTTCCATATTCTGGGGCCATTTCCTCCGGGCAGCATGATTAATGCTTTGTCGCCGGGTCACTTTGTGTCGCGTTTCCAGTTTGATCCCGGATTTGAATATGACATCATGCCGCAACGCGAGCGCCTGTACGCCGGAAAATGGCCAGAGCAACTGGGGCGTTTTCCCAGAAGACTGGCGTTGAAATCAGTCCATGAATGGGCCATCGGGCCGCATCAGATTCAGCGCGGCGTACCCGAATACATTTTCCACATACCAGGAGTCGACAAACCGGGCGCCGGTTCGCTCCGAATCGATTTTAATCAAAAGGATACCATCTTAAAAGGAATTGTGTTGCGCCGCGACACCTTCATGGGTCTGTATTCGCCCGGCACAAACGCCTGGTTCGGCTTGCCGCCCGGCAATTACCAGATTGCCCTGTACACCTGGAAGGGCAGCATAACAACGCGGGAGATAAGGATTCGACGAGATACCTTACTATACCTGGATCTCTCCAACCTGGCATTTCGCCCTATGCTGTCGGCAGAACAATTCGATAGTTTATTTCAGTCAAAAATTATAACTGATTCAAAATCAGACAAATACCAGCCTGAATTGTATTACAGATCCAAACCTCCCGGCTGGGGTTACGGAACCCTCATACAAGGGCGCATCACCGATGAAACAGGGGAAGCGCTCATCGGCGCTACGGTAAAACTGATGCAGGGCGGCGAATTCATCAAAGGCGTCATTACAGATGTGGATGGCAATTATCGCATGGAAGTGATGCCGGGTGAATACACCCTCGAAGTCACGTACACCGGTTTTCAATCCCGGAAAATGTCGGGTGTTTATATTGACAACGACCGGATTGCTTATGTCAATCAGGTGTTGTGGGAGTCCGTTGATTTACACGAGGTGGTTGTTACGGCGTATGGATCGACCAGGATTCAACGGGATAACACTACCGCCGGAATGACCGTTCAAAACATTGCGGCGCTCCCTACCCGGAGTGTGAGCGCTATCGTCGGTACTATCGCCGGCGTCACGTCGATAGATGGCGGCGCCATTAACATCAAAGGCGCCCGTTCCAATGAAACGGAATACTATCTCGACGGTATCCGGGTGAGCGGGGCCATTCCTCCTATACAAGATGCTGAAGAACTGACGGGCGCGGCGCAAATGCGTACCAAGTTTCGCGACTACGCGTACTGGCAGCCCCATCTGGTAACCGATACAAATGGAGAAGCCGTGTTTCAAGCAACGTTCCCGGACGACCTTACCCGCTGGAATGCCTATGCCATTGCGACGGATAAAAAGGGCCGCGCAGGTGTAGGGGAGACCCGCACCCGTGCGATGAAACCCCTGACTGCACAATTAGCCGTGCCGCGTTTTGCCATTGCGGGCGATCAGTTTGATGTGGCCGGACGCGTGACCAACCACACTCGAGATTCTGTGGATGTTTCGACGCGTTTTTTATTGAATAACAAGGTGTTACGGGAAAATGAATCCCGTATCCTGGAAGGAAAAGCGGAATATGTGTCGCTTGAAACCCCCTCCGACATGGATACGGCCTTTGTTGCGTATGACCTGCGCAGTAGCCGGCTCAGCGACGGCGAACAACGCAACATCCCTGTTTTGCCGGTGGGAACGATGGAAACCCAAGGGCAATTTCTGCTGCTCGAACGCGATACGAGTTGCACCATTTCCTTTCCGGCGGGCTTACACCCTGTTACCCTGCACGTCGAAAACAGTCCGCTCGACCTGCTGTTGAAAGACGTGGAATACCTGCACCATTACGCTTACGGCTGCAACGAACAAACCGCCGGCAGGCTCATCGCCCTGCTGTCTTTGAAAAAAATTAAAAACCACCTGAACGAACCTTTTACATTTGAAAAGGACATCAAAGCCTGCCTGAAAAGGTTAAAAAACACCCAGTCGGCCGATGGCTCCTGGGGCTGGTGGGCCAATGGTACACCCAATACCTGGATGACGGTGTACGTGGCCCGGGCGCTTTTTGCAGCGCAGCAGTCGGGTTACAAGGTGGAAGGATTGGACAGGGCACTGTCGTTGCTTCGTTTGCATTTGCCCGCTATGCACTTTTCCGATCAGTGCAGCGCCCTGGCGCTCTTGCGCGCATGCCAGGTCAATATCGACTGTGCGCCATATTTGATTCAGTATGACAGCCTGCGGAACACCACGCTTTCTACGCGATTGAATCAATTGATATTGAAGCAGTTGTGCGGAAAAGAACTGGTAAAAGACTCCCTGTCCAAATATATCAACCGCACCACTTTCGGGGGCATTTACTTCGGATCGGGCGAAACCGGCTGGTATGATCGCCGGGCCGTACACACCTTACAGGCTTACGACATTGCGCGGACGGCGGGCTGGACGGATATCACGCGCGGCATCGAGCGATACTGGTTGCAAAGCCGGCCGGTGCAGCGCAATACCATCGAAACCGCGAAAATACTGGAGGCCATCCTGCCCGGCCTGCTCGACGGGCAGGATACGCTTCGTTCCGTACGGCTCAGCGTAAACGGCGCCCGCATAGATTCTTTCCCCCTGACCATGCAGTTTGATCCGGCGCAGGGACAGTCGCTGCAAATAGACAAAACCGGCAGCGGTCCCCTCTACCTGACGGCTTACCAGCAGTGGCACAACCCGGCGCCGGCAGCGCGCAGCGACCTTTTTGAGGTGACGACACAATTGTTGCTGGCAAACGGCACGCCCGTTACAAACCTGAAATACGGCGAATCCGCCACCCTGGAAGTACGGGTACTGGTAAAATCCGCCGCCGATTATGTCATGATCGAGGCGCCCATCCCTGCCGGTTGCGGCTACGGCGACAAGGTGCAGAAAGGCGGGCCTGAAGTACACCGCGAGTATTTTAAAGACCGAACCGCCATTTTTTGCGAACGCCTGCCGGTGGGAACATACACGTTCAGCATCCCGCTGGAGCCGCGTTTTACCGGACGCTTTACCCTGAATCCTGCTCGGGTGGAACAAATGTATTTCCCAGTGTTTTATGGGAGAAATGAGGTGAAAAAAGTGGTAGTGGAGCGCTGAGGTGACATCTGCGAGGCACGAGCAGGTGTCATCTCAGCGCGGAAACCTCAGCGCGAAAAATCTGTGTACGATATTGATAGTAAGTAAATTGCACCCCGGATACGGGGCGACCACAAGGGTCGCCCCTACCCAACCAATATCTTTGATAATGGGTAGGGGCGGCCCTTGTGGCCGCCCCGTATCCGGGGTGCAATTTGCGGATAGTCATATTATTTTTTCACCTGAAAAAACCAAAAACGCCCCAACCCCCGTAAATGATGGTGTTCTCAAAAATAACATTCACACCACATTCAAATTAAACACACACTATGCAATCCATGTTAAAAAGCGCCACACTGGTGCTCACGTTCGTACTCGCAGTTTTCTCCGTAAATGCCCAGGTAAAATCAAATACGGTTATGGTTGGCGGAGAAGCCATGTTCCCCATGAAAAACATCGTTGAAAATGCTGTAAATTCCAAAGCGCATACCACGCTGGTAGCCGCGGTGAAAGCAGCCGGACTGGTGGAAACCCTGCAAGGCAAAGGCCCGTTCACGGTATTCGCTCCGGTCAACGACGCTTTTGAAAACCTGCCGGCCGGTACAGTTGAAACGCTGCTGAAGCCTGAAAGCAAACCAACCCTGACTAAAGTGTTGACCTATCACGTAGTAGCGGGTAAATATGACTTCAAAACCATCAGTTCCAGGATTAAAAAAGGAAACAATACCCTCAAAACCGTCAGCGGAGGCACGCTTACTTTTATGATGAACGGCGCACGCAATATCGTGGTGAAAGATGAAAACGGCGCTACCGCCAACATCACCACCTACGATGTGTACCAGTCCAACGGCGTTATCCACTCCATCGACACGGTGCTGTTGCCAAAAATGTAGTCTGCTGCAAAGCGGAAATAAAATCCAAAGAGCATACCCAGTAAAACCAGAGGGGCCGGCAACGGTCCCTCTTTTTTTGTGCCGGATGGTCAATCGGTAATAAAACTTCGAAGGCTAAGGTGGTTTCTTTATTTTTGGCTCGCTTTTTTCTGTCGTGTTTGTGAATAGTGAGTAGTGAATTGTGAGTAGTGAGTGGCTACTCGTTAGAAGAATGTTCTCAATGTTCTTCTAACGAGTAGCCACTCACTACTCACAATTCACTACTCACAACTCACTACTCACGATTCACGTCCTCATCCCACGCGTATGCGCTACCGATTTACATTACTGATTGTACTCATCACTTTTTCGCTTCAAGCCCAGCTCAGCGAGGGCGGACTCCCCGGCAGTTTTTCGCCTGAATTTCAGGCTGCCATTGCAGGAAAACCTGTCGAGCCGGTTGTTTTACCCAAATTAGATGTGGCGCGTGCCTGGGAGGAAGACAGCCGAACGCCAGGACAGAATCGTTTTGCAGCGCCCATGACAGCGGATATTTCCATGGAAAATGCCGGGGTCTGGACGGATTTGCCGGATGGCGGCAGGCTGTGGCGTTGCGGTGTAAAGGCCGCCGACGCACTTGGACTGGCCTTGCTGTTCGATCAGTTCAAATTGCCGCCCGGTGCGCAATTTTTTGTATATAGTACTGATAAACAATGGATTAGAGGCGCGTTTACCGAGCGAAGTATCCTGCCTTCCGGTAAATTTATGGTCGGCGTTGTACCCGGCGAAACGGCCTGGCTCGAATGCCGCGAACCGGCAGCCGTGCGTGGGCAGTCGCGGCTCCACATCAACCGCGTGGATTACGCCTACGACCGCAATGCGATGGTCGATGCACAGGTGGCCGGCGTCACCGGTTTTGGTAATGCCGAGCCTTGCCACCTGAATATCAACTGCCCGCAAGGCGCCAACTGGCAGACCGAAAAACGCGGCATTTCCCGTATCCTGATGGTGTTTAGCAACGGACTGGGTTGGTGCAGCGGTACCACTATTGCCAATACCTCCGGTACGCCGGAACCGTATGTGCTCAGCGCCAACCACTGCCAGTTGATCGGCGAGAACCCGGATTTTGATCTGTGGCGCTTCGATTTCGGCTACGAATCTGCCGATTGCAACAACCCTGTTACCGAACCCGTTGAAAAATCGGTGCTGGGCTGCGAACGGGTGGCTTTTCGCAATGAAACCGATTTTATGCTGCTTCGTATGACGGCCCTGCCCGCCAATTTCAACGTGTATTTCAACGGCTGGAACCGCAATGCAAATCCCGGACTGACAGGTTCCACGTTTATCCACCACCCGGTCGGCGACCTGAAAAAAATATCGGTCGATCAACAGGCGGCAACTGTTTTCCCGCAGCAGATCAACTGGGGCGGCATTTTCGGCATCAGCCCGGCCAACAGCCACTG
>JALHMA010000370.1 GCA_022844265.1 Saprospiraceae bacterium | reverse complement strand
AAGTGCGAAGTTGGTTGAGGTTGTTGAGACGTTGAGATTGTTGAGGGGCTTCGCTTTTGGCAGTTGTGCAGGGCTTTTAGGGAGACTCCCTCATAATTCCGGGGTTTTTTCTTCAAAAAATTCGACTTTTGCGCCCGCTGAATTACGCTTGAACTCCAAACCGGCGTGCTTTTTAACCACAACGGACACTAAGTGGTTTCACAAAGGACACAAAGCGTAGAGTTGACCGCTCTTTTCAGTCATCTGCGAAGATTTGTGCCAGGTATATAGAAAATACCAAGCGGGACCGGTCAACTCTACGCTTTGTGTCCTTTGTGAAACCACTTAGTGTCCGTTGTGGTTAAAAACTCGGGTGGGCATCTCAAACGATAAGGCTTTGATTTTCAATTAATTTTTGTGTGCATTTCATAGCTTAATAGCCAAACGCGAAGCCCCTCAACAATCTCAACCTCTCAACAACCTCAACCCTCAACACCCTCAACATACATGGCCCGCAAGAACAAGCTGCGCAAATTTGCCGAAATCCTGGCTTTCCCAAACGTGTACGAATGTTACAGCGTGCAGCACCCCGTACTGGTAGGCGCGGGCATGGAACCGGTGGATTTGAAAGGCCGCTGGCAGGAGCAACATTTCAAGAACGATCACCCGATTACGCTGGAACTGGCCTGCGGCGCCGGCGAATACACGGTCGGGCTGGCGCGGTTGTTCCCGGAGCGCAATTTCATCGGCGTGGACGTGAAAGGCAACCGGCTTCATGCCGGCGCGAAAGACGCGCTGGAGCAGGGCCTGCACAACGCAGCGTTTTTGCGCACCCGCATCGAGATCATCGACCATTTTTTTGCAGCGGGCGAAGTGGCTGAAATCTGGATTACTTTCTGCGATCCTTTTCCGAGGGCCATCAAGGAAAACCGGCGACTCACTTCACCGTATTTTCACGAAAAATTCAGGCAAATTCTGCAAAAAGACGGCCTGATTCACCTCAAACACGACGACGACGGTTTTGTAAAATTTTCCCTGCAAAGCATCGCTTCCGACCCGCGTTGCCAATTGCTACTCCAGAACCTGGATATTTATGCCAATATGCTTCCCATGACCGAACTGAGCATTCAAACCTTGTACGAAGCCAAACACCTGGCCGCCGGGAAAACGATTAAGTACCTGCGCTATCAGATCGGGTGAGGGATTGGATTTGGGGATTAAATGGAACACGGATTGAAAGGATTGGACACGGATTTTCGCGCTTCGCGCTCGTAGGAATAATGGGGATGCGGATTGGGCAGATGAGGCGGATTAACGCGGATTTTCCCGCTTTAGAGTTGATCTTCTTTTTTCCTAAAAATGAACATTATTTAATCTGTGTCAACTCTAAAGCGGGAAAATCCGCGTTAATCCGCCTCATCTGCCCAATCCGCATCCCCATTATTCCTACGAGCGCGAAGCGCGAAAATCCGTGTCCCATCCATTCAATCCATGTTCTATTTAATCCCTAAAACCGTGAGCCGTTTACAAATTCATCCAATACACGAATTTCAGCACCACTGCCTTGTTTTTCGGTGAGAAAAACTGCACCGGCGTGTTTCGGATTTCACGGGCATACGAATTGTCGGTGTAAACGAAGAAAATATCGGATGCCGGTGCAAAACGCCATTGCAGCCGGGCGTTGATGTTAAAATTGTTTGCCTGGGTGTTGTACTGGAAAAATGAACTGAAAAAGACATCGTGGCTGAATGCCAATTCCACCCGCGGACCCACCAGCCAGAAATCAGCGGAGGCATACGGCCGGGGCAGATGAATCCGGTTGTAGCTGTACAACACGGAAAAAATACCCAGCGGTTGTTGCCGATAAGTGAAGCGACCTTCCACCTGGAACAGATTTCCGTTGAAATATTCGCCCGTTGTGACCGATATTTCGCCCTGTACATTGTAGGAGGTCCCGGATTCATAACTCGCATAAAATCCGGAGTAAGCATAGCCGCCTACCGGAAGTGGGTCGGTGCCGGTTTCGTACAGATTGGTGGGATCGAAGGACTCAAACAAATAGGTGTAGTTGTTGTATATCCCCATATCGAAATATCCCTGATCTTTAAACCCTGTTCCGAAATAAACCGATGTTTCCCGGTCGGTATGCTTGCCATTCAGGCCGTAGGTAAGATCACCGGACACGCCGACATTGTAATTGGTGATGTGTTGTGCTGCCCATCCTTTTTGCGGGTAAAAACGCCAACTGGCGCCCGGGAAAAAAGATTGTACGCCGAGCCGCGGCACAAATCCCGATTCTGCCGAATAGGTGGAGTCGATGCGATTATACCCCAGGTTGGCACTAAAATAGCGGTCGTTATAACCCAGATAACCCGCCAGGGTGCTACCGCGCTGCGTTTTGTCGGGCGAAAAAGAGCGGTGATAGTACCACTCCCCTTCCCAGCGGTTGTCCTTGGAATAGAGGTTGAATTCCAGTCCGGCCATACGGTTCCAGGGCTGCCAGTCGCCGCGTTGCTCGTCAGTCAGGTTGTGCAGAAAATTTTGTTTATTGACAACTACGGCGCTCATAGTGCTGCGCTCCAGCACTTTATGCTGCACTGTGGCAACGGTAAAATTTGCCGCCGGCAATATGGTATCGCTGCTCCAGTCGCGTTGTTTGGTTTGCATATTCAGCAATCCGATCCTGACCTTGTCGGTGAGTTTGCCGCTGAGTCGCGCGCCTGCCACAATGGGCACTTTTTCATTGCGTTCCAGCACAGGATTCCAGGCCAGACCGATGCGCCGGGAGAAAAAAGGCCGCGTATTCGGGAAACCATACATGGCGAACAAATCGCGGTTTTCCAGAAAAAACTGCCTTGTTTCGGGAAAAAACAGCTCAAAACGGCTCAGATTGGGTACCTGCCGATCTACTTCAACCTGGCTGAAATCGGGATTGAGCGTGAGGTCGAGGTTCAGGCCCGGCGTGAGGGCTATTTTGGCGTCGCCACCGATACTGCGGTTCCAGGTAAAGGGTTTTTGCTCTACTTCCAATGAATTTGCGTTGCGCAGGTAATCCACGTTGGCGCCGCCAATGGCATAGGGAATCAGGGAAATATTGGCGCCAGGTTTGGGCGGCGGCGACTCCCAGATCAGCCTGCCTGCAAAAGCCAGGTTATTTGAACTGTATTGAAAAGCCACCGGCGCCCAGCCGCTGACCTCAAAGTTTTGCACTTTGGCGCGATTGATCTGAACACCCCAGGAATTGTCCGTTTCCGAAACGGCGTAGCGCAAGGTTTTGAAAGGAATGGCGACTTCCACGACCCAGCGATCTTCATAATTTTTCACTTCCGAATACCACTTGTTGTCCCATTCAAAGGACAACACTTCGCCGGCGGCGATAAGGGCCTCACGCTGCACATTGTAAGGACTGATGCCAAATGCAAAACCGTTGAGTCCGTCCTTCGAGGGATCGAGCAGCAGGTTAACGGCATCGGTGGTGCCCGGCGCGAAGTCGCGGCGCAGACTTTGTACCGTATAACTGCTGCGGGGCTGATAGCACACCGCAGCGAAATACAGGTTGCGGTCGTCAAATGTCAGATACGCTTCCGTCGGAAACGAACTGTAAGCCGTGTCATTGGGAAAAAACAGTTTGAAATGCCCGGCAGCCTGGGCGGTTTGCCAGTCTGTTTCGTTGAGCTCGCCGTCCAGGTGAATGGGAGCCGTCGCTTTGCGGATATTCAGCCGATATACATCGGAATTGGGCGACTGCGACAGACCGATGCCGCTGAGGGCCATAAACAGAAAGGTAAAGAAGGAACGCATACAGAAGGTTTTGTTTTCAAACTTGCCGCAAAAGTAGGTTGCCCGTTCGGGAGGATCGTTACAATTGACAAACGAAAACCGGGGTTTGGTCGGATTTAGTTCCCAGAGCAGTGAGAGGGTGAGAGAAGTGAGAGGGTGAGAGAAGTGAGAGGTGAGAGACGTCCCGTTTGGCGGCTGTTTTGGTTTGGACATGTGTTTTTCAGGCCTGTAATTGTGAATAGTGAGTAGTGAGTGGCATCCCGTTAGAAGAAGGGACTCAATAATTCTTGAGACCCCTATATTCCGTTGACTGTATTTCTTTATATTCAATAAAAATTAATGTAATTACAGGTACAAGTCAATTCCACAGCAGCAGCCGGCGCCTGCACCTTTGTCCCATCAGTTTGAATAAAAAATTAAAATTCAATATCATGACAAAGTCTTTCGCAATGCCTGTTCTGTTTGCTTTTATGTTTCTGTTTAGTTCCTGCCAGGAAGCGATCATTTTTTTGATCGATGATGATACCGTTTGCGGCGAAGATGTCAATACCGGCTACCAGACCGTGAGCAACAAAGCCTTTCAAATGACCGCCCCACTGACGCCGCAAAGCCGCCTTGTTTTTATCAATGAACAGGGTGTAAAAATGGTGCTGTCTCTGGCGGAGATTCGGGAGCAAAAAGGCCGCTTGAATTATAAAATGCTGTGCAACAACTACGCTTATAATATTACACAGTATGAATATTGCGAAGCCCAGATGCTCGATTATATCTTCTGTGATACAGTCAACAATGCCGAAATTCGCTATTCCTGGTATGTTGACCACAGCAATGAAATGATTTATGACATGTTTTCGACCTCTTTGCGGGTGGATGATTACCTGGGTGGTAGCGATCGTTTTGTGGCCGATAACCGTGGACAGCGGTTGCCCGCAAACCTCACAAATCCTAATGAATGGGAGCGCACGGTAGGCGATACAACCATGCTGGGTCGCCCGTTCCAGGATGTAACGTACCACAACTGGGGCATGAACAAAGGCAAAGGATATTTTTTCCAGAAAGGTGTGGGTATCGTAGCGATGTGGTCGGAAAACCAGGCGTTTTGGGTGCTGGATGCGATGGAATAAGGTTTTTTTTTGAACATTTGCTCTCAAAAAAACACCATGATCCTCGTTACCGGTGCAAAAGGGCAACTCGGCCAATGTTTTGAGCAACTCGCGACTGATTTTCCACAACTGTCGTTTGTATTTGCGGCTTCCGGCGACCTGAACATCAGCGACCAGGCAGCCGTGCAACATTTTTTTGCCCGGCATTCCATCCAATGGTGTATCAATTGCGCGGCCTACACAGCGGTTGACAAAGCCGAATCGGAACCGGCGCTGGCCAAACGCATCAATGTCTCGGGGGTTAAAAACCTGGCGGAAGTTTGCGCGGCGCAGAACATTCCACTGATCCATTTCTCTACGGACTATGTGTACCACAGCAAACAAAACCTGCCGTTCCGGGAAGAGGATGCCGTTAGCCCCAAAGGCGTGTACGCCCGCACCAAACTGCAAGGAGAGCGCGCCGCTCAGAAAGCGCACCCTGCAGGCGTTATGATTATCCGCACTTCGTGGGTGTATTCTGCCATCGGGCACAATTTTGTCAAAACCATGCTGCGGCTCGGTGCTGAACGCCCGGTCTTGAACGTCGTTTTTGATCAGATCGGTACGCCGACGTATGCCCCCGACCTGGCGGCAGCCGTACTGAGCATTATCGACAAAACGATGCGCGGCGACATAGCCCGTGAAACGCTGGCGGGCATCTGGCATTATTCCAATGAAGGCGTCACCAGCTGGTACGATTTTGCACAGGCTATTTTTGACATCCGGGGCCTGCCCTGCCGCGTGCAACCCATCGAAACGAAGGATTTCCCAACCCCCGCACAACGCCCGCCTTTCAGCGTTCTGAACAAATCAAAAATCAAATCGCAACTCGGAATCGACATTCCGCACTGGCGCGAAAGCCTCGTTCGTTGTCTGAATATATTAGATCGTTGAAAAATGTTGAGAATTTATTGGAAATGAATCACTTTTGTAACTCGTGACAACCAACTGAAATTTT
>JALHMA010000369.1 GCA_022844265.1 Saprospiraceae bacterium | reverse complement strand
TATAGCAGTGTACAAAACATTCCTCTAACGATATGCCACTCACTACTCACCACTCACTACTCACCACTCACTACTCACCACTCACTACTCACCACTCACTACTCACTATTCCTTCACCAGTTTCCCCGAAACACTCCCCTCCGCAGTTGTTACCTGCCAGAAATAAAAACCGGGCCGTTCGTTGGCGAGTGAAACCGAGAGTTTTTCGCGGTTTTGTATCGTCCGGTTTGTGGTAAATACCAATTTTCCGTCGGTGCCGTAAATGGTTAAAGTGGCTGCGCCGGTCATATGTTGCAGGTCAAAAAGCAGCTCGCCTTTTGTCGGATTCGGCGATACCGTAGCGCTGAAAACGAGGGGTTCCTGCGTCGTGCTGACTTCTTCCAGGATCATATTCAGGGCTTCCAGCGCATCTACCCTTCCCCAGCCATAGGCATTGTTGGGGCGAAGTGTGCCGTCGATGCCGCAGTTGCTCGTATCTATTTTATATACGGCGCTTTGCTCTACAATATGTTCGATCAACTCCACATTCCCGGCAAGGTCGGGACGCGCGGAGAGGATGAGTGCCACGAGGCCTGCCACATGCGGGCCGGCCATGCTGGTGCCGCTTAAAAACTGGTAATTGTTACCCGGAAAACTGGAGCGAACCGCCGAACCCGGCGCCGTTACATTGGGTTTGATGCGGTTGCTGCCGTCGATGGTCACCGGCCCGCGGCTGCTGAAATTGGACAAGGTATCATCGAAACGGGTGGAACCGACGCTAAAACTTTCTTCAAAATAAGCGGGCGGCCCATTAGTCGTATTACAACCATTTCTGCCAGAATTGCCATTGCTGACGACTACTACAACGCCCGATGCTTTGAGGTTAATGACTGCTTCGCGCAGCAACTCATTGACTGTCAGGTCCGTACATCCCTCGGCTATGGGGCAGGACCAGGAATTATTGATGACATGCGGCGCCAGCTCGGGATCGGCATTCAAACCATTCAAATCAGTAGGCGCCAGAAACCATTGAAAACATTCGAGGTAACTGGAAGGCTTGCCATTGCCACGCTCCATATTGCGACAGCCGATCCAGCGGGCGCCCGGCGCTACACCGATCTGGTTGCCCGCTCCATCGTCGCCGGTCATAGTGCCCATCGTATGTGTGCCGTGATAACCATCATCGCAGGGACTTGAAAGGTCGAATCCGCAGGCATTCACCGTGGTATCGGGGCTGAGCGGACTGACTTCATGTATCGCATCGTGCCAGTTGTAATCGTGGGTGGCAGTGCTGTTGGCCGTATTCCAGCCCCTGTATTTGGATTGCAAAGCAGGGTGCTGCCAGTCGTAGCCGGTATCGGCGCCGCCAATGGTGATACCTTGTCCGGTATAACCCATGGCCCATACCAAGGGTGCATTGATGCGATCCACGCCCCATTCAATGGCATTGCGCGGGGCGACGGCATTTTGCTCCAGCATAGGTTCCTGAAACTGCACCCAGGGATCGATGCTGATGCTGCGCACTTCCGGCAATTCAGCCAGCAGCGCTATCATGGACGGATCGGCCGCTTCTACTGCAATCGCATTGACCAGAAAAAAACTATTGATCCGCGCATCTTTTTGCCGCAGCAGGCAGATGGCACGCGCCTGCGAACCGGACGCTGTTTGAAGGAGTTGATGGTAAACGAAACGGGCTTTGGCCGACTTGGTTTTTAAATCCCGTGCCCCACGCAGGTCCGCTTGTTCCTCGAAGGCAACCAGCAGGTCGGCTTGTTCGCCATGCTCATAAGCAGCCTGTACAGCGGGAGATACTTTGTGGCGCCAGTCCGGATTTGTCTGGCCCATCATACTTGTAATGGCCAGGTTGATCAGGCACAATAGCAGAAAAAATCTTTTCATTAGTAGTTATCCGTTATTAGTTATTGGTTATCTGTGTTGATAATCAAACATTTGTAAAAAATTAAACTAAATCACATTCAATTGATTTTTTAAAATTATGATCGGGTTTGAAGGGTTGATTAGGTTTATAGAGTGGGGCTGTTTTAAACCAATCAACCCATAAACGATAAACCCATCCACCATAAACCCATTACTTTTGGTCAAACAGGTTCAAAAGTACATGCTATGTCAAAAGGATTCCTGCTAAAATCAGCAAACGTCTATCTTTGGCCCTGATTTATACGATGTATAGGATAAATCAAGTTGTGATAGGTGCATTTCGATTTGTCGGTTGGCATCGTGCGATGCTTATTGACGGGGCGACTTCGAGTCACCCCGTCAATATACCGCAACGACAATTTGCCATGCTACCAGTTGTGATGAACACTGATAACCAATAACTAATAACGGATAACTACTTATGAAAATAGCGATTGGATGCGACCACGCAGGCTTTCCGTACAAAGACGGCATCGTTGCCATGCTACAGGCCCAGGGACACATGGTGCTCGATTTTGGCACCAATACACTCGATTCGGTGGACTACCCTGATTTTGCCCATGCCGTTGCGGAATCAGTAGAATCTCATCAGGCAGACCGGGGCGTCCTGCTCTGCGGCAGCGGCAACGGCGTGTCTATTACGGCCAATAAACACCAGCAGATACGGTGCGCCTTGTGCTGGACCGAGGAAATAGCCGTACTCGCCCGCCAACACAACAATGCCAATGTGATCGCGTTACCTGCTCGTTTTGTGCCTGAAATATTGGCACAGGCAATGGTTCGTATTTTTCTGACCACCGAATTTGAAGGCGGAAGGCATGGAAGAAGGGTGGATAAGATGGCTTGTTGATGAGTTGTTGGGACATTGAGATATTAGGATATTGGGATATTGGGATATTATCACCCGATCTATTGATTATCAACATAATATCCCAATATCCTAATATCCCAATAACCCAATAACCCAATAACTATAAAATTTTAAACTATTGAATCTGAACTATATCATGAAACTATGTTTTTTGTTGTGCGGACTGCTGATGGCTTCCCTGTTACAGGCACAAAGTCCCACAGACTCTATTGCTGTTGCGCAAATGACCAAAATGAAGCGCAATTATGAACTGCCCGATCCGCGGCCTTTTGCGGAAACGATCCGTGCAGAGGATGCAAAAATATTGGTGGAAATGCTGGCATCCAAAGAAATGAAGGGGCGCGAAACAGGGGAAGAAGGCCAGCGCAAAGCGGCTGATTACATTGCCGCACAGTTTAAAGCCGCCGGTTTGCCACCCAAAGGCGACCGCAATACCTATTTTCAGGATATCCGCCTGCGCAATACAACCTGGACGGACATCGGTCTGAAAGTGGAAGACCAGGAGTTTAAAAACCGCACAGATTTTTATGTTTACCACGGTTACAACCCCGATAATCCGATGCTCCGTATTAAAGAGGTGGTTTTTGTCGGATATGGTATTGAAGACTCTCTTTACACCGATTATGAAAAAGCGGATGTGGCAGGCAAAGCCGTTATTTTTTATGAAGGCGAACCGGCATTGGCTGATGGCCGATTCATTATTACCGGCGAAATGCGGCGCTCGGGCTGGTCGATGGACTGGAGAAAAAAAGTGCAGATCGCCAAAGAAAAAGGCGCTGTAATGGCTTTTATTATCGATCCAAAGTTTGATGACAACCTGAAATCGAATAAAAAATCGCTTTCCACATACGGCTGGAGACCGGAAGGCGCCGATGAAGACCAAATAGCGGAATCGTACCTGAACAATATTTTCATTTCTACGGGACTGGCAAAGATCATTTTGAAGAACAAAGCCGACAAAGCCGATGCCGTTATTGCAGAATTGCGCGCCGGAAAAAAAGCCAAAGCGGTTAAAGTCAAAACAAAAATCGAAATCCGCCTGGATAAAGAAAGCAAACGCCTCGAAGGAACCAATGTGGTCGGTTTTATTGAAGGCAGCGACCCGGTATTGAAAAATGAATATGTTTTGGTAACGGCCCATTATGACCACCTGGGTTCGCCGGACAGCACGGTGATTTATTATGGCGCAGATGACAACGCTTCGGGCACGTCCGGAGTGATCGAAATCGCCCGCGCTTTTGCCGAAGCCAAAGCAAAAGGTGTCGGCCCCAAACGCAGCGTGGTTTGTATGCTCGTCAGCGGTGAAGAAAAAGGCCTGCTGGGTTCGAAGTTTTATGTCGAATTCCCACTTTTTTCGCTCAGACAAACCGTGGCAGACGTCAATATCGACATGATCGGTCGCACGGATGAGCGCCATCCAAACAATGGAAATTACATCTATGTGATTGGTTCTGATCGACTTAGCACTGATTTACATGAAATCAACGAGTACGCCAATAAGACCTATACCAAGATGGAACTGGACTACAAGTACAACGCCAAAGACGAGCCGAACCGCTACTATGAGCGCAGCGACCACTATAGTTTTGCCGAGCGTGGTATCCCTTCCATTTTTTATTTCAATGGCTCCCATGCCGATTACCACCGACCGACCGACACGCCGGACAAGATCAATTATGAGGCCCTGGCCAAACGCGCTCAACTGGCTTTTTACACAGCCTGGGACATTGCCAATCGGCCAAACAGGCTGAAGGTAGACGTGAAGAAATAACGGGGATTCAAAATTTCAACAAATTTTGAAAATACACCTTCTGGAAACGAAACTTTCCATACTTTTGCGGTCATTTTTGAAAAGTGAACCATCTAATATTGAATTAACACAATGGCAAAACGTAAAGTCGCCCAATCCGCTGAGACGATAGAAGTACAGGAAGTGAAGCAGGTATCCGCCCCTTTTTGGGAAAAATATCAAAAAGAAATCCTCTACGCACTCGGTGCAGTAGCAGCTATAGCAATCGGCTGGTGGTTGTATAAATCCTTGATTGTTGCGCCCAAACAGCAGGAAGCCGTCGCTTCCATGTGGCAGGCGCAGAATATGTTTGAGCGCGATTCTTTCCGCCTGGCCCTCGATGGTCCCGGCGGCGGTTTTGACGGTTTTGTTGCATTGGCCGACAAATACAGCGGTACTCCTGCAGGCAATATTTCCAATTACTACGCAGGCGTTTCTTACCTTCAACTGGGCGAATTCGACAATGCCATCCAGTACCTGGAGCAATATGATGCGGAAGGCACATTACTGCCGGCTATGAAATATGGCGCTTTGGGCGATGCTTATTCCGAAAAGAAAGAATACGACAAAGCACTGGATCTGTACGAAAAGGCCTCTGAAGCAACAGATAACGAGGTACTTTCTTCCATGTACCTGAAAAAACTCGGTATGCTCTACGACTATCAGGGCAAAAAAGAAGAAGCCATTAAGGCTTATGAACGCCTGCGCCGCGATTATCCCAACCAGCAATCTCAGGACTTTCGCGAAATTGAAAAATATATTTACCGCGCTGGTGGTGGCAAATAGTTATTAGTTATTGGTTATTAGTGTTCATTATCAAGCACTTACAAAGAACTTAACCAAAACTAATATGAACGGAGTACTTACAAAATAGTGGTGGCGTTTGAAAACCATCCCTGCACGATCCCGAATTTTTCCTTTGTGAAAAATTCGGGATTTTTGTTTTTTGGGGTTGTGTCAAAAGTCTAAGGCGAAAAAAAATGTTTTTTCACGCCAAATTATAGTTGCCAAATGCAATGTGAAAATTTGACAACTTTCAAAAAGTTGTCAAATTTAGCACCCGACCAAAACTTTATTTAGCACCCTTTGGCCAGGCTTTCAAACATCTGACTTTTGACACAACCCCGACCGATGCGGGCGACCACATTGGGCGACCACAAGGGTCGCCCCTACCCAATTATTGATTTGAATCCAGTGTAGGAAAGGTTCTGGTTTGGTAGGGGCGACCCTTGTGGTCGCCCGCATCGGTCGCCCGCAACGGTCGCCCGCAACCGTGGTGGGGC
>JALHMA010000368.1 GCA_022844265.1 Saprospiraceae bacterium | reverse complement strand
TCGTATCGCCTGTCGACCAGTCGGCTTGTGCAAAACCCTGATCCGCAACATTCAATTCCAGTTGTGCCGGTGCGCAAGTAACTACGTCATCGCCCAAAGCAACTTCGCAGAACGGACTTACGTAATCCAGTTGCAGGTTGGATGGAAGGTGGTACACATACAAACGGGTCGTTTTGCCGGTCAGCGCAATTTTGCCATCCGCATTGGGCGAAGCAATACCAAAGTCATTGTCATTAATAACCGCTACCGTAGCGGAATCGACGATAGCCAGGCCTTCGGGTTTGTCGTGCTGGCGTTCCCAGCCGAGTTCCAGCAAGTCGAGGAACAGGGATTTCTGAACCGGTACGATGCCATTCGCAGCAAGGCCGGCTTCGTTGTTCAACTGTTCCAGCGTTTGACCGTCAAAATCATTACCACTCACCGGCGTAGCGCCGACGATGCTGAATTTGTACACATTTTTAGCATTCCAGCCGTTGCGTTCTGCGTGTTCGAGGACAAGAAATTCTTCGTTGTTGACGGCTGCCAGGTCGCCGACTTTCCAGTCCTGGCTGCGAATTTGACCCAAAACAGGATCGTGTACATATACAAATGTGCGCATGGCGCCGGTAGCAGGATCCAGTTCCACCAAACGGTGGATGCGGGAAGCGCTTCCAGCAGCAGCGGACGGGTTGTTCAGCGGGCTTTGCACCATGGCAAAAATTTTGCCGTTAGGTGTGTAGGCGATGCCTTCAAAACCGCGGTTGGCGCGGCGTTTACCCAGCAGGGTATCCAGGGGCAGATCCGCTACTTCTTCCGGGAACGGCGTGTAGCGGTTGAGTACTTTAAAGTTCTGATCTAATTTCCAGATGCTCACGCCATATTCGTCGCAGATCCAGAAATTACCTTCATTGTCTTGTGTAATACCCTCAGAATCAATACCCCATGTATCGTTGGGCACCACGGTAGCCAGGGTATCGGACCAGGCAACCTCACCGGTATTTCCCTGTCCGACCGGAAGTGGCAGGCCGCTTGCACCGGTACCGTCCGGGCGTTTGATAAAATCAAAATCTTCCACCGCCAGGGTATCATTGTCCGGGCGCACCTGCCATACTTTCGGCGCGTAATCCGGGAAAGGAAACACCAGGGCTGTCTGGCCGTTGGCCAGCGGGCTGTTTACAGCATCCGCATTCGGGCCGCGGTCGCCTACAAAGCGGTAAGAGCCGTCGCGGTAGAACAGGCCGGAAATACCACCTTCGCGGATCGTATCGCCGTACACACCGATCACAGGATTGTTATCAAATGCATACTTATCGAGGTTATACTCGCCTGTCTGGGTTTTATCAATCGAGATTTCAAAAATAGAGATCGTACCGCTGACTTCGTTGGATACCAACAGCAAGTTGCGGCCATTCGGGCTTTCTGCTTTCGGAACAAACAGGATGCCTTCCGGCCCCAGGTCGCCACCCACAACACCTGTTGTACGGGTATTGATCCATTGCACATATTCCGGAGCAGCGGGATTGGTGATATCATATACAACGACGCCGCCTATACGTTCTAATGCCGTGAAGGCATAATTGCGGCCTTCGATCGTGGCAATTGCAACACCTTCCGGTTCCGGGCCTTTGTCGTCGGAACGGTTTTTACGGGTGTTATTGGAGTTACTGGCGTTAAACATGGCACCATACACAGGGTCGGCGGCCACGATGCGCTCCAGGTCATCGCCACTATCCCACACCAGCGTGCCAGTGGTTGCATTCCAGATGGAAACAGAACGACCACCAAAAGTGTGGATCTCATCAAAATCGCCGTCGCCATCCGTATCGCCCGTTGCTGTAGTCACATTGAGGCGACCGAGCAATTCGCTGCGTTTCAGGTAGGCTGCGTCTGGGAAAGCAATGGGGTCCAGTACGTAGGAAGAGGAACTTACACGCACAATTTCTGCGTAGGCATCCCATTCGCGGACATCGCCTTCATTGGCAGTCAGCAGGTATTCCTCGCTGCCAACAGTCCAATATGCAAGTGCATCAGGCTGGTACAGGCCGTTTACATTCCAGTTATTGAAGAAAATACCAGGCGCCTGGTCGGATGCGTCGAGCGCTACTTGTTGTGCAGCATAATTTTTCAGGCCCAGTGGATTGATCGCGGTCACGGTATTGGTTTCCAGATCGATCACCGCAATGGCATTGGCTTCCTGCATGGTCACCCAGGCCGTTTTACCATCGGCAGATGCTGTGATAAATTCCGGCTCCAGGTCCTGTGCCACCGTAGCATTCGGTCCAAAAATACGCACGCCGGCAGCGCGCAAGGCAGTGGTGTCGTCGTTAAAATCCGTAAATCCGATAGCGATTACGTTGGCTTGTGTAAGGTTAGCAGCGCCAGGCGTCATATCGATCACGCTGACGGAGCCCTCCGGATCGACCGAATAGTCGTCGGCAGGTTCGCCTTCATTGGCAACGAGGAGTTTCGTTCCATCTGCTGTAAAATTCACATGGTCGGGCAAAGAGCCGACTGTTACTTCGCTTATAAAATTTCCGTTCGTGTCAAAAAACACCACTTTCCCGGGGTTTGTGGCCACAGTGTCATCGATGGCTACTGCCATCACTCCGTTGGAAAACGCAACCGAATTAATGCCCCCGCCGTAGGCTGTGATGTCAAGCGATTGAATTTTTGCAGGTGCGGCAGGGTTTTTCAAATCAATGATTTCCAGCCGGTTCTGTGAAATATTGGTTGTAAACAGGCGCTTGCTGGTCGGGTCGTAAGCCGAAATTTCGGCGGTGGCTTCCGACGTTGGGTCTACATCGTAACTGCTCAGGAGATTCAGTTTAATCGGCGCATTACTTTGCGGCTGCGGTGCAATTTTATCATCGTCATTGATCAGAATGGCGTGCTCCGCTACAGGCCCTGCTTCAGATGCCACGAAGTCGAACAATTGCAGGATGAGGTAGCGGCTGTTGCCAGGCTCGCCGTCATCGACGATTTGAACCGACAATTGGATGGGTGTAGTGGCGCCCTGCGGGAACGTAACAACAGAATCTACCAATATATAATCTTCCACGTTGACGGCAGTAGAGGCGCTCACTACGCGCACACGGGCTTCTGCCAGGATAGTGCTCAGGTTGGTAACGGTAACGGGAATACTGACGGAACCTGCATTTTCCTGCACCAGTGTGCGTGGACTACCGAATGAAATAGTTGCCAGTGTCGCAATTTCAACCACGCCCGGGCTTGCAAAATTGCCCGGATCGGCAGTAGCTGTGCTGCTGGGTTTCCAGTTTGCGCCATCGTTGTTGTCGAGGTTGGGAGAAAGCAGTTCTGCCGACGGGCCTTGTCCGTCCGGTTCCAGCGGCCATGGAAATGCGTCGTCATATTGAACGCTGTCGATGGTTACGCCTGCTGTGTTGCGCACCACGAGTGTGTTGCCGCCATTGGTCAGCACCGATCCGCCGTTCCACTGGTAAAATGTTTGTCCGGCGAAGAAGGACTCGCAGGCCGCTTTATTGGCAGCCACCAGAAATGTTTCGCCGGGAGCGAGTGTCAGCGCCGGGAAAGTCATGGATACCACCCCACCCAACCGGAAACCGCCGATAGCAGCAGGCTGGTCGCCATTGTTGTACATTTCTATAAACTCAAGCGTATCCGGGTCGCCGCTGGGCGGGTTGTAATTGATTTCGGTGATAACGAGATCGGGCACGGAACTGTTCCAGACAAAACTATAAACGAATGGTGCGGCCAGCGGATTTCCGGCGGCATCCTGTACGCCAGTTACCGTTAAAGTATTGTTTGCTCCGGTAACAAATGGTGTACCGTAGCTTAGTATTACGGTGTCGCCTTCCGTATTGCGAACAGCGCTCGTCAGGTTTGCAACACCAGTATAATTAGCCGTATTTTCTGCGGTAGCATCTAAGGATTCGGAAAATGCCAGGCGCAGCGTTTGATTATTCAACGCTTGTGCATTCAGCACCACGGGCGGTGTGATGTCGCCATTGGAACTGGTCAATTGTACGTCATCGAAACCGGCAAAATCGCTACCGCCGTTTTGTTTGGCCATCAGGCGCAGGCGCACGAATTGTGCGCCGGCAGGCACCTCCACCTCTACCAGGGTCCAGGCTGCTGTATTGCGGTTCAGGTCTACATATTTTGCTATCGCCCAGGTAGTTCCGTTGTCCGTTTCCAGGATATAACCGATGGAATCAGCCGCTTCGTACCCAATAGTATGGTACTTGAATGTCAGGGTATTGGTGGTAAAAGCCGCTACATCCACGGTCTGAAAGTCGAGGGTGTGGAAAAAAGCGCCGCCACCGCTGGGGTTATCCAGGTCGAGCATGTACCAGAACCTGTTGCCCGTAGCGGGATCGATCGAATTGGTAGAGGTGGTATCCGTCCAGAAGTCTTCGGCTGCGGGTACGTTGTATGCGGCGGGAGTTGCCGTGAATGCCCAGGTATCGCCTGCGCTGCGTTCAAAACCCTGAAAGAAGGTTTGTTGTGCGTCGAGCCTACCTAGAAAAACCAGGGCTATAAGACAACAAATTAGGTGTTTGGTGTAAGATTGGATCATGCCTTTTAGAAATTGTTTATTCAAAAAGGCGAAAGTAGCGTGGCGGAAAAGAGGGGGCGGAAAGCGTGGATTAACGAATGATGAAGTAATTGTAAAGCAATTTCAGCGAAATGTTTCAGCGCGTTTCTGCTATGGCGCAACCCAGCATAACCTTGCGTTCAAGTCCGAAATTTTAACATTTTAAACTTAACTTTTACTTAAACCTGGCTTGCATTCCGTCTGCTGCTGCTGCTTTTACCTTGTCAGATCAGAATTTATCACCGAATCACTCTATCTGAACATGAGCAAAAATCACATGAACAAATTTCTTTTACTTGTCTTTTTGACCACTATTTGCGGCGCAACACATGCCCAGAATTTTGTGTTACAAAGTGTCATCACAGTCACTGACACTATTACCGACGAAGGCATAGTCTTCGAAGCATCTTCCGACGATGCCGAGCAGGAAAACGACGCCATCGACGCACTCTACGATGACGACCTCGACGCCGGCTGGGAAGGAGCGCCGGAAGATCAGAAAGCGCTAACGACCGGTCTCCGTTTTCGCAACATCGCTATCCCGCAAGGCGCTGTCATCGATTCCGCTTTTCTGCTGGTTTGGTCGCATGAAGGTAAATCAGCCGACGACGTAGCGCGTATCACCATTACCGGTGAAGCCGCAGACAACGCTCAAACCTTTACCGAAGACGTCCTCATCACAGCCCGGACCCGCACCACGGCCTCTCTGCTGTGGGAAGTGGCCGAAGAGTGGGAACTCTGGGGCGCATACCAGACGCCAGACCTGAAGGAAATCGTGCAGGAAATTGTAGATCGCAGCGGCTGGCAGATGGGCAATTCCCTGGCGCTTATCCTGCAAGGCGAAAACCAGGGCGTGACCGAAGTAGAAAATGCCCGCGAATTCGAATCTTTTGAAAATATCGCCGACCCGGAAGATGGCGGCGACGGTCAGAATCACCCGGAGCGCCGCCCGCAATTAGTCATTTACTACTCAGTATCCGGCGCTATGCTGGAAATTCCAATCATGGTTACCGATACCATCGAAGACGAGGGCATTACCTTTGAAGGCTCTTCCGACGATGCCGAACAGGAAAACGATGCAATCGATGCACTATATGACGACGACCTCGACGCGGGTTGGGAAGGCGCCCCGGAAGATCAAAAGGCGCTTACCACCGGTCTGCGTTTCCGCAATATAGCGATTCCGCAAGGTGCAATTATTGACTCTGCGTTTGTACAAGTCTGGTCGCACGAAGGCAAATCTGCCGATGATGTGGCGCGTATTACCATCACCGGTGAAGCGACCGACAATGCGCAAACTTTCACGGAAGATGCGCTTATCACTGATCGCCCACGCACCACCGCCTCGCTGGTCTGGGAAGTGGCCGA
>JALHMA010000367.1 GCA_022844265.1 Saprospiraceae bacterium | reverse complement strand
TTTACTGGATTTGTCGCTCCCCATGTCCTATGGGAACCATGCACTGTATGGTATCGGGCAATCTGCCCTTTCAGCTTTACTCTATCCGGTTATTTATAAATTAGATGTGAGCGGCTTCGAGAACGGTCTCGTCTCCGGACAGGTTTTTCTGGATGCGAACAGCAACGGGGTTTTTGACCCGGAAGAGGCCCCGCAGGTAGGGAACATCGTATCGAGCAAACCGCTGAACTCCGTTACCACTACCAATAGTTACGGCGATTACACCTTTCTGTTTTGGCAGCAAAACGATACCATCCGGCCTCAATTACCGTCGCCGTATTACAGCGCTCATCCGCCTTATTACATTGTAAATCAATCAGATGCAAGCCTGGACTTCGCGATTCAGCCACAGCCGGACGTCCTCGATTACAACATCCATGCTACCGCGCAAAACGTGTTCCGGCCAGGTTTCCCGACGAATATCACCCTGACCTGCAGCAACCCGGGTACGGTCGATCAACCTTTTACCGTGACCGCCATTTTGCCCGATTTTATGCATCTCGACGCTGCTTATCCCGCTCCCGACGCGGTGGTGGAAGACACGATTACCTGGACTTTCCCCGGGTTACAGTCATTAAGCAGCACCGACATCCTGCTGACGGTACAGACGGAAATTTTCCCTGCGCTGGGCACTGTATTCGATATCCGGACAGAACTCGGGCCGGTAGAGTCTGACCTCAATACTTCCAATAATGCCAGCATTATCTACGATACGCTGGTAGGTTCTTATGATCCCAACGATAAAGCGGTGTTCCCGGAAACGCTTACGCCTGAACAACTGGCCTCCGGCGAACAGTTGACTTACCGCGTGCGTTTTCAAAACACGGGAAATTACCCGGCGAGTTTTGTCCGGGTGCTGGATACCCTTTCTACCGACCTGGATGTCAGCACCCTGCAAATTCTTTCTGCCAGCCACCCGATGTCCTGGCGAGTGGCGGAGAATCATATTTTGGAATTTCTTTTCCAAAATATTAACCTGCCTGACAGCAGCAGCAACGAACCAGGCAGCCACGGATTCGTACTTTTTTCCATAAAACCAAAACCCAATCTCCCAGCCGGCACAGCTATTCCCAACCAGGCAGCCATTTACTTCGACTTCAACCTGCCTGTTTTTACAAATATTACAAAAATGCTTGTAAAACAGACCGTTACAGTTCGCCCGGAATTGTCCGTTGGGAAAAATATGCTCCTTTTCCCCAACCCGGCGGTGGAGGTTTTGACCGTATTTTTTCCTGAAAAACTTGTTGCTGACGCTCGAGTGCAGGTTTATGATTTGCGCGGGCGCCTGGTGCTGGAAAAACATGTGTCCGGCGTCCCGGAGGTTTGCACATTAGACGTCTCTACGCTGCCTGCGGCGGCTTATTTGTTAAAAATAGAGGGGAACGACGGGACAATGGGTCAGGCGTTTTTTGTAAAAATATAGTTGTTCAGTTAACAGATTAACCCTTAGAACAATAACATGAAAGCCATCTTTTTCATTTGCTTTACCCTGTTTACTCTTAGTCGTGCGGCGGCCCAATTCACCCCGCCCGTCGTCATTGCCCATTCCCCGTTTTACGAATACCACCACCGGCCATACGACTGGGACGGCGACGGCGACCTGGATTACATCGGCGAATATGAACATACGATACTCCATTTGTATGAAAATACGGGCGCCGGGCATCTGCTCAATCCGGTGGTGATCGATACATTTCCCTTCAACTGGAACCTGCTCTACACCGCCGAGTTTGCAGACCTGAATGCAGACGGCCTGACGGATATCATTTTTGCAAGATACCCTTCGGAGTTGCTGGTCTGCCTTCAGATGCCGGGCGGGCAATTTGCCGAAGCGGTGGCAATTTCCGAGGTATCCGGCACTTATTCAGATACGGAACTTGCAGATATGGATGGAGACGGCGACATCGATCTCGTCGCTATAATTGATGGATTGCGCTGGTTTGAAAATGAAGGTTCGGGACATTTCCAGGTGGTGCATTTCATAGCACAAGTTCCTGATCAATTGTTTCATGTTTCCGATGTAAATATCGACGGCCTACAGGATATTTTTACATTTAGCCATCAGAACGATACACTCCGGCTGTTACTCCATACAGCAGCGGATACTTTTTTGACCAAAATAGTGGTGGATACGATGCGCTACAACCTAGGTTCGATACTCGTAGTGGATGTAGACGGCGACGGGCTGCCGGACTGGCTGCCCGGCTCCAGTGCTGCCCCCGACAACAGATGGGCGAAAAACCTGGGCGACGGCAACTTTGCGCCGCCACAACTATTGGATCCGTCGACGACCGTGCCACAGTGGTCGCAGGGCAGTCAGACTTCCGCAGACGATTTGGATTTGGATGGCGATACTGATCTGTTGATCAAGGGCGCCGATACCCTTGCCTGGTTTGAAAATACGGGCAATGCCGTGTTCACGACGCATCTGCTGGCTACCGGCCTGGGTGTACTTGGGATAAACGGGCCTTATGTACAGGACTGGAACGAAGACGGCCTGCCGGATATCGTCTGTACCAAGTCCGCCTCTGCTATTGCCTATTATCCCAACCTCGGCGGCAATCAGTTTGGGCCGCTGACTTTTATTGCACCCGAAGTGATCAACGCTTCCCTGATACCAGACGATATCGACGGCGACGGCTTGACCGACTTGTGGATTTCAGCCAACCCCGACTACCGGGTGGGCTGGTACCGCAACCTGGGAAACAACCAATGGTCGGTCCGGCAAAACATTGACCCGGAGGAATATTATGTCAGCCTGATGAAGCCCGGCGACTTTGACAACGATGGCGATTCGGATCTGCTGGTCGTACAGCAAGACGTCGGCGGCGGCGCGCCGTACGAACACGCGCTTGTCCGATACCAAAACCTGGGCGCCGGCCAATTTTCACCGGCCGATACCCTTGCATTGCTGCCTTATATTGCAGTTTGGGTAGCCGATATAGATATGGATGGCGACCAGGATATTGTCACAATGGCCGACGGCCCGGCGCCTTCGGGCGCCTGGATGCCCAATGACGGCACAGGGCATTTCGGCGCGCCGGTGTTTTTCGATCCCGCAAGCGATACCATTTCGGTGCATAACGTAACCGATCAGGACCGCGATGGCGATCCTGATCTGCTGGTCCTGTTAAATCCCGGCATCGGCTGGTATGCCAACGACGGCGCGGGTTTTTTTGAAGGGCCTTACCTGCTATCACCCAACGACGTCTATTACAATTTAATCGGCGCGGCGGATATCGACAAGGACAGTTTTCCAGACCTTGTATTTAACGGCCAGAACGGTCCGGTTTGGTCGCGCAATCCCGGCGACGGCGGCCTGGTTGGGCCACCGCAGCCCATTCAGCCGGAGACCCCGAATGCGGTGTCTTTCCTTTCCGCCTCCATGTCTGATCTGAACGGCGACGGATTGGTGGATATAATAGCCTTTTTTAATGACCGCGCCTACGGCTGGTTGCCCAACCTCGGAAACGGCGTTTTTGGAGAACGTATCATATTGGGCAGGTATGATACAGATTACTACATCACATTCCAGGGCGCCGACCTCGACGGCGACGGCGACCAGGAATTTATTTACAGTCAAACACACGAATTCGGTTATTACAACGATTTCAGCGGACTGCCCGATGTGCGAGGCCATTGTTATGTGGATGAAAACGCCAATGGTCAGCAGGATACGGGAGAACCTGAACTGCCCGGAATTAAGGTATCACTCTATCCCTCCGCTACGCTCTCGCACACCAATGCTGACGGCGCGTTCCGTTTCTTCGCGCCGCCCGGTCCGTACACAATTGGTTTCCAAAATGATTCTTGCTGGTTGTTGACGACCGATTCGGCAGCGTTGCACATCTCATTGCCCCTGCCGATTAGCACGGAACTGGCCTTCGGTTTCCGACCCAATCTGGCGTTCAGCAAGATCAATTCGGTCATTGCATCCGCACCGCCGGTTTGCGGGCAAACGGTACCGTTCTGGCTTGTGCTGCACAATGCCGGCTGCCACACCGCCAAAGCCCGCTACAGGTTTGAAATAGATTCGCTACTGACCTGGGCATGGTCGGGCCCCGAACCTTACTATATCGTCGACGATACGATTTCATGGCTATCTCTCCCGGCACTGGAACCCGGAGAAACACGCATACTCGAAGCGTTTCTTACCATTTCACCGGCCATAGCAGGCGATGTGCCGGTGGTGGCCGGTATCGCCGAAACGCTGGATACGGACGGCACAACCGTGCTGCATGCCGATACGTTTTTATACGAGGTTCCGGTGCTCTGCTCCTACGACCCGAACGATAAATTGGTGAATGTGAGCGAGTTACCGCCCAATTATACGATTGACAGCAGCCTGCTCACCTACACCATTCGTTTCCAGAATACAGGCAATTTTATGGCTTTCAACATTCGGGTGCGGGACACCCTGGACACGGCGCTGGACTGGAGCAGTTTTGAACCATTGGCGGCCAGCCACACTTATTTTTCCACCCTCGACACCGCGTCGGGTGTCGCGCAATTCGATTTTTTGGATATTCGTTTAGCCGACAGCACCAGCAATGAACCGGAAAGCCACGGCTTCGTCGCCTTTTCTATCCGGTTGCAACCGGGTCTGTTGCCGGGCGCAAGCACCCGCAACCGGGCCGGGATTTATTTCGATGTGAACGCGCCGATCATCACCAACTGGGCGGAGACGAAGGTGCGCGAACTGGTTTCCACGCGCCCGGCTCCGTCGCCTGTTGCTATCAGGATTTCACCCAATCCTGCTATAGATATTTTGAAGGTGTTTTTTCCTGAAAAAAGGATGACTGACGCTCAGGTGCAGGTGTATGATTTGCGCGGACAAATGGTACTGGAAAAGCAGGCGCCCGGCAGCCTGGAGGCTTGCACGCTGGATGTGTCCGCATTGCCTGCGGCGGCTTATTTGTTGAAAATCAAGGGGAAAGATAGGGCAATAGGCCAGGCGTTCTTTGTGAAAATATAGTCGTTTGTCCATGTGAAGTGAGGCGGTGACTGACAGTCACCGCCTCACTTAAGCCGGCAGTGTACCGGCTGCTTTAGCTGCCGGAGATGCCGAATGTGACATCCGGCAGATAAAGCAGCCGGTACGGAACCTTACAATAACTAATAACGGATAACTACTTAATATGCCCGTTTTTCATACAATATCTGTTGAAACTGCGCGAGAACAAATTCGCGCGGCCATTGCACAGGGCAACATTGCCGCTGCAATTGATCTGCTGACGCAAACCGGATCGGATGTGGCGGCTGTGTTACAGGAAAAATTTATGGAAGCCGGGCAACAGCGGACGCTGGGTCTGATTGGTCCTGAAGAATGGGGACATATACAGACGCAACTTTGTACGGCTATGCTGGAATTAGACTGGATGAAACAAGCCGGCGCCCTTGTAACGATTCCTTCGGAAGTTAAAAAGCGGCTGCTTCAATTGCTGGAACAACGCCAGACGGAACAGGCGCTGGTGTTGTGTACAGATATGGGCGATGACTTTTTATTGTTACAAATGCAACTGAATCTTGCCCGCAATCAAGCCGCCAGTAGCCTGATGGAGTCGGAATATTGGGAAGTGACCAAGAGCAAGGTGAACTACGCTTTGCAGGAATTGCTGGAAGAACTGCCCGATGAGAAATCTTCAAAAATTGGTTTCTTCAATAAAATTCGCAGGTGGTTCGGTTGATATCTCCCAGTCTTTCGGTGCGGGGAAGGCCGATAGTGTTCAAGAAAGTGTGGCACACCTCTGCTACTCTACAGGGATTTTTTTACCACAATAATGATGCTTTGGTCAGGATGAGCCGGTTATTGCTACTTTTACCGTTAAATCGAGCCGACTAAACGAACGGTCCATGACCAAGCACCTGAAACTATTCCTTTTCGCGGCACTCCTCATTCCTCATTCCTCCAACCTTTTTGCCC
>JALHMA010000366.1 GCA_022844265.1 Saprospiraceae bacterium | reverse complement strand
CAGTGGTTTTTTAATGGCAACCCTGTTGCCGGCGCGACCACTTCCGAATTTATTGTCGATGAAAGCGGGACATATTATGCCGTGTTGAGCGACGCTTCCGGGTGTACCGCCCAAAGCGGTCCGCTGAACATAGAACTGACTGGATTCACCGGCGATTTGCAGGGAACCGTGTGGTCGGACGTAAACGACAACGGCATGGTGGGTTATACGTCTGATACGACGTTGGCAGGTATTACGGTGATGCTCCTGCAAAACGGCGTTCCGTTGGATACCACTGTTGCGGATGCCAACGGCGTGTTCAATTTTTATGACCTGCCCAATGGCTGGTATGTCGTTATGCTCGATTCGACCACTTTCGAACCCGGCTGGCGCGCAGTGATCGGCAAAGATTCGACCTACGTAAACGGTTGTGCGGACGGCTTCGATCCGCTTGAATTATTGATGCGATTCGACTGCGTCCCCATGATGACATCCGAACAATTGACGGCCTGCGAAGGCAGTTTTGCGCTCTACAATGGCGTGCCGGTGCCTGCGGGCGTCAGCCAGGTGTTTCAGTCGACGGATGCAAACGGCTGCGATGTATTTGTAATGGTAACGGTACTGCCCATACCAAGTAGCGGTAGCGCGCTCTCTTTATATGCCTGCCCGGGTGGCACAGCTACTTATGCAGGCGTCGACCTGCCAGTGGGCGCTACGCAACCGTTCCCTTTGGTCAATGCTTCAGGCTGCGACTCCATTGTTACCGTTACGGTATTGCCTTTAGCCACTTCTACCGGGACTGCGACCTTGCAGGCATGCCCCGGCAGTACGGCTACCTATGAAGGCGTTGACCTGGCCATAGGCGCTACGATGGATTTTACACTTGTCAACGCAGCGGGTTGCGATTCCATTGTTACCGTTACGGTAACTGCTTTGCCGAGCTCCGCTTCTGCTCAGGAAGTGTTTGTTTGTCCAGGAGAAACATACCTCTATGAAGGTGTTGAGGTGCCCGCAGGACAAACGCAGGACTTTACTTTGGTCAATCAGTGGGGTTGTGATTCTATTGTTACGTTGACGGTAACGGCATTTTCCACACCCGTCACGCCAATCCAGGTGTCTGTTTGTCCCGGAACGGCCTATGAATACCAGGGGCAGCAAATCCCCATCGGTTCTACTGGGGAAATACAACTGACCGGCTCAAATGGATGCGATTCAACCCTGATAGTCAGTGTAACGGCCCTGCCGGAGGCCGCATTCGAGTTGATTGGCACGGAGAGCTGTCCGAATCAGTCGAACGGCAGCCTTGAAATTGCCGATCTCACCGGCGGAACGGCACCTTATGAATATTCAATCAATGCAAGCGGCAACTGGCAAAACGATGTGGTGTTCAGCGATCTAGCAGCCGGCACTTATACGGTGCAGGTGCGCGACGCTGCCGACTGTGTTTTTACGGATACAATTGCTCTGACGGCCCTGCCGGAGATCGTTTTCTCAACGGCGCCCGGCGTCATACCCTGCGATTCTGCCGAAATCACCCTTTCGCCCGCGCTGCTTTCCGGCAATGCGGCTGATCTTGATTTCAGCTGGTCAACGGGCGATACTACCCGTCAAATCAAGGTCAGCGAGGCAGGCACGTATACTTTTTCCGCCCAACGCAGCAACGGCCTTTGTCAGGCCGTAACAGGCGCCATAGAGGTGCAATGGGACAATCTGGGTAAAGATGAAGGGCTGATGTATATTCCCAACGTCATTAACCCTGAAGCAGCCGATCCGGAAAATGCAGCGTTCCGCCCGCGTTTCGCCGCCAACCTGGATATTCTGAAATACGATTTTATGGTGTTCGACCGCTGGGGAACCCAAATCTTCCGCAGCCAAAATCCCTCGGATAGCTGGATGGGCACGTTTAATGGAAGCAAACTCCGTCCGGGTGTGTGGACCTGGATGTTAGAAGTCGATATTGCGTTCTGTGGCCGGATTGTTACGATCAGGAAAGAGGGCGATGTGACGTTGGTGAGGTAAGTGTTGATAAGTTGAGAATGTTGAGGGTTGAGGATTGTTGAGGGCCACTCCACCATCCTCAACATTCTCAACCCTCAACCTATCAACCATAAACTCTTCAACCTTACCTTCGCCCCATGCCACAGCTCTCCGCCGTCATTATTACTTTTAATGAAGCGCGCAACATCGCCCGTTGCCTCGATTCGCTGTCGGGTGTCGCAGACGAAGTGGTGGTGCTGGATTCTTTTTCCACCGATCAAACTGAACAGATTTGCCGGGAACGGGGTGTGCGTTTTATCCAGTACGCATTCGACGGACATATTGAACAAAAAAACCGGGCGCTGGCTGCTGCTACGCACCCATTGGTATTGTCACTCGATGCCGATGAAGCGTTGAGCGACACCTTGCGGCAATCCATTCTGGCTGCAAAAAACAACTGGCAATACGATGCGTATGCCATGAACCGCCGTACCAATTACTGCGGACAATGGATCGCGCATTCCGGCTGGTACCCCGACCGGAAAGTCCGGCTTTTTGACCGCCGCCTCGGGCAATGGGGCGGTACCAATCCGCATGACCGGGTGGAGATGCAGCCTGCGGCGCGCCTGTCTCGGCTCAAAGGCGACTTACTGCATTACAGTTATTACACGGTGGAAGAACATGTGGCGCGTGCCCGGAAATACGCGGACATTGCAGCGGCAGCCATGCACCGCCAGGGAAAACGCGGCGCCTGGTGGCGGATGTGGCTCAGCCCGGTTGCCAAATTTTGCCGCAATTATTTGCTGAAATCGGGTTTTCTGGACGGGCGCGCCGGCTGGACGATTTGCCGGATCGCGGCGCTGGAAACGTATTGGAAATACAGGCGCCTGCGGCGGTTAGAAGTGAGAGAGTGAGAGGGTGAGAGAGTGAGAGACATCCCGTTTGGAGGAGTTTATGGTCTTGGCATCGTTTTTCAGGCCTGTAATTGTGAATCGTGTGTGGTGTTTAGTGTTTCGGGCGCTTCGAGTTTGGCAATAGTTAATATTTTGGCCGAATTTTCACATGTGCTAAACGCGAAGCGCCCGAAACACTAAACACCACACACCAAACACGATTCACAATTACAGGCCTGAAAAACCAAATCTAAAATCAAAAGAGCGGCCAAACGGGACACTCTCTCACTCTCACTTCTCACCCTCTCACTTCTAATCTCCCTTCCGCCAGCGGTTTACCATTCACAACAATACGCAGGGTATGTTCCCCGGCGAAGTGTTTGCGCGTTGTAAAATCCTGAAAACGCTGGTATTTTGAAATATCTTCCGTCTGCCCGGCAGCAAGTGTGAACTCCTTGATTTTGAATATTTTAACGGAGGTTTTACCGGATAAAGTCTGGTAATCAATTCTGTATTCGAGGCGAAGCGCCACAGGGTGCGAAAGCGTGTTGGCAACTTGAAAGGAAAAATTAAGCCGGCCACCGATGGGTACCGAGGCATCGTATTGGAAATGGCGGATCTCGATCCCTTCGACGCCGCTTTGGAACCCGAAATGCGCCAGCGCTTCCGGGTTGCCTTTTTTCAACAACCCGCGACAGGCATGGCGTACGATCCAGTCCGTTTCCGGCGACTGACCCAGCCAACGACCAGCCATGTCCAGCACCAGCGCGGGGTGTTCTTTGGAAATATCATTCAGGTTATTGGCAACGGAACGGCGCACCGTTTCTGCGGGATCCTGTTTGAGGTTTTCGAGGATGGGCAGAATCGGCGATGGGTCGCGTTTCAGGGCAGGAACGCCCATGCCCCAGGGCAGGCGCGGTCGGATACCTTCGCTGCTCAATCGCCTGACCAGTGGACTGGAATGCTGCGACCACTCCAGCATTTGAGCGTACATGCGCTCCGGGTATCGCAACAAAAATGGCCGCACCGCGAATTCGGCGCTGCTCCAGCGGGTCATTACTGCCAGGGCGGGAATGGAAGCATCCGGGTCGTCAGGGCCGTGTATCTCTACAAAATCCGGTAAAAAAGTGTATTCAAAAGTCATTTTTTCACCGGACCGGGCAATATAACGCTCCGTGACAGCCGTCATAGCCCGCAAGGCTTCCCGGTAATCGGCTGGCAAGACCTTGCGCAAACACAGGCTGATATGCCGCACGCGTTGTTTCAATTCGAGCGATTCCCATTGCGCATCAAAAACCAAGGATAAAAATGGCGCTACCGGGAAGTTTTTTTCAACTACCTGCATGTCTTGTGCAAACGGTTCGATCAGTTCCCGGGAAAACATGTTTTTAAGTGGCTCCATGTGTTGTTGTTTGTTCCCGCAAAACTAGCCCGTTCCGAACACTCAACAAATCAACTGCGCCATATACCTGTCCAGCAAATCCCAATACAGTTTTGCGGTCGCGACCAGGGCATCCGTGTGGTGTTGTTCCAGTTCCATGAGCGCCACTTTCAAGCGGACATTCGCCCGGTACGCTTTGAAATACAGGAACAACTGTTCGTCTTCCGGATGCTCGATGCAGCGCCAGTGCTTCAGATAGGCGTCCATAAACACCTCTGCCAGTTCGTGGTGCCGGCCGGCATCCAGTTCCATACACAAAAAAGCCAGGTCGCTGAGCACATCCAGTTGCCGGAAATGTGTATTGAATTCAATGCAGTCGAAAACAACCGGGCCTTCCGGCAGCAGAAAAATATTGCGCGCATGGAGATCGCCGTGCCCGTCGACCCAAAATCCGGCGTCCGAACGCTTATGGAGCCGCGTTTCGTGCCGGTCTAAAAAATCGCCAACCTTTTGGCGCCAGGCTTCGAGCGTTGCAATGGCACTGGGGCCAAAAATTGGTGTAGATATAGCCTCCAGCCGGAATAAATCATCAAAATCAGCCCGGTTATCGCCCGGTTTGTAAGGCACGGCATGGCCCGGAATGATGGCCGAGCGGTGAAAACGGGCCAGCATATGCGCCATTTCCGAGATGTCATTTGCTGTTACGGCGTTTTCATGCAACAAAAGGTCCATCTGGCGGTGGTTGTCCATCCGTTTCATCCACACTGCGTAGTCAAGGGGCGCTTCTGTACAGTCTGTCTGGCTTATTTCCAGGCTGCCGTCGGGGAGTACGCAGACCGGCAACACATCGAGATACATATCGGGGGCGAGCCGGCGATTCAGTCTTACTTCTTCGTTGCAATAAAATTTTCGTTTTTCCAGGGTGCTGAAATCCAGAAAAGGAAACTGCACCGGCTTTTTTATTTTGAAAGCATAGGCAGGGGTTAGTAACACCCAGGAAATATATGTTTCCACCCATTCCACCGGTGTTGTAGGGCCGGGGAATCGACCTTTGTCGGTGAACGCTTGTATTTGTTGAGAGGTCATGGAAGAGATTAGTAAACTTGCGTTAGTTAGAAGCGTATTCATTGTCTTGTTCGGTGATATAGGCTTGAATGGATATAGTCATTTCAGCCAGAGAAGTCTCTTCCGACCACAGCACCAAATGCGGTTCCGGGATCGGTTCGTATGCATCCCTGATTTTTTGATACACTTCAAAATCGGCTTCGCTATCCGGTCTAGGCGTTTGCAGCCGCTCCCGGATGACGCGCTCCGAGGCACGTAATTCCACCCAGAACAAGGGGATATTGGATTCCGCAGCAACACGCCGGAAGGGTTCGCGGATGGATTCTTTAAAAAACGTACTGTCCACCACCACTTTTTTGCCTTCCGCCAGCAACTCGCGCGTGCGTTCCAGCAGTGTCCGGTACACCTTTTCCTTGTCCTCCGGGCGGTATTGGCCCATTAGTCCCAGTTCGCGACGCAGTACATCGCTGTTCAGGTGGACTGCACCGTACCGGGCAGCATAGGCTTTGGCAAGCGTCGTTTTCCCGGAGCCGGGCAGGCCGGAGAGCAGTAGAAGCATGGTTTGGAATGTTTATTTTATCAGTACTAAGTAACGCTAAAAAAACAAGTTCACGATTTGACTAACCCCCGCGCTTTAGCCGGGGGATTCGAAGCAACCAGACCTAACGGGGTTTTAACCCCAGAACACTCATTTTGGGTTA
>JALHMA010000365.1 GCA_022844265.1 Saprospiraceae bacterium | reverse complement strand
CGACGCACTTTACCGCGTTTGATGACCTGAATACCGGCAATATTCGGGTTGGTGATGGAAAAAATACGCTCTACTCCAACTCCATGCGATATTTTACGCACGGTAAAGGATTTGGTCAGACCATGTCCTTTGATCTGGATAACGTCTCCGCGGTAGTCTTGCTCACGGGTTTTGTCACCTTCCACAATTTTGTAGGTAACTATAACGGTGTCGCCCGTTTTGAAATCAGGTAATTCAGTCTTTTGCAGCAATTGGCCGTGTACAAACTGTATGGCTTCCAACTCTTTCATTCTATGAGTATTTTGTATCGTCAAAATTTAGAGGCGCAAAGGTAATTCGCTCCGGCGGAAAAAAACAAATTATGTTTGGATATTTTCATAAAAATTAGTTGGTAGCCTGAAAGCGAAGCTGCCAAACCCTCCAACGATCCAACGATCAAACCTGTCCCGATCCCTGTCACCTTGAACTGTTTTCATCTAATTAACATTTAGGTGTTGTAACATTTGATTTATATACACTTATCTTTGCACCGTTCAAGCACAGTGTTTGACCAAAACACCAAAACACAAAAAACACAAAACACAAACACACATACATCTCTTTCACCGTTTTCATTCAAACGAATACAACATGAAAAAACTTTTTTTCCTCCCCGTCCTGATGGTTATGCTGATGTCTGCTTACGCGCCGGCTACCTATAAAGTAGATACCAATTCCAGTGTTATTGTCTGGAAAGGCTACAAAGTAACAGGTCAGCACACCGGCACCGTAAAAGTGCAAAATGGCAACCTGGTTATGGACAACGGCGTACTCACCGGCGGCTCTTTTGACATCGACATGACTTCCATCAAGGATACCGACCTCGAAGGCGAATGGGCGGATAAATTGGTCGGCCACCTGAAAAGCGACGACTTTTTCGGCACTGCCAAATATACCACTTCCAAATTTGTGATCACCCGTGCGATCCCGCAGGATACCAAAGGCAATTACAAGATTACGGGCAACCTGACGATCAAGGAAACCACCAAAGAAATTAAATTCCTGGCCTCAGTAACCGAAAATGCAGGCACGGTCACTGCTTCCGGCAAGATGACCATCGACCGTTCGGATTTCAATGTACGTTACGGTTCCGGTTCTTTCTTCGACGGTCTGGGCGACAAAACCATTTACGACGAGTTCGATCTTCAGGTATCTTTGGTAGCAAAAAAGTGACCTGAGTTTTTTCTGGCGTCTGACGAGGCAGCCATTGATGTTGATAAAGGTTGATGAGGGTTGATGAGGTTGATAAGGTTGATGAGGTTGATAATCATCCGCTCGAAAATGAAGCGATTTTACTTTTTCGAGCGAATGATTATCAACCTCATCAACCTTATCAACCTCATCAACCCTCATCAACCTTTATCAACTTCAATGGCGGCCTCGTTTTTGTATGTATGTGCGTTGATTCGGGTACAAAACAGATACTCGAAAGGAGTCTTCTTTCAAAATTGGACGTACCTTTGCAGCTTTACACAAGAACATTTGTTTTTACTCGTTATACCGGCATAAAATAAATTTTACCTCACATGCTCCGCACTTTTTCTTTTCTCGCACTGGTTTCGGGCATCTTTGTCCTGAGCGCTTACCGTGCTGCGGAACCGAAGTTCGGTGAACAGTTGTTTCCTGTAAATACCACCGTTGCGCGCTTTTTTCTCTCCGGGGAGCGCCAGTTTACCACCTTTTACGACGAAGACTGGGCGCCCGAACCGGACACCTTATTAAGTATGCAGATTCTCATGCTTAATTACAGCGCCTACGATAATGTGTATCCGGAGAAAACCAGGGGGATGATTCAGCGGAGTTTCCCGCTGTCCGTGATCACTGATTTTTGGGAAGGCAGCGCCACTGATTTGTCGGCAGCGCTTTCCGGCCAGGATATTGTCGTGGTGCCTTACCCGGCAGGTGGAAATTCGGATCATCTCAAACAATACGGCAGGGAAATGGCGAAATTTGTTCGCCAGGGCGGTATGGTTATTTTTACCGGCACCGATCAATATGCTGTATTGCAGGATTTCGGATTGCTGGATATTGACTTCGGCTATTTCTGTAAAGCGCCCACGATCCATGAAACATCGCCGGAACATCCGGTACTGACAGGCACTGCGGAAGAATTCGATATGCGCAACTATGCCTACCCCCTGGATATTTCAGATCCCAATTTTGTAGTGCTGGCTGATGTGAAAGGCTACCCGGTGCTGGGTTACAAACCCATAGGTAAGGGCAACGTCGTTTACCTGGGTTTTGAATACTATTTTGATGAAAAAGAGTCGACACAAATGCTGCTCAACGCCATTCGCTGGGCCTTGCAGGGTAAACCCGTGTTGGCGGAAAAAGGTAATGATACAGAATCTGCCGCCACACCTTTAGTGCTGAAACGCAGCGAGGAAGTTTTATATGCCGGCACAGGCAGGCAAGAAAGCGATTTGTTTGATCTGAAAATATATCCCAATCCATATATCAGCAAAGCGACGCTCGATATTGAGTTGAAAAAGAGTACTACACTCGCTGTGGAAATGCTCGACGAGTCAGGCCGTTTGGCCGCTTTACTCCTGCCGAAGAAAAACCTGAGTCCCGGATTTTATCGCCTGGAATTGCCCAATGTAGCGCCCGGTGTGTATTTTGTTCAGTGCAAAACGAACGAAGGAACCACGATCCGAAGGGTGTTTAAAACCTCCGCTGACTAATCTGGATATTATTTTCTAAAAAAATAATTCTTTCATTTGGTTTATCCGAACCAAGTACTACATTTGCATTCAAGTTTAAGTGATTGGATGTCCGATAAGGATTTTATTAAAATCACTTCAAGTCTATACCATTGATTTTGAACAGTTTATCAAATCAATGTTTAATCTCCCCTCCTAATTTTCATATTTCTTCTTCCCTTGTATCCCAGATTCATTTATCTGTGATCCTGAAGTCTTTTGACGTTTCAGGGGATAATTGTCTGGTATTTTGCAGATCTCGGAATTTTTCCTGAGGTTTTTTTCCTGCAAGTTTTTTTCGCGCTTCCTGTTTAATAATATTTTGGGTTCTGTCCTCTTGAGGATAATGGACTGTATATACTTTTTTCTGTGTGCAACGGCATAACAGGGACGCAATTTATATTGCACAAAAAACAAACACTAGTAAAAAGCAAACACTATGATGTCTAACGTCTACACCGCGTTGTCACAAGTTCTTTATTTCTCGGCAAACCTCGTTTCTTCTTCGATCAATCAGGATCGTTTGGAGAAGTCTGGCATGGCTTCAGCACAGCTATTCAAATCCTCCAGGATAATCAGGATGGGAGGTGTGTTTATGTTGTTGGCTGTGCTGAGCCCTATGTCGATGAAGGCGCAGGATTCATTTGAGCCTGTTTTCGGGCTCAACTATTTTGCCGAAGTCACGACAACAGGTGACAGGTTAGACTTGGCCACTCCTGGTGGTCATTTAATGATGAATGGTAGCGCCTCGGCCACTGACGAGGGTTGTGCTACCTGTTTCAATATCACCAATGGTGGTTCGATCGGTTCCAGCCAAACGATAGCGAGTGGCAGTGCCCCGGCTCCTCTTATTAACGTAACCACGCCTTCCGGCGGCAGCGGAACCATCGAGTATTTGTGGCTACAAAGTACCACAATTCCCTGCCCACCTATAGGCGATGCAGCCTGGCAATCCATATCTAACTCAAACTCAGCAACGTATGCTCCGGGTCCTCTGACGCAGAGTACCTGTTTTATGCGTTGTTCGCGTCGTTCGGGGTGTACCGAATACGATGGCGAATCCAATGCAGTCACTATTACGGTGAATTCGGCTTGCTCCTGTCCTGGGAATCTGATCACCAATGCCAGTTTTGAAAGTGGCATTACTGGTTGGAGCAAATGGGGCGGCAATCTGTATGCTGGTACGTATGCGGCGCAGTGTGGTGCGAATTCCGGCCAGTTTGAGGTAACAGGCAGCGATGGCGGTATGTACCAGGATAAAACAGGTATTGCACCCGGAACGGGATTGTCATTATCTGTATACGCCGGCGTACACAATCCAAGTTTTATAGCCACAGTTGGTCTGGAATTCTATACCAGTACCTGGGCGCCTATTCCAAACTCGACAGTTTCCGTCGAAGTGAACAACATTTTGCCTGCGATGGGCTTGTACAATTTATCGGCAACCGTTCCTCCCGGTACGCACTATGTGCGGTTTGTCGCTAAAGCCAATGGCGACTGGATAAAAATAGACGGTGTATGCCTGACTGCTCAAGTCTGTAATGCCACCATCTCGGGGCTTTTTTTTAATGATTTGGTGGGCAGCAATGATATCGCGATCACGAATGGGGGAACTTATTCGTATGATGCAGTTGCCAGCAATTACAACCTGGAAGCAAATGTCACCGGAACTGTAGAAAGTGTCGTTTTTACAGTCACCGGCGCACAAAATACCACGAATACCGAAAATACCATTCCCTGGAATGGAACCTTTATTCCCACTGATGGTACATATACTGTTAATGTAAAGGTGTATTCACAGGATGGTGGCCAGGGTGCACTATGCGACGAGGCTACTTTTACATTTACGGTAACCAAATGTTACAATGTAACCAACGGAGGTACGATTGGAAGCAGCCAAACGATCTGTAGCGGACAAACACCGGCCGCGCTTACAAATGTAACTTTACCATCCGGCGGTTCGGGTACGTTGGAGTATCAATGGTATCAAAGCACCGCTGTTCCCTGTCCGGCAGCAGGCTCTGCTTCCTGGACGGCCATCTCGGGCGCAACCAGCGCAACGTATTCGCCCGGCGTACTGACGCAGAGCACCTGCTTCATGCGCCGCGCGCGCCGTGCCGGTTGCACTGATTATTTCGGTGCTTCCAATGCTATCACTATTACAGTGAATCCTAAACCCACAATAGAATGTGAGGCCAATATCAATAATGCCGGCTGGGTGATCGATGCCGATTGCAGCATTGCAGTCTGTGCAGGCAGTCATGTGCGATTGAGTGTGAACCCGAATGTCAGTACGGTCAACTGGACCGGGCCGAACGGTTTCACCGCGACGGGCGTCAATGATATCGTGGTGTCTGCCAGCATTACTTCCACCCAGGCGGGCAATTATATTGCCACGCTGACGGATGGGAATGGTTGTTCGGCTACCAAAATCATTACGGTCACCGTCAACCCGCAACCGACCGTCAACATTACTGGTACCACCACCATTTGTAGCGGCGGCAGTACTTCGCTGACAGCAAGCGGCGGCGGTACGTACTTATGGAGTACCGGCGCTACGACGGCAGTTATTTCTGTCAGTCCAACGAGTACCACCACCTATACCGTTACGGTAACCGGGGCCAATGGTTGTACCAATACGGCCACTCGTACGGTCACGGTCAATGCCCAGCCCAATGCGGCAGCGACTGCCGTGCCTGCTACGATTTGTACCGGCCAAAGCAGTACGATCACTGCATCAGGCGGCGGCACTTATCTGTGGAACACCGGCGCTACAACCGCTTCCATTACGGTCAGCCCGGCTGTCACCACAACTTATACGGTCACGGTAACCGGCGCGAATGGTTGTACCAAGACGGCGACAGCGACGGTAACCAGAGGCAACGCCCCTACGCCGGCCATTACCGGTACAAACGTTGTTTGCGACGGTGCTTCTACTACGCTGACTGCATCGGGCGGTACTTCCTACCTCTGGAGTACAGGCGCTACAACGGCAGCTATTACCGTCAGCCCAGCTGTACAGACCATATATACGGTAACCGTCACCAACGCTGCCGGTTGTACGGCTACTGCTTCGGAGGCTGTGCAGGTAACGAATTGTGACGCACCGTGTTATACGCGTACGGCGTCCAACTCTATTGATTGTGGAGGTATCCCTTACGGCTTCTACGCAGATAATCTGGTTAATGGCGATGGGTCGTCCGGTAATGAGCGCTATTCCCTGAGTGCTCCGACGTTCCAGGAGTTTTCGGATGGTACC
>JALHMA010000364.1 GCA_022844265.1 Saprospiraceae bacterium | reverse complement strand
CATCATTCATCATTCATCATTCATCATTCATCATTCATCATTCATCATTCATCATTCATCATTCATCATTCATCATTCATCATTCATCATTCATCATTCATCATTCATCATTCATCATTTAACAAAAAAATCCCGAACTTTTTCACAGGGAAAAAATTCGGGACAGTTACTTATTTGACCACTTACGTTTTGATTACAGCGTAGGTAACAACACTTTATCAATAGCGTGAACAACACCGTTGGAACCTTGTACATCCGTGATGATAATGTTAGATACGCGGTTGTTCGCATCTGTGATTTTTGCGCCGCCGGCAAGGCCGATCGTAAATTTACCGGTTTGGAACGTAGTCACCTGTTGACCTTCCGTCAGGGAGCCGGCCAGAACATTGGCGCCGCTCACAACGTGGTATTGTAATACTTTGTTCAGCGTGGCGGCATCGATAGCAGCCAGGTTGGGAGCATTTAACTCGGTCAGCAACGCTGTAAAAGCAGCGTTCGTTGGAGCGAATACCGTGAAAGGACCCGCGCCGGAAAGAATCGCTACATAATCGACGCCCAGGTCGGAGCGGGTAAGCGCCGCTACCAGGGTGCTGAAATTTGGATTGTTCAATGCGTGGTTTACGACGGTTGGCAGCGCAATTACTTTGTCCACCACATGTACAACACCGTTAGAAGCATCCAAATCAGCGGTGGTTACATTCACGTCTTTGTTGATGGTTACACCGGCAGTTGTTTTAGTAATGTAAAGGCTCAGGGTACTTGTAGTGTTGCCAAACGGAGAAGCGGATTTTACATAACCTGTTGTGATAGCGCCAGATTTTACCTCGCCGGCTACAACGTGGTTGAGCAGAATGGCTTTTACGGTTGCCTTGTCAACATCTGTGATTTTAGTTTTGCCCAGTGACTGAAGCAGCGCTGTAAAAGCCGCATTCGTTGGCGCAAAAACTGTGTATTCTGTTGTGCCACTCAACGTAGCAGCGAGATCGGCGTATACAACTGCTTCTACAAGGATGCTCAGATTGGCATCACTTTGTGCTAGTTCTACAATGTTTTTCGGTGTTTCTTCATCGTCTTTGCAGGCTGTTACAGAAAAGACAACACTGCATGCCAATAAGGCGCTAAAAAGGAATTTTTTCATGTTTTGTAAATTTTTTAAGTAGTAGTTTGTGTTAGAGATAATGATGCTATAACGGGCCTTAAATAGTTTTGTTTAAGTATTTGGATAAAAATGTTTGTATAAATTAAACAAATTGAAGGTAACCTGCTGGAAATCACCTGATTGAAGACATGAAAAGGATTCGACTTTAACTTTTTTCAGCATGTCGTTGCACCCCCAAACCCTTTCCTCCCGCCAGACTTAAAAACCCTTTATCCAGATAAAATCCGCCGGAAACGAGATCTTCGGCGAGGTCGAAACTACCGTCAAGGTCGAGATAGCGCGTATGGGGGCAGGCGAATGCAGCGTGCAGCGCCGCTGTGATACTGATAATGCTTTCATCGTTGCAGCCCCAGAAGAGCTGGATGCCGGTCTGTTTTGCAATGTCGGCGATGTGCATGGCGCCGGCGATTCCGCCGCATTTCATCAGTTTTATGTTGAAAATACCGAAGGGTTGCGGTGCCGCAGCCAGCTTCCGCGCGGAATCAGCAGATTTCAGCGATTCGTCGGCGACCAGTATTTTCCTGATTTCGGGATCGAATGCCAGTAGTGCGTTTTCTTGTCCGACGGGCAAAGGTTGTTCGATAAGTTCGAGGTTCAGGTGTTGCGTTGCCGATAAAAAAGTGTGCAGACTTGCCGGATCGTAACCCTGGTTGGCATCTATCCGCAAACGGACTTGCCGGCCGAATCGCTCGTGCAATTTCAAAATCCGTTCGATATCTTCATCCACCTGCATCCCTGTTTTGACTTTCAGGATACGAAAACCCTGCTGGAAAAAATCCGTTGCTTCCGCTATCGTATCAGCGACATCCATGATACCTATGGTAACAGAGGTTGGTAAAGATGCTATTTTTTGTCCGTACAACGCAACGAGCGGAATGCCCATCAACTGTGCGCAGGCATCGTGCAAGGCAATATCGAGGGCTGCCAAAGTGCCTGGCGCATGGGGGAATTGTTGGCCTGTTTGGGTAATCAAGCGCCTGAAATCGCGAATTTCACATCCCTTCAGCCCTTGAAAAGCCTCCGACTGGCAATTTTTCAGACATTGTTCGGGTGTTTCACCCACCACCTCCGGAGCAGGATTGGCCGCGCCGATACCAATGATCCCGTTCTCCAGTTCTATTTCCAGGAATACATTTTCAACCTCCGAACAAACGAGGTGCGCAATGGTGTACGGCTTGCGCAGGGCCAGGTTTTGGAGCCAGGCCCGAACAGATTTAATTTTCATGGAAAGAGCGCTTTGATCGCAGGTAGCAGCGATTCCAGTCCTTGTTCGAGGGGCAGCAATACCGGAATACCCAGTAAAGACGAATAATGTTCCTGATAGGCGAGGGCTTCCGCTGTCGTACAGCCTTCTGTGTTCAGCGCCAGCGCCAATACGGCCGATCCATATTGCCGGATGAGGGCGATTTCACTTTCCACCGGCGGTATTTCACCCCAGTGCGCTTCGTTATCGAAGTATCTTCGTTTGGGTGCATGAACGAGGATGACCTGTTTGGCATGGCCGGAAATAAGCAGTTCCGGGCCGCAGGGGCCGCTGGGGTTGCGCAGTGCGGACTGCCCTTCGAGCAGAATGAGGTCGGGTTGCATCTCTTTCCAGCACGACAGGATAGCGTGTTCCAGTTCACCGGAAACAAAATCATTCAGGGTGGAATCAAAAATAAAACCGTATTGCCCGCCTTGCAGCCAGCCTGTTTGCCCTGTGTAAATCATTTGTGCATGGATGCCTGCCGCAGCGCAGCACTGTCGCAACATACGCGCGGTGGTGCGCTTACCTACGGCACAATCCGTTCCGATAACGGCGATGATCGGGCAGGGCACGTCGTAAATGGCGCCAGTCCAGAAGTGAAGGTTCTGGCGTGGTTTGGGCTTCCGGATATCGGTCAGTTGCACCTGATAGGTTTGCGCCAGCGCGAGCAGTTCAGGTTTTTCCGTCAAATAATCATGCAGACCATTGACGATGGATAATCTATGGCGGATGGCACTCCGAATGATGTCCAGCATTTCAACCGGTAAAACACCTCCGACAGTAGCCACACCGATGATCAGCGAATCGAGTTGCCCAATCTGGGCGACGGCGGTTTCCAGGCTGTCAAATACGGGAATGTTCCGGTGCAGGCCGTCCAGTAGTATTCCGGCATCCTGCCCGGCTGCAGGCGGGTCGATTACACCAAGAATATTAAAACGTTCGCTGCCTCTGATGAGGCCATGGGCGGTTTTGGCATCGCTGGTGGTCAGCAGGCCGTTGGTCAGAATAATTGCGTTGTTCAAGGTGTTGTTCCTTTTTTTTGAATAAAAACACCAGGAAACTGCCCCGTCGGCTTTTGTGCCGCATATACCAATTGTCCGTTGACCCATACTTTTTCAATACCCGAAGAAAGGGCATCTGGTTGTTGTACGGTCGCGCGGTCCTGTACGGTGGCCGGGTTGAACAGTACCAGGTCGGCAAAATAGCCCGGTGCAACGATTCCGCGGTCCGAAATACCCAGGTGTTCGGCAGCCAGTCCGGTCATTTTGTACACAGCGGCTTCGAGCGACATGATTTTTCGCTCCCGCACATACCGGCCCAATACGCGGGTAAAAGCGCCGTATCCACGCGGGTGCCCACCCCATGAACCGTCTGAGCAAATATTGGTATGCGGCCAGGCAAGGAAGCATTCCAGGTCCGGTTCGTCCATAGATTTGCCCATAATACCTTCCGTATTTTCCGAAAGATCAGGGTTTTTTCGATCAAATTCAGCGGCAGCCGCAATCAGGTACATCAGGGTTTGCGCCGGGGTTTCTTTGCGCAAGGCTGCTACTTCCACAATACTTTTTCCCGAATATTCCGGGTTGGGCGCGTAGCTGAGCAGGGGGGATAATGCCGGGTCAAACAATTGATTTACAGCAAATTCTGCGCTAACCGGATTGGTATAGTCGCGGTTGGGAAACAACACACGCAGGGTAGATCGCCAGAAATCATAGGGGTAGCAGTCGGCAGTGATATCGACCCCGGAAGCGCGCGCACTTTCGAGTTGGGCCAGCAGCGTGGGTGCGTAACCCCAGCGGTCTCTTTTGGCGATTTTGATATGGGAAATCTGTACGGGTAATTTTGCCTCCCGGCCAATCTGGATGATTTCGTCAATCGCTTCGTCGAGGCTGACATCTTCGCTGCGGATATGACTGATGTAGCGCCCGCCCGACGCTGCTGTTGTTTTGGCCAGGTCGAGCACTTCGCTGCGGTTGGAGTAAAAGGCTCTTTCGTATTCCAGGCCAGTCGCCAGTCCCAAAGAGCCTTTTTCCATTTCCGTTTTCATAAGCGTCTGCATTTTCGCGACTTCGTCTGGTCTGGCAACCCGGAACACATCGTCTTCTCCCATTACCATTTCCCGCAGGGTGGTGTGACCGGTGTATGTGGCGATATTGATGGCGACCGGCCTTTTTTGCATGATCTGCCGGATGGTATCGATCGGATAGCTGTTGCCGTCCTGTCCGATGACGATGCTGGTTACGCCCTGACTGACCAGCGCCAGTCCGCCGGGGTTATCCTGCAAACCGCCAAAATGATGGCTGTGGCTGTCGATAAAACCTGGCGCAAGGACTTGTCCGTTGCCATTGGTAACAGTTTCGCCGGGAAAAGCAGACAGGTTTCCTGTTTCCCATATTTTGTTGTCCCGCAAACGGACGGCGCACCAGCGCGCGGGCGTGCCGGTCCCGTCGATCAGTTGAACATTGGTAATCAGTTCCAGACGGGGAAGTTCGGGTTGTTTTCCGGCTAATATTTCCTTCAGGCACTTGCGGGCAATGCCATCGGAGCCGCTGCTTAGTATGATTACCGTTTGCCGGTTTTTCGTATCCCGCGTGATTTCATTCAGAAAACCGACCCAACTACCGGTATGGGACAATACCTGGCCGCTTGAATCCATCGACCAGGCGAATCCGTACGGAAATGTCGTGCCATCATTCAATTTGACCGGTGTAAAGGCTTCTTTCAGGGTTTTGGCGGAGACCAGTTTTTCGGTGTACAGTGACTGATCCCATTTCAGCAAATCATCTACAGATGAATAAATATTTCCATCGCCAACTACACCGTCAAACCGGGTCAGATCATTCGGTATTTCCAAACCGTTTTCGCGCCGGAAACCAAACACCCTGTTCGCAGGCGATTGTTTCATGCCAAGGGTATAAATGTAGGTATCCTTTAAGCCCAGGGGCCCCGTGATTTGTTGCTGGAAAAAGGTTTCAATGGGCATTTTTGCCGCTTTTTCGATGATGGAGGCCAGCAGGACATACCCTGTATTACAATATTCCCAGCGCTCGCCGGGTTCGAAGCCTGGTTTGGGCTGAAAATCGGCCAGCAGTTGCAACAGTTCATCGTTGGTGAGCGTATCGAGTGTGTTTTGGTGTGCCAGTGCCAGGTCGAAGTACTCCGGAAGCCCGGAAGTATGGGTCAGCAAATGCCGGATAGTAACGGCTTCGTATGGGAAAGCAGGCAAGTGCATTTTTACCGGATCATCGTAACGGAGTTTGCCTTTTTCTTCCAGCAGCATGACCATCATGGCGATGAATTGTTTGGATAACGAGGCAAGGTTAAAAGCAGCACTGGTTTTCAAGGGTTCGTTTGTGGCGATCTGAACTTTGCCGAATGCTTTTTTATACTTTACTTTGCCATGATCGGCTATCAGTACGGCGCCATTAAACATGGATTGCTGGTGGAGAATGGTTAGCGCAGAATCCAGTGTATGTATTTGCGCGGGGGAATATTGAGCAAAAGCAGGTATTGCCGCGATACCCAAAAGCAAAACACCAAGGGCGGTTTTTAAATAATTCATGCGTTTATTAGTTAAGGACTCCAAATAGACGAGAAGGGGTAAAAGTGAG
>JALHMA010000363.1 GCA_022844265.1 Saprospiraceae bacterium | reverse complement strand
GCAAACTTAAATAAAATTTAACTTGTCGTATACACCCTTTACAAATTGATCCCGCCCTCCAAATCTTCTTTCTGCAAAATATTGCAAAAACTGTCAAAAAAGGGCTTTTCTTTGCCCACTGTTCATATAATCTGCTTTTCTCCCATCTATTTGCCAGGAGAAAAAATTCTGCGCATTCGTAAAAATTATACAAAAAAACGTCTACTCCTCCCTTGTATTTACTTGGTTTCGACATCGGTTCTTCTTCTATCAAGGCTGCGATCATAGAGGCTGCCACCGGCCAAATCATTGGCGCCGCTCAGCATCCTGAGCGGGAAATGGATATTATGGCGGCGCATCCCGACTGGGCCGAACAGCACCCGGATGCATGGTGGGAGGCGGTATGCCAGGCCTGCCGTAAACTGTTGGACAAAACGCAGGTGGCCCCCGGTCAGATCGCCGCCATCGGAATCGCCTACCAGATGCACGGCCTCGTAGCCCTGGATGCGCAGGGCGAAGTGCTGCGCCCATCCATTATCTGGTGCGACAGCCGGGCAGTGTCCATTGGAGAAAAAGCATTTAAGGCCATTGGAGAAGAGTATTGCCTGGAACATTACCTCAATACCCCCGGCAATTTTACGGCTTCCAAACTGCGCTGGATCAGGGAAAATGAGCCGGATATTTTCAAAAAAATTGACAAGATCATGCTGCCCGGCGATTATATCGCCTACCGCATGACCGGCGAAATTTGTTCGACCGTAACCGGATTGTCAGAAGGTATTTTTTGGGATTTCACGACAAACGGACTCGCCGAAAAACTACTGGAGTACTATGAAATCCCGGAGTCGATGCTGCCGCCGGTTCGGGGCGTTTTTGAACAGCAGGGCCGGCTCCATGCAGCAGCAGCAGCGGCGCTTGGTCTCCCATCCGGCATACCGGTCGGTTACCGGGCCGGCGACCAGCCCAACAACGCGCTTTCCTTAAATGTACTCCGCCCGGGCGAGGTGGCTGCTACCGGGGGCACTTCCGGTGTAGTTTATGCCGTTTCAGCGAAACCTTTGCACGATCCGCAACAGCGGGTCAACGGCTTTGCACATGTGAATTATACGCCCGAAAGTCCGCTCACTGGTATCCTGCTCTGTATCAACGGATCGGGCAGCCAATACCGTTTTATCCGGCAAATCATCGGCGACAATTCCCTGAGTTACTCCGACATGGAGCAGGCCGCAAGTTCAGTGGCCATCGGTTCGGACGGTGTAACGGTACTGCCCTTCGGCAACGGCGCCGAACGGATGCTGGGCAACCGTACGCCCGGATCGCGGCTGCTCGGTCTGCATTTTAACCGGCATGACAAACGCCATATTTTTCGGGCTAGCCTCGAAGGCATCGCTTTTGCCTTTGTATATGGCATGGAAGCATTGCGCGACATGCATATTCCTGTAAAAATGCTGCGCGTCGGCAATGACAATTTGTTCCAGTCCGCTATTTTTTCAAAAACCATCGCTACGCTGGTAGGCAGCGACATTGAAATGCACGCTACCACCGGCGCCGTCGGCGCCGCCAAGGCCGCCGGAGTATCCGTGGGTATTTACAGCAGCGTGGAAGAGGCCATGCAGGGAGGAACGATCGTACATCGCTATGAGCCTGAAAAAGCAAACGAGGCATACCGGATGGCCTACGAAAAATGGAAAAAGGAATTGAATGTTGCCCTACATTCGCCAGAATAAAGCCAGATTGCTTTAACGAAGAGGTGTCATTTGCGACGCAGGAGCAAGTGACATCTCGTAGCGGAAACTTACTGAGAAACGGCCGTTTCGAGATGTCACCTCCTTCCTTCGTCAGGAGATGACATCTCTTCACTACCCTTAAATCAACGACATTGCCCCAAAGCCAAATTGTCCTATCCCCAGAAATCCCATTTATTCATCATTTATCATTCATCATTCATCATTACTAAATGAACGTAATCACCGGCGACCGCACTTACTTCAAAAACATCTCTTCCATCCAGTACGAAGGGCCTAAGTCCGACAATCCGCTCGCTTTTCGTTGGTACAATGCCAACCAGAAAGTAGGTGGGAAAACCATGAACGAGCACTTCAAATTCGCGGTGGCGTACTGGCACACGCTCTGCGGAACGGGTGGCGACCCTTTCGGTCCGGGCACCAAAGCATTTCCCTGGCTGGAAGCGAAAAATCCGGTACAGCAGGCCTACGATAAAATGGATGCCGCTTTCGAATTCATCACCAAAATTGGTATACCGTACTACTGTTTTCATGATTTTGACCTGGTGCAGGAAGGGCCGACGCTGCGGGAAAGCGAACGGCGCCTGCAAAAAATAACCGACTACGCTGCGCAAAAACAGGCGGAATCAGGTGTCAAACTGCTGTGGGGCACCGCAAACCTGTTTTCCAATCCGCGCTACATGAACGGAGCGGCTACCAATCCTGACTTTGCCGTAGTGGCCTACGCCGGCGCGCAGGTGAAAAATGCTCTCGATGCCACCATCAAACTCGGCGGCGAAAACTATGTCTTCTGGGGTGGCCGCGAAGGCTACATGAGTCTGCTCAATACGAACATGAAAAAGGAACTCGACCACCTGGCGCGTTTCCTGCACATGGCCAAAGACTACGCCCGCAAATCAGGTTTCAAAGGTTCTTTTTTCATTGAACCCAAACCAATGGAACCCAGCAAACACCAATATGATTTCGACGCGGCGACCTGTGTTGGTTTCCTGCGTGAACACGGCCTGGACAAGGATTTCAAACTCAATATCGAAGTCAACCACGCGACGCTGGCGCTGCATACTTTCCAGCACGAACTCCAGGTAGCCGCCAATGCAGGCATGCTCGGCTCCATCGACGCGAATCGCGGCGACTACCAGAACGGCTGGGATACCGATCAGTTTCCCAACAACGTGATGGAACTCACCGAGGCCATGATGGTCATTTTACAGGCTGGCGGTATCCAGGGCGGTGGCGTCAATTTCGACGCCAAAACGCGCCGCAACTCCACTGATCTGGAGGATATTTTCCACGCGCACATCGGCGGCATGGACGTTTTTGCGCGGGCCTTGCTGGCTGCGCATGAGGTGCTGGAAAATTCTGCCTACAAAAAACTGATGACGGAGCGCTACGCTTCCTTCGATTCGGAAGAAGGCAAGGCTTTTGAAGCCGGCAAACTGAAACTGAAAGACCTGCAAAAAATAGCGCAGCGCAACGGCGAGCCGGAGCAAAAGAGCGGCAGGCAGGAAATGTTTGAGAATTTGCTGAATCGGTATGTTTAAGGTTCCAGCCCCAGCGGGGCGGTCATATTTGTAGTATACAAGCCTACCTAAAACACAAGCCCCAGCGGGGCGACAATATTGGTGATGATATTATCGCCCCATGGGGCTTGTGTTTTATCTACTCGGGACTTAAATTGGTTATTATGTTGAAAATACAATGGGTTCCAATCTTCATACTTCTTTGTACTATTTCTTTTGGGAGTTGTACAAAGCAAAATAATCTCCAATGCGGGGCCTTTCAAAAAAAGGAAACGATTACAGCAGGAGGTACCACCATAACATATATGTTGGATACCAACTTTGTCTATAAATTTGAATTCTTTGAAAGCTGGGGGCCTCTTGATTCAAAAAAATACGGCCATCAAGAAGATACTTTGAAGTTAGCATGGTATCGCAATAAAAAATTCTATAATGATTCCACTGCCAGACAAGTAATAATTAGGGGATTTGAAATTGATTCGATCTTTTCAGACGACTATTCATTTAAAAATATGCATTTCAACGAGTTAGTTGGTGTCTTATCGGAAGTTAATAATAAGGGCAAGTGCAAAACGATATTTTTTGGGATAAATACGCTTACGGATAAACTTTTAATTGCTGAATACACCTTAAATCCAGACCAACCGTATAACAGGGACAATTTGTTTTGTATGTTGAATTCTATGACTTTTAAAAAAGAAATTAAGACATCACAATAGCATTGATGCAATGGAAATCTCCAATCTCGCGACTTTCATAGAATTCTTGCCGGCTTGTCGTCCCCTCAAATCCCCATTCGTTTCCCTTCCCGCACCGAGCGGTGAATCGCTTCTACCACTTTAACATCCATCATTCCCTCCAGGCCCGGCACCAGCACGTTTTTATTGTGCATAATGGCCAGCGCATCGTCGTCCATTTGCCGGGCCTGCTGGTTGTTGACTTTGGCATTCAGCAATTTGCCGTCGCTCGTGATACCGTCGATACCCGAGTAGGACTGAAACGGTGCTAATTTGTACCAGCCGTTGGCGCAATCTACCTGCAGGTTGTTCATTCCTTTTCCGAAACTGGTTTCACAAACGGCTTGAATCCCGTTGGGGAATTCCAGTTCAAACTGCATGGTTTCGTCCACTTCCGTGTAAATATCAGGCCGGTCTGTAGATTGTGTAGCAAGTACGCTGATCGGCTCCAGGCCGGTCGTATAACGGGTCGCATTGATGCAATACACCCCCATATCGTATGTCGCGCCGCCGCCCATACTTTTTTGCTGTTTCCAGTGGTTGGTGCGGCCGTCGCGGTAACCCGCCGAAGCCGCTACTTTTTGAATCGCGCCGTACGGTTTGGTTTTGCCAAATCCGATGATGGTTTGCGTATTCGGCTCGTGCTGCATGCGGTATCCGATGCTGAGTTTTACTTTGTTTTGTTCGCAGGCCGTTATCATTTGCTGGCATTCCACGGCGGTCATGGCCATCGGTTTTTCACACCAGACATGTTTGCCCGCCCTGGCTGCTTTTATCACATATTCGGCGTGCATCGAAGGAGGCAGTACGATGTAAATAACATCGATATCGGGGTTGTTGGCGATCGTGTCAAAGTTCTGGTAGTTGTACACGTTCTTTTCGGGGATCTTGTGCCGCTGCATCCAGCGTTCGGCTTTTTCAGGCGTACCAGTTACAATGCCGGCCAGGTAGCAATGTTCTGTCAACTGGAGCGCCGGCGCCAGCAAATCGGTGCTGTAATAACCCAGTCCGACCAGCGCCACACCTAATCTGGTTTTGGAACGCGGCACGAGGCAACCTTGCACGAACGAACTGTTGAGCGTTGAAAAACCAACTGCGCCGATCAGGGAATCGTGTAGAAATTTCCTTCTGTTCATGTAGATTTCATTTTAGCGATCGAATTCTCCATGCTAAGGTAGTATAGATCAAATAACTCTTAGACACCCATTTTAAGGATTTGCTTGACAACTTGACAACTTTGCAGTAATTTTGTAGAAAAAAAGATCATGAAAACCTTCACGATTGGCGATTTCAAGACTAACTTTTCACAAATACTGGAATGGGTGCGCGCTGGAGAAGAAGTAGCCATTGCTTTTGGCAAGAAAAAAGAAATTGTTGCTTACATCGTACCGCGTTCCTCCCGCCCCCGCAAAAAGCGCACTCTTGGGCTGTTGGCCGGCAAAGCAACTGCTGTATTCCACGAAGATTTTAAGATGAGCGAGGAAGAATTTATTGGCCTATGACGTATTTACTTGATACACACGCACTTATTTGGTCGATTGTTCAACCGTCCAAATTATCAAATAAAGTCAGGCAAATTATTGAAGACCCCGAACAGCGTATTATGGTTAGCGTTATTAGTTTCTGGGAAATCTCGCTGAAACATGCCTTAGGCAAGTTGGGGTTGATGCATGTGCAACCTGACGACTTTCCCGCTATTTGTGAAGAAATGAATATTGAAACATTGCCATTAGATGCAGAGCAGTGCGCTACTTATCACAAATTGACAAAGTTCTACCACAAGGATCCGTTTGACAGAATGTTGATCTGGCAAGCAAAATGTCTGACTATTCCAATCCTGAGCAAGGACGAGCAAATGAAACAATATGAATCGGAAGGCATTACTGTAATCTGGTAGCGTTATACAGACAAGTTGATTCCAAAAAACAACCCTACCTTTGCAATGCAGGCGCAAACCCGCCTGCCTATTCGTGCTCTGCCCATGAAAGTAGTGATCCCTGTTGCCGGCGCCGGGATGCGCCTGCGCCCCCACACATATACCCAGCCCAAGC
>JALHMA010000362.1 GCA_022844265.1 Saprospiraceae bacterium | reverse complement strand
ACACAAGCAGCATTGCCCGGGTTGAAGCCCTTGCAACAGCCAATACCAGATATTGCGCAGACTACTGAAGCCCCTGCTGACAGGGTCGCTTCCATAAAACAGACAGAGGCCATTCCAACAACCGACGCCCTCTCACCGCTCGCTTCTCACTTCTCACTTCTCACTTCTCACTTCTCACCCGCTCGTCCCCTCATCCCTCATCCCTCATCCCTCATTCCTGATAAGAATATCATTCGCAACAAAAAAGAAACCCGGAATTGTTATGATTTCGCGGAGCACCCCAATGTTTTCCTGCTCGACGCATACATAGGCCCTTCGCTGACCCGCAAAGAAATGCGCACCGGCCCGGATAACCAGCCTTACCTGGCGCAACGCCGCAATACGGAAACAAGAGACTGGTCGTTCAGCGCCGGCTTGCGGGGTTCGCTGTTGCTGGATCGCCATTTTTTGTTGCGCAGCGGACTGCATTATGACCAGATCACGGAAGTGTTTGAATTTATTGATCCCAACTCAGTGGAAGTGACGATCCGGCAGACCACGCAGATTATCAATGGACAACCCGTCACGGTGATCGATACGCTGAGTGTGGAGTACGGCGAGCAGTACCTGAAAACGTTCAATCGTTTCGGGATGCTGGATGTGCCCCTGGAAGTTGGTGTGGAATTGCGCAATGGGCGTACCGGCGTGAGTCTTAATGGCGGGATTGCGCTCAATGTATTGTTCTGGAAACGCGGCGCCATCCTGTCTCCCGAGGATGGGCAACCGGCTTATTTTACACCCGGCAGCGGCACGGTCGATGTATTCCGCGCAAAAGCCGGACTGAGCGCTATCGGCAGCGTACAGTGGTTCTGCCACCTGCGTCCGCGCCTGCGTGTTTTTGCCGAACCTTATGTAAGAATGGTGCTGCGCCCTGTTAATATTCCGGGCCATCCGGTAGAGCAACGCTACGGTATGATGGGACTGAATGTGGGTGTTACCCGGATTTTTGATTGAAAAATTGCCCCTGCAAGCAGCGCTTTTGCCTGCACTTGTATCTCTGTTGTGCTTGAATTCACAATATTTATACCCTAAAAAAGGTAGTATTGGAAGAAGAATCAGGACAAAAGTCTGAAGACGAAGCCTCTAAACTATCTAAACCTCACAAACCATTCTTAAGCATCTAAACTGACATATTTTGAGAACTACATGGCTGGCTATATTCATGATGCTGGCGGGTTGGAGTTGTCGTAAAGATGTGGAAATATTCCGTCCTTACGATATATCGGTCGCCGAGATTTCACTGGCGTTGCAACAAGTCCCCGCAGCGCAGACGCAATCCGTATTGGTTTTGAACAACCGGGAGGCCGACACCTTATTTGTTACTGCGGGCGGCGTACGGATCTTTCTAAATCACCTGGATCAATTGTTTTCGAATGCCTCCGGCGTAGTCGTTCCGTGCAGCACTTGTCCCGATTTCCGGCTGGAAGTAATTGAAATACAAAGCAAAGGAGACCTGATTGCGCGCAATACCGGCACGGTTACGACCGAAAACAGGGTACTGGAAAGCGACGGAATACTGCATTTGAAGGCTACCTGCAACGGACAGGAACTACAATTAACGCAGGGAAATTTATTGAGAATTCAAATACCCGGAACGTTGCCGCTCATCGCCAACCAGTTGTTTTCCAATACTTCCGGCACAATGGATGTATTCACAGGGTGGTCGGGCGCCAATCAGCCGGTTACAGCCTCCGAATGGCAGGTATCAGGTACGCCACCTTTTCAGTTGGGTTATCAATTGCTGGTACCCACCTTGCGCTGGGTATGTGCCGGACGTATGCTGGAAGAACCAAATAGTAGTTATTGTGTTGAATTACCACTTGGGTTTTCAGATCAGAATACACAGGTATACATGGTATTTGAAAATATGCAGTCTGTTGTGCCACTGAAATACCAGGCTGCTGATTTTCGGTTTTGCGCCCCATTTGTCCCCCAGGGATTCCCGGTTCAGGTGGTAACGGTGAGCAAATTAGGCAATCAATTCTGGTTGGGAAGTAAAGAGGATGAAACCGGCGGAGCAAATACATTGACCCTTCAACCTCAAAAAATGAGCGAACAGCAAGTCATTGATTTTATAAAAAATCTTTGATTTTTCATAAATTACCCGTGTTTAGTAACGTTACCTTATGCCGGGCTGGAGCAATCTGGACCCGGCTTTTTTTTGAGTGTTTCGGGTTTGGTGTTTTATGTTTAAGCGAAGCGGCCTAAAAACGAAACACCTTTTTATGAACAATTTTTTCAAAAAAGGATTTCCACTCTTTATTATATGTTTGCGTACACAATCTTCGCACCATGGAAATCTTTACAACGAACGGGATTACAGTCAGCGTGGAAACGCAATACATGCCTTTCCACTCCAATCCACGACAATCCAAGTTCATATTCGGCTATCATATTACGATTGAAAATGGAAGTCCGCATACTGTGCAGTTGCTGCGTCGGCACTGGGTTATTCGCGACTCCGATGGACAGGTACGCGAAGTAGAAGGAGAAGGCGTGATTGGTCTGCAACCGGTATTATTACCCGGCGAAATCCATGCTTACGATTCTTATTGCGACCTTGGTACCGAGTTTGGCAAAATGTCCGGCACTTACCTGATGTCGCGTCGCGACGACGAATCTCTTTTTGAAGTCACGATTCCTGAATTCAGGATGGTTGCACCGTTTAAGTTAAATTAGAACATGAATCTATCCGATCTTTCCCTCAGCCGTCCCGTATTTGCTACGGTAATGAGTATCCTGATCGTTCTTTTTGGAGCGATCGGGTACAGTTTTCTCGGCGTACGCGAATATCCGGCCATCGACCCGCCCAATATCTCCGTGCGCACCAACTATACCGGGGCCAGTGCCGATGTAGTGGAAAGTCAGATCACCGAGCCTTTGGAAAAAGCCATCAATGGGATAGCGGGTATTCGTACAGTATCCAGTACTTCGGCGCTGGGTAGCAGCAACATCACAGTAGAATTCGATCTCAACATCGAACTCGAACAGGCTGCCAATGACGTGCGCGATAAAGTCAGCCAGGCACAGCGCAGCCTGCCACAGGATATCGATGCGCCGCCGGTAGTGACCAAAGCCGACGCCAGTGGTGATCCTATCCTGTTCGTGCCGATTCAGAGCAGCACGCGCAATATTATGGAGCTGTCGGATTATGCGGAAAATGTTATCCTGGAGAAGATACAGACCATACCGGGCGTTTCAGCAGTCAATATTTTCGGCTCCAAAAGACCTTCCATGCGTTTGTGGATGGATCCTGTGCGGATGAATGCCTACGGGCTGACGGCACAGGATGTGCTGAACTCGCTGGAACGCGAAAACGTAGAATTGCCCGGCGGCAAAGTGCGCGGCGATGCCACGGAACTTACAGTGAAAGTGTTCGGCAGGCTGCAAACGGAAACAGATTTCAACGATATGATTATCCGCCAAACGCCCGGCGCCGGAGTGGTGCGCTTCCGCGATATTGGCGAAGCAGTGCTGGGGCCTGAAAATGAAGAAACCGGCGCGCGGCGCAACCTGGTGCAGGGCGTATCGCTGGCAGTGATTCCCCAGCCCGGCTCCAACTGGGTAGAAATAACAGATGAATTTTACCGCCGCTACGATCAAATACAAAAAGAACTGCCCCCGGATATCGTGATGAACGTGGGGATTGACAAATCGCGTTTTGTACGCAGAGCCATCAGTGAAGTAACCGAAACGCTATTTATAGCTATCGGACTGGTGGTGATGATTATTTACCTGTTTTTTCGCAACTGGATCATTGCCCTGCGTCCGCTGATCGACATTCCGGTGTCGCTGATCGGGGCATTTTTCATCATGTACATTTTTGGCTTCAGTATCAATGTACTGACGCTGCTGGCAATCGTACTGGCAACGGGCCTGGTGGTCGACGACGGGATTGTGGTGACGGAAAATATTTTTAAAAAAATAGAAGCCGGCATGGATAAGTGGACGGCAGCGCGGGAAGGAACAAGGGAAATATTTTTCGCCGTCGTCAGCACTTCCATCACGCTGGCGGTCGTGTTTATTCCGGTTGTTTTTTTACAGGGGTTCACGGGACGTTTATTCCGCGAGTTCGGGATTGTGGTAGCGGGTGCGGTGCTTATTTCTGCATTCGTTTCCCTAACGCTCACACCTGTTTTGAATGTTAAACTGGGTGGAAACATCAAAGAACACGGCCGTTTTTACAATGCGACGGAACCGTTTTTCCGCGGTATGGACCGGGTGTATGGAAGTGCCCTGCGTTCCTTTCTGAATTATCGCTGGTTCAGCCTGGTCATACTTGTCGCTTGTTTCGGCATGATCTGGTTTTTTCAGGGACAACTCAAAAGCGAACTGGCGCCTTTGGAAGACCGCAGTGTCATCCGCACCAACCTGTCGGGGCCGGAAGGAACAGACTACGATAAAATGGAAACGATTATCTACAATCTTTCCCAAAAAATAATGGATTCTTTTCCCGAAAACAAGATGGTTTTCGGCATAACGGCGCCAGGCTTCGGAGCAGCGAGTACCAACTCCGGTTTTGTCAGTTTGCTGCTGAGTGATCCCGAGGAGCGGAACAGAAGTCAGGCGCAGATTTATGAAAAACTCCTGACGATGACCAAAAAAATGCCCGAAGCGCGCATGTTCCCCGACCAGGAACAGACGATTTCGGTTGGTTTCGGGCGGGGGCTGCCGGTGCAATTTGTATTGCAGAACCTGGATTTTGAAAAATTGAAAGAGGTGGTGCCCAAATTCCTTGAAGAAGCGCGCAAAGATCCCGTCTTCGCCAATGTGGATGTCAACCTGAAATTTAACAAACCCGAACTACAGGTAACCATCGACCGCCTGAAAGCCGCCGAATTGGGCGTCAATGTGCTCGATGTGAGCCAGATGCTGCAATTGGCGCTCTCCGGGCGTCGTTTCGGTTATTTCCTGCAAAACGGAAGACAGTACCAGGTCATCGGACAGGTCGACCGCAGCAACCGCGACGAACCGCTCGATCTGGCTGCCCTCTTCGTGCGCAACAACCGGGGCGAAATGGTACAACTCGACAATATTGTCCGTTTTGAGGAGACCAGCAGCCCGCCGCAGTTGTACCACTACAACCGCTACAAATCGGCCACCATCAGCGCTTCCCTGTCGCCGGGCAAAACCCTGGGAGAAGGTATCGAATCGATGGAACGTATTGCAGGCCAATTGCTGGACGACACTTTTGAAACCGACCTGAGCGGCCCTTCCCGCGACTTCGAGGAAAGCAGCGGAAATACTTCTTTCGCTTTTTTGCTGGCGCTGTTGTTGATTTACCTCATTCTGGCGGCGCAGTTTGAAAGTTTCCGTGACCCGCTCATTATTATGCTGACGGTGCCGCTGGCGCTGGCCGGTGCTCTGTTGAGTTTGTACCTGACCGGCAATACCCTCAATATCTTTTCGCAGATCGGTATGATTATGCTGATCGGCCTCGTGACGAAAAATGGTATCCTGATTGTCGAATTTGCCAACCAGAAACGCGATGCAGGTATGGATAAACTTCAGGCCGTGTGGCAGGCTTCTCAAGCGCGTTTGCGCCCGATCCTGATGACAACTTTGGCAACCGCCCTGGGCGCCCTGCCTATTGCCCTGTCGCTGGGCGCCGCCGCCACCAGCCGCATCGGACTGGGTGTGGTCGTCGTAGGGGGCTTGATGTTTTCACTGGTACTGACCCTCTTCGTTATTCCCGCCATGTACATATTTTTGAGCGGGAAAAAACGCAGCCATGCACCCTGGATGGAACACAAAGAAGCGGAGAAGGAACCGGTGGAAGAGGTTTATGGTGTATAGTGTTTAGTGTTTAGTGTTTAGTGTTTAGGGCGCTTCGCCTTTAGCATCCATAAGTATTCTAGGCGAAGATACCCACGGATGCCAAAGGCGAAGCGCCCTAAACACTAAATGAATTATTTGCTTAGGTTATACCCTATTTTTGTTTTTTTTGCGGCATGGAAATTCATAATAATGCTGCCTTAACAATGAAGCAGCGCA
>JALHMA010000361.1:758-6093 GCA_022844265.1 Saprospiraceae bacterium | reverse complement strand
GCCTTTGGTGTTTTTGAAAATTTGGCCAAAATATTAACACTGCCAAAGGCGAAGCGGCCGAAACACTAAACACCACACACTAAACACGATTCACGATTACAGGCCTGAAAAACCCAAGCCAAATTCAAAAAGGAGACCAAGCGGGATTCATTCACAACTCACTATTCACTACTCACTACTCACTACTCACTACTCACGACAAAGCATCGATTGTTTGCAAAAACACTTCCCTGTACGAACTACTCACCGGAATTCGCTCGCCTCCAATATACACATGGTTGTCCTGTACCTTTTCAATCTGCCGCAAGGCGACCACAAAGGATCGGTGGATTTGCATAAAATCAGAAACGGGCAGCGTTTGTAAAACCTCCCGGATACTTTTTCGGACGAGCACCTTTTCAGCAGCCGTGATGTAATAGACATAATTACCCTCACCCGAAATGTACAGGATGTCTTTGAAAGCCATACGTTTTTTGGCATTTCCCGTTTGTACAAAGAAAAAGTCGTTGGGTGTCGCCAGGTTTTGCACCGGTTCGGTTTTTTCAGGCGTATCCGAAACAGCCTGTTCAGCGGCGATATTTGCTTTTTTCAGTTGCTCGATTTCTTTGGTCTGCTTGCTCCAGTTTTTGACCGAAGCATAAACGAAAGCAAACAGATAGCCGAAAAAGACCGGCGTCAGCACATCATGCGCGCCCATAAATACCTGCTGAAAATCGGGCATATTCGGGTCAGACGCAATCCATACAGCCCTGATTGCTTCCAGACATACATAACCGGCCAATAGCAGCGCACCGTACGCGCCCCATTGTTTCCGGTTGAAAAAACGGGGGAACAAGTAAAAAGCATTCGCAAAAAAGGCGACCGGAAAGGACACGAATGCCATGACCATATTGGACTGCTCCATGGCATTCCAATATTCTCCCCGGCCATACATTGCAATAAATGTATAGAGGGACCAACACACCAGGTGAATGACAAATTCGAGTCTCAACATATTGAGTGGTGTTTAGTGTATGGTGTTTAGTGTTTAGGGGGCTTCGGGCTTGGCCGCCCCCGACCCCTGAAGGGGAGTACATCGAAACAGATTGACAATCTGGGCATTAAAAATAAATAATTATTCACCTGTTTCGATGTACTCCCCTTCAGGGCGCGCGGGCGGCCAAGCCCGAAGCCCCCTAAACCCTAAACCCTAAACACCATACACTAAACACTAAAAAACACTATTCTACCGCAAGTTTCCTCGTCACCACACCATTTCCCGCACTGATTTTAACCAGGTACAGACCGGCAGGCAACGCTTCGAGGTCCATTGGAACCACTACACCCTGCAAGGTATCGAACAGTTTGTTTTGCACCAAACGTCCGTCGGCGCTGAACAGGTCAATTTGTACAAAACGCCCGCCCGGAATGCCCTTCAGCGTCAGATTCGTATGCCCGGCCGCCGGATTGGGAGACAACAGCACGTCGAATTGATCCGGATTCAGGGTATTGATTCCGGTAGAAAAGTCGACTATCTGGGTGAATACATGGCTGCATACGCCGTTGCTGACCGTAAGGCTGACATTGTAAACGCCCGGCGCATTGTAGGTATGTACCGGGTTTTGTTGGTTGGAAGTGGCGCCGTCGCCAAAATCCCAGGCCCAGCTACCCGGGTTGCCCGTAGACAGGTCGCTGAAAGTAGCCGTTGTATTGCTGAGTGCCGTACTGAAATTGGCAATCGGCCCCGGCGTCACCGTGACAGTTACGGGTATTTCCGCACTCCGGCAAGGCAGTTCCTGTACTTCCCAGTCGTAAAAATAGTAGTAAAAACCGTCCTGCCCTGCATTGGATCCCGTAATCGAGACCAGGCCGTCAATATTGAATGGATACACCACATCGGCATTATCCCGGAAAAGATTGACAAAAGGGCCGGCGCCTACGGAAAAATCGCCTTGTGAAGGCGCCTTTAAATTCAGCGCAATACGGCTCTCCCCATTGGGAACATTGAGCGTAACGGACTGAATCACATCTCCTGATGCATTGTAAAGCCGGATTTCCCGTTCGCCTGCGCCCTGTGCGCGGACGAGCGCCGATTTGATGATAACAGCCTTTTCAGTTGTGAAAAACATCCGGGCAAGAAAGGTCGTGTTGTGATTGCCGCCGTTGGCAGGGCCTGCCGGACCAACATTTTGCACCGGTACATTTTCTGCTTCACTCACCAGGTATGTAGTGGTGTTCAGCAGGGCCGGCGTGCTGAAAGTAGTACCTTCAAATACGATATTCCCATTGTCGTCTTTCCATTCAGCCGTATTGCCGGCAGTACCCAAAACGGCGGTTAGTTGAGCGGAATCACCGGCGCAAATTACAGCGGACGCAACACTGGGGACCGGTAAAGTCGTCACGGCGATCAGGTCGGTAAAGACAATGGAATCGACACTGATGTTATTGGTTACTTTTTGAGAAACGGTATAGGTGCCTGCCGCGGAATACTGATGCACCGGGTTGGTCTCTGTGGATGTATTGCCATCGCCGAAATCCCAGAGCCAGTACTGTGCGAGGTTTTGCGACTGATCTGTAAACTGGAAAATGGCCTTATCTAAACACCTGCTGGTCTGGTCAACGTTGAAACCCGCTATCGGAGCGAGCACAGCGGTCTGACAAAAGGGAGGCACATCAAAAGCCTCCGTACCGTCTGTGTGATCGAAACTACTGCCTTGTTTGGCTGAAAAACCCAGTCCGCGGCGTGCAAAAGCCTCCCATATCAGGCATTGGTTGGCGCCGTTGTACAGCAATTGATCTGCCATAAGAATCCCGTCGCGGCCATCGACAAAACCGGGGCTGCAGGCTTGCAGTTTCATACCTTCCGTGACCAGGTGCAGGGCGATATTATTACCACCCGTACCCGAAAAAAGATCCGGGTCATACCCGTATTGATCAATCAAGTCCCAGCTAAGTCCCCAAAGCATCCCTGCCCAAATTTCGCCGATTGCATGTACTGCGCCCTGCGTACCGGGTAAATCCCCGTAAGTAAAGGTATAAACACTCAAATCTGTGGAATACACCTGCCTGCGGATGCCGTCTCCGTCAACGGGTTGGTCGAGCGAATAGGTTCCCATCGGACGAAGTGTAAAACGATCGTCCGCCGGTTTTATCGTTGTCATCAGTGCATACCAATCGCTCCAGCCTTCGCCCATTTGTTCGTCGTTATTCAGACAATCCGTATTGGAAGGCCCACCGGTCAGGCGGTTTGAAATACCGTGTCCGTATTCATGTGCGATAATCCCGTTGTCCACGTCGCTGTCGTGGTCGGCAGGGCCTTCGGAAGGTGAGAAACTCAGGCTGACCGGACCGGTAGCCATAGCCGCTTTGATGATCTGGCAGTCGGCTAAGGAAATCATAGCCGAAGGAATGGTGATGGATGCATCGGTGCCGGACATGGCATTGGGAGCGGCGCCGGTATTGTTGCAAACGATCACAGCAATAGCGCCCTGGTCTTGAGCGGCTTTCACTTTCACGGTGAAATTACAGTTGCCCCGGTCTATTACGGCGATTTTACCGTTGAGTTCCGCACCGTTTAAAATGGTGTTGCAGCCGTCTGAGGCGGGGTCGGTATCGTCTGTTACCAGTACCAGTTCACCCGTTATCGTCGTCGTTACGGACGGTCCGAAAGCAGCCCCGGGCGCACTGTATTTACCTGCAATACCGGCAGGCGAAAGGACCGTAATACTGTCGGACGAATTTACCGTCCAGACATACATCTGCATCCGACCGCTCTGACCGTCGGGTGGTGTGGAAAAATTGGCGTTGTTGTTACCCGATCCGTCCTGCGCATCCGCCTGAACAGCGTCGCCGCCTTCCCCTCCGCGTCCGTAGTTGTTTGCCTGAAAATTACCTGCCACTTCATCAAAACCGTAGCGATAGGTAATGTCATGGATCATATTGTTGGCATAAAACAGGTTGGTGATGGCTGCATCCTGCCAGACTATGGGCTGCTGATTGGGTAGATATGGGAAGTTGAACACAAGGTCAGCACCGCCGTCGGGGCTGTACCCAGGGCTGTTATTATCGTCTCGATCTTCCGAAGCATACACATTGTTGCCACGGGTGATAGTGTATTCGGCGCCAGGAACTCCATCCGTGTCATGCCAGCCGTAAGGGGAAGCAACGAGATCAAAAGGATCATCGACCAGTTGATGGGCAATGTGGTTCGGACTTTCACCCGGGAATGGAAATACGCGGTAACTGGATGTTGCATTCAGGTTTTCCGGTCCATTTGTTGCCGGTAGCATTTCACTCGTCGGCCCACAACGTTCCGAATGCGTATGGGTAAAAGCATCCGGGCTAAATTGGCAATACACGGTGTAATTGGATTTGTCCAGCACCTGCCCGGTAATGGCGTCTACCCGAATGCTCCACCAATCGCTTTTGGATTGAATTTCAACATTCCAGGCCAAACGAATGTGGTCGGCCATTTTTTGATACACCGGAAAAACCTTGACGGGCTTTTTCACATCGCCTGTTGCCGTAAAAACGCTCAGCTGCTTGTCCGGCTGCGGCGTATCGTCGGCTTTTAAACCTGTTATGGCTACTTGTACCCCTTCTGCCGCGCGCAACACGGCTTCCTGCGCACTGATTTGCTGCGCGCCGGGTACGGCATTGGACATGCCGGCAGCACCGGGCGTGAACCGGCTGTTGAATACGGCTATCTTTTCGTTTTTGATAGCGGCTGCACTCACCGCATTGTGCAGTTTCAAACCATTGATCGTTTGTTGTACATATACGTGTGTAATTCCGGTTTGCCTGTTCGTGTACTGGTCTGAAATGACCCAGCCCCGGGTGGCTTCCTCCGTGCCGAGGCCCCATTTTTCTTTGTTTTCAAGTAAATAACGCGTCATGACAGGCGTGGCATCTTGTGCCGACAGGCTGACAGCAGTAATACAGCAGACCAGGAAGGAGAGCAGAGATTGTTTCATTGTGCAAGGACTAAAGTTGAACAGAAAGTTTAAGCGGGGCGAAGAACGATATTGTTTTTCAAATGGAAATTTTTCCTGCGCGATATGCTTGTTTTGACATTTTTCGCAGGAAAAATAGGTAATTCTCTGGTTGGAAGAAAACCTGTTGTCGGTTTGTGCCCTGGTTGTCACCTGTAGTGTCGGGGTGACTGTCAGTCACCCCGACACTACACATAAATGCACCTCAAGTGGAATATTGTATTTTTTTCGAAGCGCATGATGGATTAGGTTTGATGTAGTAAGATTTTGGTCGCGCCATAGCGACGAGGCTGCTCGCGCTGTAGTGTCGGGGTGACTGTCAGTCACCCCCACACAACACACAAAAACCACAAAAAAATCAAAAC
>JALHMA010000361.1:0-748 GCA_022844265.1 Saprospiraceae bacterium | reverse complement strand
CGCGTAGGGTGTCGGGGCCAAGTCCCGTCACCCCCACACTACACACAATCACCTCAAAAAAAGCAACTCTTTGGCCAATTTTTGATTGCATAGTCTCCCATTTCGCAAACCGGCAAAATCTTTTGCAGAAGAATATTCCCAATTTTCCGCAGTGCGTGATAGTCTCGCTTCGACAGGGTTATTGTGTATGTAATTAAAACAGGTATGCCCGTACATCTCCCAGTTTTGCCAGACTTTGCCGTAATTGGGGTGGAGCAGGGTGAGGTAGGGGTCTTCCCAGCCGTCTTTGGCTTTGGTTTCTTCCCTGAATAAACATCCTGTTCTGTTTTCTTGAATATTGATGGCCCGGGCGTAGGATCGCAATAAAATCCCAATGGATTGATTGAGCGTTCGCTTTGTAGTGTCGGGGTGACTGTCAGTCACCCCGACACTACGCGCAGGCATCTCTTGTCGGGCTACCTCCAGCACCGTTTCCCTTACATACACCAACCAGTGAAAATGATTCGGCATCAAACAATAGCACAAAAAATCTGCGTAAGGGCATACATACTCCCGCATTTTCCGCAGGAAAAACAAGTAATTTTCGGGACTAAAGAAAATCTGTTGCCGGTTATTGCCCTGGTTGTAAACGTGGAATATTGTATTATTTTCGAAGCGCATGATGGATTAGGTTTGATGTAGTAAGATTTTGTTCGCGCCATAGTGATGAGGCTGCTCGCGTTGTAGTGTCGGGGGGTCTGTCAGTGAC
>JALHMA010000360.1 GCA_022844265.1 Saprospiraceae bacterium | reverse complement strand
TTCAATGGCGCAGCAGGTTCCGTGATCTCTGGTGTAGGCTTCGAGTTGTATCAAAACCAGCCGAACCCGTTTGTGAACAAAACATTCATCGGTTTCCACTTGCCAGAAGCAGCTAACGCAACGCTTCGTGTGTTTGACGAAACGGGCCGAATGATTTTCACACAACAGGGCGACTTTGCGAAAGGTTACAACACTTTTGCGATCGATCGCCAGTTGTTGAATACGGTCGGGGTGCTGTATTACACGGTAGAAACGACGACAGACAGCGCAACGAAGAAGATGATTCAGTCCAAGTAACGCCGATCCCTGATCGGCGAAAAATAGTTAGCCCTTCTCCTGCCTGCGCGGGGGAAGGGCTTTTTTTATGGTATATTAAAGGTCGAAGGATTGTTCGGAGGAGTAGTACCCTCATTACAAGTACAAAACATGAGACATCCTGAATTTTACAGAGATGCTATTGGCCATAGTTTTCTACTTTACAATAAAAAATCCCGAACTTTTCTTGAGTGAAAAATTCGGGATGATTCATGTTATCACATTAACAGTGACACATGCGGGTCACATGATTTTTACAAAGACGCAATCACCCCCGCATTCACAGACAACGTATTGATTCTATTGGACTTAGGCCCGATACCGGAATTGCCGAGCGACTGATGGTAAGCAGGTTCTATGTATGCGGTCAGGCGTTTGCCCACAGGTCTTTGGATACGGATACCAGCATCAGCAGTTGCGTAAAAATTGCCGGCCAGTGCGCCGTTTTTCTCCAGCAGACCTGTGCCTTTCCGGCTGAGTTGCGGGCGCAAATCTTGTCCCGGAACCGGTTGGGTCGAAGGGCCGGTGCCATATTCCACCGTTTTATATTGATATGATTTTTGTACACTGACATTTCCGGTTACCCCGGCAACAGCATGCACGGTCGTACGACCCATTTGGGCCATTTTGCGCGTGGCTTTTACAGGTATGGAAAAAAGGTCGGCGTTCACGTTGCTGGCGTAAGTGCCTACATAACCGTTCTGCAGGTTGCCTGCGTAAATTTCGATCTCTTTTTTGGGCGAATAACTGGTTTGTGTATAGGCAAGGCCTGCTTCAACTGCCCATTTCCCTTTGCGATATCCTACAGCAACACCTCCGCCGTAACCGTTAGCGCTGCGGGTGTCGCCCATACTTTTGATGATGTTATGGTTAAAATTGGCAAAAGTGGCGGCGTACATCTTATTCGACCGCGCAGGTTTTACCGGAAAAACAGGTGTGCTCAACATACCGGCATAACGTACCATCGGAGCATCCTGAACGGGTATTGCAGAAAAAACAGCAAATGCATTTATGAATTGATTCGGAACATCGCCCGGATAGGCAGAAAGGGCGTTCTGGCGCGCAGGATCAAGTACCAGGAATTCGGGCTGTTCACTTGGCAAAAAAGGAACGGTTGCCGTTTGTGTATTTTCCAGCGATTGCAGGTAAAGCGCATCTTCAGAAATATCGGAGCCGCCTGCCTGTTGCCCGACAACTGCGGCGTATTGGCGGTGCTGGAGGTTTTTTGCAGGAATATCCACCTGCGGACGTGTGCTTTTAGGGCGGGTAGCCGGGCGGCTGCGTTCGTTATTTCCCAAATCCAGCAAACCGTCGATATTGACAATCAGCAGCAGGAAAATGACTGCTTCTGCGATTTTCCCAATCCAGATCCTGCGGCGCAGGCGCATGGTATCGGCCATGCGGCCGGCCAACATGTCCCAATGTGCGGGCTGGTAAGGCATTTCAATGTGTTGCAGTTTGTGAAATACCGCTTTGTCCACCTCGCTCACCGGAGCGGGGTTTTCCTCTGTAATGGTCTGATCCATTTTTTGGCGCAACATATCCCAGGTTGCAGGCTCGAATGGAACCTCCAATTGCTCAAGAGATGATTTGATTTGTGCGTCGAATGCTGTATGTTTCATGGCAATAAGCCTCTTTTTTCAATGAAGTAGTACAATCACTGTGGTTTTTCGTCCGTGTTAATCTCAAATTCCATACGCCGGTTGGCAAAGAATTCCTGCAATTTGTTTCGCGCTTTCACCAGGTTGCTGCGGGAGGTGCTTTCCGTAATATTCAGTGCCTCGCCGATTTCCTTGTGCGAATATCCTTCCACTACATACAGGTTAAAAACAGCGCGGTAGGCAGGCGAAAGTTCCTGAACAGCCGACAAAATTTCTTTTTCCGTGAGGTTGCTGAGCGCATCAGGCACATCGTCGTACAATTGATAGGCCTCGTCGATGTCCTCCGTCCGGCGACGCGTATTGCGGCGATAATAGTCGATACAGGTATTGACGATAATGGTGCGGATCCAGGCGGGTAAAGACGTACCGGGTTTGTACCGACCGATGTTTTGAAAGATTTTGATAAATCCTTCGTGCAACAAATCGAGCGCTTCATCTCGGGAGCCGGCATAACGCATACAGACACCCATCATTTTGCCATAATGATGCTCGTACAGATGTTGTTGTGCCCAGCGTTCCTGGCGAACCAGAGCGGCCACTAATTGATGTTCGGCGCGATCCAAATTGAGGGCGAAATCCATGTGTTGATTTCCGATGTAAGTTAGTAAGTCGTATGAGTCTGGCAAAACATATCCGCAATACATTTTCTTATTTCCGAAACGGCGTGTATGCTCCAAACGCTGCCTGTAAGGTGTCGCACGACAAAATAAGGATGCCTGATTGTAGTTATCCGTTATTAGTTATTAGTTATTAGTGTTGATAATCAAGCATTTAGATAGTTATTTATTTCAAGGAACTTCATCAAATCAACAGCCTTTCTGATGTGACACATTTACGGGAGGCATCGCATCCGTAACCGATAACTACTTATTGTGAATCAGGCGACTCAACCAGGTTTTGAGCGGTTTTTTGCCCGATTTCGACATCAAAAAAGTGAAGAAAAATATTTAAACAAAAAGTGTTGCATTTAAAAAACATTTTGTTTTACATTTGTGAATCAAAAATACAGTAGGTAACAAATGGTTTGGAAAAATTCCCTTCACAATTTCAACCCCCTAGAGACCGCATCAACAAACTGTAACACCCTTTTTCTTCATCATTCACCCGCACTCCGAAATGGGATTCGCAAAAAGAAACTCTGAACCGGAAATCAATAGTATACAGCCAGGGTTCAGCAGCAAAGCCGGCAGTTCGCAAAAGCAACGCCGAAACAATGTTAAATTAACACCTTTCAACCATGAAACGCCGGAACAGATGCCGGTGCCGGACCTGCTTCGGCTCATATTCATCCGTATGCGCCGATCGTGGATCGCATTCAGGTTCCAGTTCAACCGGTATTCCATGGGGCTATTCAACCGAAATGCATTGCTCAAGGCAAGTGCTTTGGCAGGTCTCATTTATTTCCTGATGCTTCCCACAGGTTCGGAAGAAGAGGGTGGATTTGCTTCGCGCAGCATTTTCGGCAATGGCAAGACCGTAGAGACTTCGCTGGAAGTGACGCCGGTAGCCCATGAAAAAGCCAAATTGAGCAAACGCAGCCGGCAAAATGAGGCCGCACCCGTTACGGCCTCCGAAATTGCAGACGAGCGTACAAGCGATTACATCGAGCGGTTTCATAAAATCGCCATCGGTGAAATGCAAAAATTCGGAATTCCGGCCAGTATCAGCCTGGCGCAGGGATTGATCGAAAGCCGGGGCGGCACCAGCAAACTCGCCGTGAACAACAACAACCATTTCGGCATCAAGTGTTTTTCGCGTAACTGCAAAAAAGGGCATTGCTCGAATTTCACCGATGATACGCACAAGGACTTTTTCCGGAAATTCCAAAACCCCTGGGAAAGCTGGCGGGAACACAGCAAATTGCTGGCATCAGGCCGGTATAAAAAACTGAAAAAATATGGCCGCGACTATCGGCAATGGGCATACGGACTCAAATCCGTCGGGTATGCCACGGATCGTACGTATGCTGAAAAACTGATCGGAATTATTGAAAGATACGATTTACACCGATTTGATAAGTAGGGTTGATGAGGTTGATAAAGGTTGATGAGGTTGATATACAGCCGCTCGAAGAAACAGGAACATTCCCCTTTTTGAGCGGCTGTATATCAACCTCATCAACCTTTATCAACCTCATCAACCTTGCACATACACCACATACTTCTCCTCAAAGAACGGCTCTTTGAAATGTTCGCGGATGGCAAAAACCTCGGTGTAGTTTTCCGCTTTACCGGGGAGCGCCTTGAGTTCGGCGCGCATATCGCCGCCTTTTAAAGCGATGATCCCATTCGGGTAACTATGCGTATGTTTCTTTTTCAACAGGCGCTGGCCCCATTGCATTAATTTGTCTAAAGGCGCCACCCCCCGGGAAAGCACAAAATCGAAGGTGCCGTTCAGGCGCAATCCTTCCACCCGGTTATGCAAAGCGGTGACATTGGTCAGCCCCAATGCCGTAGCGACTTCCTGCACCACGTGTATCTTTTTACCCGTTCCATCCACCAGCGTGAATTTTGCTTCCGGAAATAAGATAGCCAGCGGAATGCCTGGGAAACCGCCGCCGGTACCAAGATCGAGAATTTGCGCGCCGGGTTTGAACTGAAAATATCTGGCTACAGCCAAAGAATGTAAAACGTGGCGTTCTGTCAGATTTTCAATATCCTGGCGGGAAATGACGTTTATTTTTGCGTTCCACTCCGTATAAAGTGGGATAAGTTGCTCAAATTGAGCGTATTGTTCGGGTTCTAACCCTGGAAAATATTTCCGTATCAAGTCCTCCATCGCGTGGTCAATCATTTAGTTGTTGGAGCATTTTTTGGGCCTGTTCACGGCGTTCAGGCAATTCCGTATTCGAAATCACCCGATCCATAGCGCGCACGGCTTTTTCCTGCATAAGTGGATTCTCCGTTGCAAGTTTCACAAAAGCCAATGCCTGATACCAGTAAATGTCTTCTCCATAACGGGCAAGGTCCTCGATATTGGAAAGGCACTCGATGGTCAGGGCCGGCTCGTTCATGTGCAAACCGATAATGGCAAGATAAAAATAGGCGTCCGACTGGCAGGCTTTGTTCGAATCATCCAGCAGTTGAGCCAATGCAGCCGCCGCCATGCGATAGTTTTTCGACTGGTAAGCAGCATCCGCTTCCGCAAAAGCCAGATGACAGGTTTCCGGTCGTGTGCCGAGCGAGTCATTATCCGGACTCATGCTTTGTCTTTGAGCCAGGTCGGCCATCAGGCTTTCCGGTGCGGAAAAATTTTCCTTGAACACCTCGCCGGGCGTTTCCGCCCTAAAGAAAAACTGGAAAGCAATAGTGATCAAAGTAATAATGCCAAGTACCACAAATGCATTGCGCCAGAAATGGTTTGTTTGGGGAGCGATATAATCTGCAGCGGTTATCTTCTGCTCAAACAACTGCGTCTGATCCCATATTTTGATAAAATGCGGGTCTGTCAAGGCAATTACTACCCAGGCAGGTAGTACACCTGACCATTCGGAAATCTGCTCCGGGAGTAATTTTTTATATTGTTGAATACTTGCTCCGAATCCTGCTTCAACGGCCTCTTCTTCTGTTGCAAATCGCCTGTTTTCAGGTATTTTTGCTGCATCATCGGCCAATTCCTGCACCTTTTCCCGGTCCTCTTTTGGTATTCGAAAAAATTGCCGGCGCGCCCAAACAGACCAGCGCAAATTGCGGAGCGCATCGGGACCAGGCATTTCAAATGAAGGCGAATGACCCACTTCCGAAACATCTGCCGCGGGGGCCTCCAGGTTGCGTTCCAATCGCCAGTCCCGGTAATGTAATGCTGCCAGCGACACAACGTAATCGGATAGGGAAATGCCGAACGGAATGCTTGCAGACTGTGCCATGCGCGCCAAATGTATAAATGCCACCCGATAAAACACGGACCCATCTGCTGATGAACCTCCGGCTGCAACCACCGCATTGACTGCCAGTGGCCGATAATGGAGGTATGTTGTTCTCAGAACACTGGGGTCGGTGTTGTTCAATGCGCTCCAAAAATCTGAATCCGGGAATAAACCTTCTGTTTGTGTCAAAATATAGCAAAAATTTAAATGGCAAAGGTAAGGAACGGGTGAACAATAACTTGTCACTTTCAAGTAAGCGCATGAAAAAAAAGAGCC
>JALHMA010000359.1 GCA_022844265.1 Saprospiraceae bacterium | reverse complement strand
GAACTCGACCTGCGCCGCCTGGTGGTTCCGCTGGGCAATATCAACCAGCGCCTGGACAACCTCGATCGCCTGCGCCGCTATGCACTCGATTACGAATCGGCCTGCAATCGCCTGCATTCGGCGGCTTCTCTGGGCGGTTTCCTGCTGTGGATCAATGATTTAGCGCGCAACAAATTGGATGCGCAGGGTTCCGGCGAAAGTGACGACGCCGTAAAAGTGCTCACCTACCACCGCAGCAAAGGGCTGGAATATCCGGTTACTGTTTGCAATAACCTCGATGAGCCGCTCAAAGAGCGCATCTGGGGCCTGAACCTGGTGGCAGAAACGCCCGAACCGGACATCAACAACATCCTTGGCAACCGCTGGCTGCGCTTCTGGGTGAATCCTTATGCCGATCAGTTTCAAAAAACACACCTCGAAGAAACACTCCTGCATACCGAAGAATGGGCCGCAGCCTCCCGCCTGGCGCTGGAAGAAGAAGCGCGGCTGCTGTACGTCGGACTCACCCGCGCCCGCGATTACCTGGTGTTTCCCACCGTGCGCAAACCTGCGCGCTGGCTCAATCGGGTGTTTAACCAGGGCGACGAATCCATTCCCACGCTCGACCCGAACGCCGACGAAACGCCGTTTTACCACAACGGTATGCCGCTGTTGTGCGCTACGGAACGCGCCTTCAAACCCAAAGATTTCCCGGAGGCCGAGCCGGATACTACGCCGATTCCATTCCATGCGCCCAGGCTGGGTCGCCGGCCCGTGCCCCGTGCCCCGCTGTACATCGACGCTGTGGGCGAATTGCCACCCGGCTTTCATCCGCAATGGGGCGAACCCCGGACTTTTGCGCCCTGGCTGGCGTTTCGCGGCGATTATTCGGCAGCGCTGGGTAAGGCTGTTCAGACTTTGCTGGGTGTAGGTTTGCAACCGCTCACGCAGGAACAGTTACAGCAGATAGCCCGTAAACAATTGCAAATCAGGGAAGTAACGGAGGCCGTTTCGCCGGAACAGGTGTTGCAGCAGGCAGCGGCATTCCGCACTTTTTTGGAACAGGTGTACGCTCCGACAAGCGTTCAGGTTCAATATCCGCTCGAAGGCCGGCATGGCAAACGGTTGTTACAGTTGCAACCCGACATTTTTCTGGAAAATGCGGATGCGGTGGTGGCGATACAGTTCGCGGGTTTTGCAGAAGGTATGAAAAAATGGAAAAACCAGGCGCAGGCACTGGCGCCGCTGATGGGTTGGACACAGTTATTACTCCGCCAGTTGTTTCCACAGAAAAAAGTGGCGCTGTGGGTGGTGTTTCCGATGGAAGGGCAGGCAGTGGAACTGGTTTTTTAAAATAACTTCACAAAGCAACGCCTAAAAAAACAAGTTCACGATTTGACTAACCCCCGCGCTTTAGCCGGGGGGAAATGAACAGGACAAACACATATGGGTTTTAACCCAAAATGAGTGATCTGGGGTTAAAACCCCGTTGGATTAGTTTCTTCGATACCCCCGGCTAAAGCGCGGGGGTTAGTCAAATTGCTTTTTGCCCTTTGCAATTTTGCTCTTTTACTTATTGTCATTCCCCTTCAGGCCGCCACGGAAAAAAAGCGCTGGTCCTTTTTTTGTAAGCCTGAAATTGCGGGTTGTCAGCATATTTGGCTTCGAGCATTGGAATACCGGAAACCTTGAGCAGTAAAAACGTAATGGTAAGCGGACTGATGATGGCCCACAGGCCATGCTCTAGTGGTAAAACGATGAGAAAAATCCCCCACCAGAGCAGCACCTCTCCAAAATAGTTGGGGTGCCGGGTGTAGCGCCACAAACCTGTTTGCATGATATCGCCTTTGTTGCGCTTGTTTTTTACAAAAACGGAGAGTTGGTAATCGCCCACGGCTTCAAATAAAAAACCAGTCACCCACAGCACGATACCTGCTATCGTGACGGCCTGAATACGATTGGATGCCGCTTCTGCAGCGATCAAAACAGGCGTTGCCATAAGCAGCATAAAGCAGCCTTGTAACACATACACCTGCAGATAAGAACGCAGCACAAACCATTTGCCCCAGGCCTCGCGCCATTGACGGTAGCGAAAATCTTCCGGTTTGCCGGAACTTCTCCGGGCAATGTGGAGCGATAACCGAAGCCCCCAAAGCACGATGAGCGCATATACGATCATAGCAATAGCCGAAAGTGGCCGCATAAAAAAGAAAAACACACAGAGCAGGACAAATCCCGAACCCCAGGCAATATCAGCCACGTCGTTCCTTTTTCGGAGCATACCAATCACAAACCAAACGGTTACATAACCGAGAATGAGCAGGGCGGCGCCTGCGGCGGTGTGTAGCATGTCATTGTATCCATTTGACGATGTAAAAACCGGCAGTGCTTACAACGCTTGTCAGAAAAAAGCCCCAGGCTATATCAATAAAAACGATAGTGGTTGGCCAGCCTTTCAGGGTGGCCAGATTGGTCAGATCGTATGTAGCGTAGGTGAAAAAACCGAATAATCCGCCCATGATGATGGCAGAACGCAGCGAATCTTTTTCAATGGCCGGCAGAATAGCGAAAATGAAAACGCCTGCCACAAACAGGAAATAGAAGATAAAAGCAGCTGTCCAATTGACGTTTTCACTCAAAAAACTGCCCAGGTACTTTTTGTACAAATCTTTGGCAATAAAGCCCAGCCACGCCATATCGACGATAAAAAACACAGCGAAAGTGAGCAAATAACTAATGGCAAGTTTGGTAAAGGACATAAATTGGAGATTGATTTGGTGACAACATCAGGGTGTCTTCTGCCGTACCCGGCGTGCGGGTACTTCATCCCCCCATCGGATATATCTGCGCCATCGCAAAAGCAAATATCCCGAACAGGATACTGCCGATCAGCACGCCCAGGGCCAGTGGCTTGTCATCACTGGTTTTGACCATAAAAAAGCCTGCGATAATGCCACCTACAACCAGAAAGTAGTAGGGAATAATGTATTGCAACGCGCAAAACAGGGCGAAGGTGGCGATGGTGCGGAGGAGAGTAGGGAGAACCATGAGAGAGTGAGAGAAGTGAGAGGGTGAGAGAAGTGAGAGGGTGAGAGACGTCCCTTTTGGCCGCTCTTATGTTTTTTGGCTTGGGTTTTTCAGGCCTGTAATCGTGAGTGGTGAATCGTGAGTGGCATCTCGTTAAAGAATTTAGTTTTTCAGTTTTTTTTAACTACACAGGGTGTTCAAATATATATTGAAAACAAACTATCGACCTGAAATACGAATACCAAAACCAAGGAGGCTGTAATTCTGAGTGGCATCCCGTTCAAGTCTGTAATTGATAGATTCTTTTCTAACGAGATGCCACTCACGATTCACGATTCACCACTCACGATTACAGGCCTGAAAAACAATACCCAAACCATAAGAGCCGCCAAGCGGGACGCCTCTCACCCTCTCACCCTCTCACTTCTCTCACTCTCTCACCATCTCACCTCTATTTTTACCATCTCCTTTTCCCCAGCGACAACACCGTCGCCGCCAGAAACAGGATGATGACAGACAGAAAATATATAACATCTCTGGTATCGATAACGCCGCGGCTGATGGAATCGTAATGGTATGCGATGCCGATAGACTGCACAATATCATCCGTTTTTCCAAAGAAAACGGGCAGCCTGCTCAGCGAATCGAAGGCCATGTAGGACATAAAACACAAAAAAGTAGCCAGCACGAAGGCCACGATCTGGTTGTTGGTCAGCGAACTGGCAAATACCCCGATGGCTACAAACGCCCCGGCCAGCGCAAACAATCCGATATAGGAGCCAAGAATACCGCCCGAATCGAGGTTGCCGGGAGGCGCGCCCAACTGATACACCGTAATGTAGTATAACACCGTCGGCAGCAGGGAAAACAACACCAGCGTGAGACAAGCCAGAAACTTGCCGCCGACAATCTGCCAGTCGGAAATAGGGCGTGTAACCAGCAATTCGATGGTGCCGCTTTGTTTTTCCTCCGCAAATGTGCGCATCGTGACCGCCGGAATCAGGAACAGGAAAATCATAGGCGCTATCCCGAACAAGGCATCCAGGTTGGCGTAGTTGTTATCCAGCACGCTGTATTCCGGAAATACCCACATCACCAGACCCATCAGTACGAGAAAGGTGCCGATGACAATATAGCCGATCAGCGAGGAGAAAAAGGTATTGATTTCTTTAAAATAGATAGCAAACATATGTAGTTATTGGTTATCAGTTATTAGTTATCCGCCTTGATAATCAAGCATTTGTAAAAAATAACTCAAACTGATTTTAACTCGGTACTTAGTTATTTAAGGTTGTATTTCAAATTTTCGTTGTGGTATATTGACGGGGTGACTTGAAGTCACCCCGTCAATAAGCTTGGCGCTTTGCCAAGTGACAATTTGAAATACACCCGTTATTTGGTTAATTGCTGGAACACATCTTCCACACTGAACAATTCTTTGTGCAACTCCAGCAGTGTCAGGTTATTGGCTACAGCGAAAGTGAATACGTCGGCCCGGATGTCGTGGGTGGCCGAAGCCGTCAGTTGCCAGGTATTCGGCCCGAGGGACTTCACCGACTGTACATGTTTGATTTTTTTCAACAAGGCCTCCGTGGTTTTTCCCGCAAATTCCGCCGTCACAATGCTTTGTCCGGTGAATTGTTGTTTCAATTCCTGGATCGGCGCGTTGGCCACCAGTTTTCCTTTATTGATGATGATCGCGCGGTCGCAAACAGCTTCTACTTCGCCGAGAATGTGGGTGCTGAGGATCACCGTTTTTTCGCGGCCCAGGTCTTTGATCAACTGCCGGATTTCGATGATCTGGTTGGGGTCCAGACCCGAGGTCGGTTCGTCCAGGATCAGCACTTCCGGGTCGTGGAGCATGGCCTGCGCCAGCCCGACACGCTGCCGGTAACCTTTGGATAGCTCGCCGATTTGTTTGTGTCGGTGGCTGCTCAGGCCCATTCTTTCCACCATTTCTGCTATCCGTTGAGCGGCTTTGGGCACACGGTGTACGCCTGCGGTAAATTCCAGGTACTCCCGCACATACATGTCGCGGTAGAGCGGGTTGTGCTCGGGCAGGTACCCGACGCGGGCGCGGGATTCCATGGGATTTTCGGACACATCGAAGCCACAAACTTCCACCTTGCCGCCCGTTTGAGGCAGGTAGCCGGTGATAATTTTCATAGTCGTCGTTTTTCCTGCGCCGTTGGGACCCAGAAAACCGAGTACTTCGCCCTTGTGCGCTTCGAACGAAACATCGTCCACAGCGCGCTGGGTTTCAAATATTTTGCTGAGATGACTTACTTTGACAGACATAAGTAGTTATCCGTTATTGGTTATTGGTTATCCGTGTTCATAATCAAGCATTTGTAAGTAACCTAAGTTGTGACCTATGGCCCAGAGGGCCAATATCTTTGTAGAAATTTTCAGCGCCAAATTGCACCCGGCCCAGCGGGCCGGTATCTTTTTAAAAGTGAATTTATATAGCGGCCCGCTGGGCCGCAAAACACTTGAACATTTATCTACAAAGATATTGGCCCTCTGGGCCATAGGTCACAACTTGGGTTAAGTAGTTATTTGTATTGATAATCAATCATTTGCAAATAATTTAGCCAAAACTAATTTTGCTTGATTACTTAAAGAATTGAGTCCAAACTAATTTTGTACACCTACTTAGCGATTGCAAAAGTATCAAAAAACGTCCGCCATAAAACACTTTCCTGTCATGCTTTGGTTTTTGGGAAAGAAAAAACTGATTCAGGCGTTTCTGCGTAGATAGAGCGGAGAAAGAAGTGAGAAGCGAGAGGTGAGAAGTGAGAGAGGCTTCCCGCTTGGCTTCTATACAAATGCTTGATTATCAACACTGATAACTGATAACTAATAACCGATAACTACTTATGTTGAACAACACCTTTTTTTCGACAGCTATATTTTTGTCTGCGAGTGTTTTTGCACCCCTGACCAATGTTTCAGCGGCTCAATACCAGTCTGCCGCCGATTCGATACCCGCGCCCCAATGCGCAATGACAGCAACGGCAACGCCTGCTGAAAAAACCATGGAAAAACCAACCAGGACGGACAAAACAGCCAATCTGCCCGGCGCCACGCTGGAGATTACGTCAGTGAAGGC
>JALHMA010000358.1 GCA_022844265.1 Saprospiraceae bacterium | reverse complement strand
TACAGGAGATTAATTTCTCGGGGTTCCATAGCCGCGTAGCGGCATAAGGTCGGTAGAAGCTACCATAGAGCAATGTACAAAGGTGCGTAGCACCGTAACTATTAGCCCTTGTTTCGGTGCTACGCACCTTGTGAACGCGCATGGCATTTGTTGCTACCGACGTTATGCCGCTACGCGGCTACAGCGTCCAACCAACATCAAACTCTTGTACAGTAGGCGGATAGTCAGAAAGAAAAACTCACTTTCGCTTCTGTCACATCCTCCACTCACTTACTCTTGCTCTTCGCACTGAAGACTTCGCACTTCGTACTTTAAAGGTTACATTCCTACCCACTTACTCTTACTCTTTCCGCTCGCGATCACCTTTTCAATAAACTGCATCCCGCGTACGCCGTCCTGCACACTGGGGAAGTCCGTGTACATCGGATCTGGTTCCCGGCCTTCCATGCGGGCGCGGACACAAAAAGCGAAATTGCGGTAGATATTGGCGAAGGCTTCCAGGTAGCCTTCCGGGTGTCCGGCGGGGATACGGGTATGGGCCAGTGACTCAGGGTACAGTGGCCCTACGCCGGTGCGGTATATCTGGGTTTGTTTGTCCAACCACTTCACAATCAGGGTATTGGGTTCCATTTGCCGCCATTCCAGGCCACCTTTTTCGCCGTACACACGGATATTCAGGTTGTTTTCTTCGCCGGCGGATATCTGGCTGGCGTGGAGGATACCTTTGGCGCCGTTGTTAAAATGCAGCAGCACATTGCCGTCGTCGTCGAGCAGGCGGCCTTCCACGAAGGTGCTGATGTCGGCGCAGAGTTCAGTGATATGCAGCCCGGTGATGTATTCCGCCAGGTTTTCGGCGTGGGTACCGATGTCGCCCATAGCGCCGGCGATGCCGCTGCGCGAGGGGTCGGTGCGCCATGCGGCCTGCTTCGATCCGGTATCTTCCGCTTTGGTGCTGAGCCAGCCCTGCGGATATTCCACCACTACTTTCCGGATCGGACCGAGTTCGCCGTGCCGGATCATCTGGCGGGCTTGTTTGACCATCGGGTAGCCGGTGTAGTTGTGCGTGAGGGCAAAAATAAGTCCCGATTTAGCGACGAGTTTTTCCAGCGCCAGGGCTTCTTTCATGTTGAAAGACAGGGGTTTGTCACAAATGACATGGAACCCGTTTTCCAGCGCCATTTTGGCCGGAGCAAAGTGGACGTGGTTGGGCGTCACGATGCTGACAAACTGCATTCGTTTGTCCGGGCGCAGGCGTTTTTCCCGTCTGATCATTTCTTCAAACGTGCCGTAACAGCGATCCGGCGGGAGCGACAGTTGTGCCCCGGAAGCGCGGGAGCGTTCGGGGTCGCTGCTGAAAGCGCCGCAAACCAGTTCGATTTCGCCGTCCAAAGCGGCAGCCATGCGGTGTACGCCCCCGATAAAGGCGCCCATGCCACCACCGACCATGCCCATGCGTATTTTTTGTTTCATGTGTTCGTTATCCGTTATTCGTTATCCGTGTTGATAATCAGGTATTTGCAAGAAAAGGGATGAGGAATGAGGAATATCTGGCCGCTAAAATCGAACAAAATTTATAAAAATCATGCTTAAAAGAAGAAATCATCTTCCAGTTCATAGTACTTCACAAACTCCTTGAATACTTTTTCCTGCTGGACGGCCTTTATATTTTTTTGAATGCCTTTAACCATCTCCTTTTGTTGGCGGATATGTTGTTCTATGTTCGCCAGCATCCACGGACGTTGGGGCGCGTACAGCATGGCGTACAGGTTGCCATTGCCTTCCGGCGAAACGAGGTAACGCTCCTGCTCCAGTTCCGCCACCTGTTCCTGGAGCGTTTGATTGAAGTATTTGAGTTGGGCATTGTCAAAATCGGCGAACACATTATCTCGCTCGTTGAGCAGCGTCATTTGTAGTTCTAGGAGGCGCAAGTGATCGTCGGCTTCGTAGGCGGCGGTGATTTGTTTCATCACTTCGGTTTTTTCCAGACGGCGTTGTTCATCGGGTTCTTTATCGGGGTGAAAATGCCGGATCAGGTCTATGTATATTTTTTTGGCGGTTTTTTTGACGCTGCTTTCGGCGGCTAACTGGCTGTCGCTTTTGCCTTTTTTGGCGCGTTTTTCTGCACGTTCGCGTTCGGCGGCTTCGAATTCCGCCTGTTTGGCGTTTATTTTTTCGTGTATCTTTTCAGGATCATCCAGGTCGTCCACATCGATTTCCATGTCGAACATATCGTTCATCATTTGGGCCGTCATTTCTTTCACGTCCTGCTCCATTTCTTCCCTGATCTCCTCGTAACTGCGTCCGCTGTCTTCATATTGGGCATAGAGTTCCTGCAATTCCACATCATCTTTGTAAAATGGTGTTTCGAGCAATTGGCCCACTTCTTCCAGCATGATCATCGCGAATTTTTCAGATTGTTTTTTGCCCAGTTTGTGGCGAAACGGGCTGTTGCTCAAGGTCATGATCCAGTCGCGGCAGGCAGCCATAGCGGCTTTTTCGGCGGGCGTCACTCGGGCTTCGCCGATGCGCCGAAGTTCGAGGTCCAGTTCCTTGGTTTGTTCAATTTCGTGGCGCAGGGTTTCGATCTTTTTCACGAGGGAATTAAACCGCTTTTGCTCTTTGCTGAGCGTTTTGTCGGGTTGTTTGACCTGAACGATCTGGAGGTGTTTGGACATGGTTAATTAACCTTTTCTAGGATAAATTTTGGCTCAATTTGCAATTTATAGTATAAACGTTGCGCAAAATCCATATTAATGGAGCGCTTACCTTTCATTATTTCGGACAGACGTGATTCGGAGACACCCAATAGTTTTGCCAGGTCTTTTTGCTTCAATTTTCGCTCATACATTTTCAGTTCGATCATTTCAATAATCGTCTGGGGTTGTTTGATGGGCATCAACGGTATGTCATCTTCCCAGGCTTCTGCCATCAGGGAAAGTTGTCGGAGTTCTTCCCGTTCTTCGTGATTTAAGGATTGAAAGCCCGCTCCGGACGTTGCACGCTGCAAGTAGGATTCTACTTTTTCCATGACTTGCAGGTATTCTTCTTCAGAATTGATTTTATATGTCATACTTCAAATTGTTGAGGCATCAATTTTATCATACTCCGCATGTGTTCCAATGAATCTAATATACATCGTGCGGATATCGAAGAATATCATGGCAATTAATCGGTATCGGTTTCCTTTGATATTGAAAACATAGCGGTCATTTCCGACATAATCCACCGAGTTGAATGTGTTTTTCATTTCAGCCAAATTCCCCCAATCTTGTTCTTTGGCGATTACATACCAGGTATTCAGTGCATCAATGGCATCTGAATGATCAAGGCCAAATTCTTTTAGGGTTGTTTTGCTGATGATTACCACAAAGCGTGTTGATTAAGACTTACAATTTTCAAAATAAAATTACATTTTTCAAAATATTTTTACCAAAAACATAAAACCGGTTGCCTGCGCTTGAATCGCAAACAACCGGCTTGTTATTCCCCGAACAGGGTTCGGGGCTACTTCACGCCAAAATCCTTGCGGATTTTATTCAGCGCGCTACCCGCTTGTACCCATTCTATTTGTTGCTCATTGTACGTATGGTTCACGGCAAATTTTTCCTGCGTGCCATCGCTATGATCGAGTACGATGGTCAGTTGTTTGCCGGGAGCGAAGGACTCGAAGCCCTGGATGCTCACTTTGTCGTCCTGCCGCACCTTATCGTAATCGGCAGGATTGGCAAAAGTCAGCGCCAGCATGCCCTGTTTTTTCAGGTTGGTCTGGTGAATGCGCGCGAACGATTTCACCACGACTGCTTTGACGCCGAGGTAGCGCGGTTCCATGGCTGCGTGTTCGCGGCTGGATCCTTCGCCGAGGTTTTCCTCGCCAAAAATGATGGTTCCGATGCCCTTTTTCTGGTACAGACGCGCCGAAGCCGGGACTTCCATGTATTGGCCTGTTTCGATATTGAGCACGTTGTTGCGTTCGCCGTTGAACGCGTTTTCAGCGCCGATATAGCAGTTGTTGGAAATATTTTCCAGGTGGCCGCGGTATTTCAGCCAGGGGCCTGCCATCGAAATATGGTCGGTCGTGCATTTGCCTTTGGCTTTGATCAGCACGCGCATATTTTGCAGTTCACTGTTGCCGATCGGTGCGAATGGTTTCAGTAGTTGCAGGCGATCCGATTTTTTATCCACGGCTATTTTGATCGCGCCTTTGGCCGGAGCGATATAACCAGCGTCTTCCACAGCGAAGCCTGCTTTCGGCAACTCGATCCCTTTTGGTGGGTCCAATTTCACCGTTTCGCCGTTCCGGTTGATGAGCGTACCTTTTTTCGGGTTGAAAGTCAGGTCGCCGGCGATGGCGAAAGCCGTTACGATTTCGGGGGAAGCCACGAAAGCGTGCGTATTCGGGTTGCCGTCGTTGCGGCTGGTAAAGTTGCGGTTGAACGAGGTCATGATCGAGTTCGCGCGCTTCTTGTCGTCCATGTGCCGAGCCCACTGACCGATGCAGGGACCGCAGGCATTGGCCATGACCACGCCGCCGATATTTTTAAAGTTGTCCAGCAGGCCGTCGCGTTGAGCGGTGTAGCGGATCAGTTCGGAACCGGGTGTGATGGTGAATTCGGAGCGAACTTCCAGGTTTTTCTCCTTTGCCTGCCGCGCAATGGAAGCGGCGCGGGTGAGGTCTTCGTAGCTGGAGTTGGTACAGGAGCCGATCAGGCCTACTTCCAGTTTGACCGGGTATTTGTTTTTCTTCACGGCTGCCGCAAATTTGGACAGCGGCCAGGCCAGATCCGGCGTGAATGGGCCGTTGATATGCGGTTCGAGTTTGCTCAGGTCGATTTCAATCACCTGATCGAAGTATTTTTCCGGATTGGCGTAACATTCCGCATCGCCGGTGAGATAATCAGCCACCTTGTTGCACAGTGCGGCCACTTTATTACGGCCGGTGGCTTTGAGGTAGCGGGCCATACTTTTATCGTAGCCGAACGTGGAGGTGGTTGCTCCGATTTCAGCGCCCATGTTGCAGATGGTGCCTTTACCCGTAGCGCTCATGTTTTGTGCGCCGGGGCCGAAGTACTCGACGATAGCGCCTGTTCCACCTTTTACGGTCAGGATACCCGCTACTTTCAGGATCACGTCTTTGGGCGAAGTCCAGCCGCGCAATTTGCCGGTGAGTTTCACACCGATCAGTTTGGGCATTTGTAATTCCCAGGCCATGCCGGCCATGGCATCCACCGCGTCGGCGCCACCAACACCGATGGCGACCATACCCAGACCGCCTGCATTCACGGTGTGCGAGTCGGTACCGATCATCATACCGCCGGGGAAAGCATAATTTTCCAATACAATCTGGTGGATGATACCTGCGCCCGGCTTCCAGAACCCGATGCCGTATTTTTGAGAAACCGTCGACAGGAAGTCGAACACCTCTTTGTTTTTATCCAATGCGACAATCATGTCTTTCTCTGCGCCGACTTCTGCGGTGATGAGGTGGTCGCAGTGTACGGTACTGGGCACTGCCACTTTTTTCCGTCCACAGGTCATAAACTGGAGCAAAGCCATTTGTGCAGTTGCGTCCTGCATGGCGACCCGGTCAACCTGAAAAAACACATAATCGGAACCGCGCTTATAGTCGGCCAGCGGGCTGTCGGCATGCAAGTGAGCGAAAAGGATTTTTTCGGAAAGGGTGAGGGGGCGTTTCAGTTTAGCCTTCGCAGCGTCTACGCGGGCAGGGAAGTTTTGGTAAAACTCCCGGATCATTTTCAGGTCAAAAATCATCTTTCAATCGTGATGAATGTGCATTCAGCATGTTATTCAAGCACCGCAACAAGTTTATCGCCTGTAGCAGGGATTAGTCATACGGAATTCACAGGTGGAATGAATTTTATATCAAAAAGTGGGCAAATGTAGTTCAATTTGCTGCAAAACTGGAACGGATGGCAAGACAAAAAGTTTGAATGCATGGAAGAATCTGCCCAATGGGTCATTTGCCCCATGTCACTTGCTCCGGCATACACTTTTTTGAAAAAGCCTGAATTGTTTTTGAAAAACCTGAATTTCTTCGAAAAAACAGACAAATAGCCGACAAAATTGCTCATATTCGGCGTTATGAATTATTTTTCAAACGATCTTTGAATTTGTTTTAAAACAT
>JALHMA010000357.1 GCA_022844265.1 Saprospiraceae bacterium | reverse complement strand
ACACAGGCCAAAGGCGGAGCACCCGAAACACCAAACACTAAACACTAAACACCAAATACGGGTACTTTACCTCCGTCAAAAACAGCCCTTGCGGCGGCACACTCAGGCTTTTTTTCAGGCTTTTTTGCCCGTCTAATGCCGATTGTACCTCCTGTAGTTGTATTTGTCCGGCGCTCACCTGGACGCAGGCGCCTACAATGAGCCGCACCATGCCCCGCAGAAAGCGGTTGGCTGTGATGTGAAACAACAATAGTTGCTCCGCTTCGAGCAGTTCCCAACGCGCCGTTTTCAGTTCGCAGGCATAGGAATCCACGCCGCTGTGGGTTTTGCAAAAAGGAAAAAATTCGTTGTACAAGGGCAGCAGATCGGCTATTTCCTGCATTTTATCCACTTGTAAATGTTTGTTCAACGGAGAATACCACGCGGTTTCCGTCGCGAACGGGTTTTTTCGAAGCGAAATATAGTACACATAACTGCGCTCGTAAGCGTCGAATCGCGCATGCGCCTCCGGGTGCATGGCCCGAATGTCATACACGGCTATGTCATCGGATAAAATGCTGTTCAGACCCGTTAAAAACCGCTCCGGGAGTTCGCCTTCCGCATCGAAATGCGCCACGTAATACCGCGCATGAACGCCGGTATCCGTACGCCCGCAGCCTGTAATGCTGATGGGTTGTCGCAGGATGGTGCTGCAAGCCTGTTCCAGCGTTTCCTGCACGGAAGGCGCATCTGGTTGTATCTGCCAGCCATTGAACCGGGCGCCGCAATAGGCAAGGGTGATGAAATAGCGCATTATAATTGGGATATTGGGATATGGGTGTCTCAAAAAGTTGATGAGGGTTTATAAGGTTGATGAGGTTGATATACATCTGCTCGAAAAAAGTAAAATCGCCCCATGCTCGAGCGGATGTATATCAACTTCATCAACCTTATAAACCCTCATCAACCTTTTGAGACACCCACATCTCACAGATGGCGACTTACAAAAGCGCTGCAAGCCTGATCGAGCATGTCAAAAACTTCCTCAAACCCGTTGTCGTCGTAATACGGGTCGGGTACGGAACGGCGCAGACCCGGATGAATCTGGTCGAGCATAAGTTCCACTTTCCCGCGATGCGCCTCGGAAGTGGCGAGCCGCAATACATCGGACATATTCTGGGTGTCCATCACAAATATCTTATCAAATCGTTCAAAATCGGCGATTTGAAACTGACGTGCCCGCTGATCGCTGATGTCGACTCCTTTTTTCCGGGCCGTGGCAATCGAGCGACGGTCGGGTAGTTCACCTGCATGCCAGGCGCCCGTTCCGGCGCTGTCAACCGTCCATTCCAGGCCGTTTTCGGCGGCCTTTTGTTTCATAATGCCCTCGGCGAGCGGACTTCGACAGATATTACCGAGGCAGACCATGAGTATTTTCATGTAAAATCTATCTTTTTACCACATAGTACACATAGGGATTTCACATAGACCACATAGTTTTTAGAGTACTCTACGCTCGTGTGTTCTATGTGTAAAATCTATGTGCCTATGTGGTAAATCTCAAAAAATCTTGCTGAATTTCAACAGAAAAGCGCCGGTTAATTGTCCGCCGCGGCCGATGCGGTCCGGCCCGGTGGTGGTGCCGTCCGCATTCAACTGGATCTGGTAGATACCGTCGCCGTTGCCGTCTTTTTGCACCAGTACATCGTGGTCGTAAAAATATTCGCCGAGCAGGTCGAGCGAAAGGCCTTTGAAGATCACAATGCTGAAGTTGTTGGAAAACAAGACGTCGATGTTCTGCGGGTTGTCGAGGTAATTGGAGAACAGACGCAGGCCGTTGGTTACGGACAGGCGGTCGTTAAAATATTTGTTGTTGTAAGCGGCTTTGAACTCCGAGCCGAGGCCGAAGAAAGATTTGCTGTATTTGCTGATACTGCCATCCGCTTCACGGGTCACTTTATTGCCGTGGATACCGCGGGCTGCAATGGAGTCGTCGGAAACAAAAATCATTTGAATACCGCAGGGCGAGTAGAAAAACGACAGGTGTGGGTTTGGTTTATAGTCGATACCGGGTGAAAAAGTCAATTGTACAGGCGCCAGAAATTTGGCCACCACTTTGTCATTGGCATCTATTGGGGTCAGGTAATTACTCGCGTAGGTTTTGAGAATCAAAGTCTGGGCGAAAGCATCGGCAGCGAGAAACCATTTGCCGGTGCCCAATTGGTAGCCATATCGCGAAGTAAGCCGCAGGACGTCCAGGTTTTTCTGAAAACCGGTTTTCTGGTTCGGGTTTGATTTGCCGAGGCGCTGGGCCGAAAGTTGCAGGGAAAAACCATTGTTCCAATACGATTTTTCGGCTTTGTGGTTGGCAAAAAAAGTGCCGAGGCCGCCCAGCCCGATACGGCTGCCACCGGCGCCGACTTTTGGATTCACGAGGCCCATGCCGGCCAGGTCGAAACCGATACCGCCGCCTTTTGTCCAGCCGAGGCTGTCTTTTTTAGCCATTGCACTGATCTCTTTGAGGCGATCATCACCTGCCTGTGCAAAGAGATGAACATGGATACAGAGTAACAGGAAGAGCGGGTAGATGAAAATCTTCATGGTAATAAAATAGTTGGTGATGCAAATAATGTGTTTGAGTTCTAAATTGAAAGCGAAAAGGCCCGTAGGGCCAATATCTTTGTAGCACAGGAGGATTAAATTGGGCGCCCGGCCCAGCGGGCCGGTATATTTTGTACCACTCATGCTAAGCGATTTAATCTATTGTTTTGCCAGGCATGGGTGTTACAATGTCGTTGGCGAGGACGCACAACGACGGCCCGGGCGGCTCGGTATACCATGTATAAAGTGAAAATTTTGGCCAATAGAATCTCTGTAAAATTCGGGGGGACTCATGTTGCTATTTGCCTTTTTTATCCGCCCGGTTCGAGCAGGTCTTCCTCCTGTCCATCGGGGTAAAAGACTTCGACTTTTTCAGTGGTAAGTTTATTCAGCGGAATAATAATAGCGCGTTCAGGCGTCTGCAAAATCATGGAAGTAGCGTCTATTACCACCACCTTGCCGCGTACGCCAATGATGCGCACATCATCGCCGATCTGTATTTTATTTTTGTTGTAATAGCCTGCTAAATAGTTGGAAACCAGGTCTTTGGAAGCAAATCCATAGCCAAATGCAAAAGCCAGCGCCCCGGCTCCAATAATGATGGTCAGGTTGGAAGCAATGAAACCGGTTGCAATTTTTGCCTGTGCCAGCGCACTCACGGCTACCGTAATGAACAGAAAATAAAAAATAGCGGTAGCGATCATTTTGGCAGATGCAATACCCATCGACTTGAGCGCCGTCTGGGTAATATTTCGAATCATATCCGCCAGGAAAAGCCCGAGCAGGAAGAGTACGAAAGCCGAAAAGAGGGAAGGCAGGTAATCGACCAGGTCGCGCACCATATCTGTAATGGCCGGAATGCCGAGCATGTCCGTAGCAAAAATGACGAAGCCCAGCATCAGCACATAATAAACCATCTGCGACAACACAACGGATATTTCGATCCGCATACCGGAGCGCTGCACGATGTCGATGTCGTTGAGTTGTTCTGCCAGCCGGTCGATGTGAAGACCGTTTAGTACCCGTTTGGTGACTTTTCGGGCTGTCAATGCGATCAATCGCCCGATCAGCAGGATAAAAAGCGCTAGCGCTATTTTCGGTATTGCTGCCGAAAAGCGCTGAATCAAGTCGTTTAAAACCCCTTTTTTCAGTTCGTCTAAAAAGCCCATAATATGGTAAGGAAGATTTTTTTCGTAAGATTGTCGATGAAACTAAGCGGTGGATGATTGGCTTAACGGTCGCGTCCTGGCGGGATGCGCCACAAGGGCACATCGTCGGCGAGGTGCTCGGCCGGCCCATGCGCAACGGGCCGCGTCGGGGCTTCTCCCCCGATCATCAAAGCAACCGCTCCCAGCGCATTGGGCACAAACACTTCCACTACTTTCCCAAATGCCGCAAAGGTCCGGGCCTGCTGCAGCACCCGGTCTTCAATTTCCGGTGGGATTCTCTCAAAATCGGATTGCCATTGTTGAAAATTATTTTTCATAACAAGATTAATTAAATACCGGAGGGGACGGTAAGGATGAACAGATCAGTTTAAAGGATATGTCTGCATGGGGTGCAAGGATTAAAAGATTAGTTGTTCTCTATAGGGTCGTTGCTATATAGTTCGTCATAAATAACCTGAGAGCGCTGCTTGGCCCGCATAATCTGCATTTTAACGGCGCTTTCGGTTTTCCCCAGTACATCGCCGATTTCCCTGATTTGCATATCGTCGATATATTTCATCATCAAAATGGCTTTGTCGCCCGGCGGCAGGCGGTCAATCACTTTTTCGAGGCGCTCCTGTTTCATTTCCAGCAATACGCTGTCCGGTATCTCCGGGTCAGTCTCCTTGCTTACTTTGCCCACATCTTCGGTAAAAAGAAGGGGCATTTTTTTCTTTTTCCGGATCATGTCTATGCAGTAGTTGTACGTGATAGAATAAACCCAGGTAGAAAAAGAAGATTGTTCGGTAAACTTGGCCAGATTGAGCAGTACTTTAATAAAAATATCCTGTGTCGCGTCGCGGGCTTGTCCTTCGTCGGCCAGCATTGAAATGCATTTGGCGAATACCTTTCCAGCGTACCGGCGATACAGTACAGTAAAATACATCGTGTTTTGATCGCGTAAGTAGCGGGCAATTAGCTCACTATCCGTGTAATCAACTATTTTCTTGGTAACGGCCGGCGCCACTGAGGAGATTTTTAGAAAAAATTAATAAGGTTATCGTTCGCAAAGAGACGAAAAAGCAACGAACATAGATAACGTTATTTCATTTTCTTTCTAAACCGTTAATAGGACGTTAAAACAATTCTTGCGTCACGCTCCATTTGGCGATTATGACTCATTATCTCGTTTCTTTGCCATAAATTTTTTAAAATGCTACGATATCCCGCCATTTTCCTCTTTTTAATACTCTTTTCCATCCAGATTTATGCCCAGGAGCAGGCACAACCCACTGCGCCTTTCCCGTTTCAGGTGACCCTCACCAAACCGGACAGCAGCGAACTGGACTCCCGAAAAGTACTTTCCGCCGGTAAACCCACGGTTCTGGCTTTCTGGCTCACGACCTGCGTGCCTTGTATGTCGGAATTTGCAGCATACACGAAAAATTATGCGGACTGGAAGCAACAGGCAGATTTTAACCTGCTGGCTATTTCATTGGATTTTCCCGAACGATTTCATAAAATCGCACCTATGGCCAAAGAAAAAAAATGGCCGTTCCCGGTGTACTGGGATCGGGCACGGGCATTCAAACGGCTCCTGCCCGGCGGCCTGAACGGCGTTCCCCAGGTATTTTTGTTTGATAAAACCGGGAAATTAGTGTGGCAGCACAAAGGATACAGCGCGGGTATGGAGCAGGAGTTGTTTGCGCGAATCAAAGCGCTGTAGCCGTGTTTCGTGTTTCGTGTTTCGTGTTTGGTGTATAGTGTTTAGGGGTGCTTCGCCTTTGGCATTTGTGTGGTGTTTGGTGTTTTATTTTTTGAGATGAAGATTTAGATTTGTGTTTTTTAATATAAAAAACACGCTTTTATGAAGGATTTTAAAGAATTAGATGTTTGGAGGGAAGCCAAACATCTGGCAATTAGCACTTACAAATGCACGGAAAATTTTCCAAAACATGAGTTTTTTGGACTTGTCAATCAAATGAGACGTTCCGCAGTCTCTATTCCTTCTAATATCGCAGAAGGTAACGGTCGACGTACTAACAAAGACAAAGCCCAATTTTTGTATACGGCCCGAGGTTCGCTATTTGAATTGGAAACTCAAATTGTTATTTCTTACGAGTTGAATTTCATTTCTGATTCAACGCTCAATAGCCTAAATCATCAAATCCAAACGTGCCGCAAGCTGATTAACGGCTTTATCAATTACCTGGAACGATAGGGTGTTTGGTGTTTAGTGTATAGTGTTTGGGGGTGCTTCGCTTTTGGCAGTAGTTGATATTTTGGTCAAATTTTCACAAATGCCAAAAGCGAAGCACCCCTAAACACTATATGAATTATTTGCTTAGGTTATACCCGTTATGCAAGCCCAGACTGGATGTTGTTTTTTGGCTACTTGTGCCGGTGTTTGGTTATGGATTCCTTGATGAGGCCTTGA
>JALHMA010000356.1 GCA_022844265.1 Saprospiraceae bacterium | reverse complement strand
TGGGCAGTTTGCCTGCTTTTTTCAGCGCTTGCAGTTGGTCCACATATTTTAAAATCACCCAGGGCTGCACGAAGTAACTGGCTGCCCATTTCACCATCGCCTCATTGCCAACGGCTATGATTTTCACAATGTCGGGGTATTGATTGGCCATATCTACCGCCCGTTGAATTTCTGCGGCGTTGGTTTCAGCGTCTTCATCTTCATGGTTGGGGTGGTTTGTAAAGGCGTTTTTACAATCCATCCATGCGCCCATCATAACATACATCTCGAAATGTGGGTCTTCCTGTTTTAATGCACGAATAGCCTTCAACAAGTTGGCAGCTTCCGCCAACTTCGTATTGTAGGTACGCAGCACCTTGATATTCATAGCTGCGAGGATTTTCATGTCCTCTTTCAGTTCCTCCACAGAGGGCTGTATGTCACGACTGTTTTTCCGATAGCCACCGTAAGAAATGGCTAAATATGCAGGGTTACCCAAGATGTCTTTCGCTGTCACTGCTTGCTTTGATTGTTGATGTGTTTGGTCAAGATGCCTTGGGGAGCATGAAAAACTGAAGGCGAAAGCCAACAGGATACCCGCTGTTTGCCATCGTATTTTCATACTATTTCAAATTAGATGTTTGGATGTGAACATGGATTTGGACGACCTCGCCCGTTCTTTCAAAAATTTCCCGGCTGTTGTCTGCATCCACTTTCAAGTCTTTCATGGTAGTGGTCGCGCCGTCTTTATGCGTAATAGTCAGGCTGTTCTCCGTTGCCAATGTGTACACCACAGGCACCTGGCAATAGGTGAAACAAAGCGACCCTTTGTCAATGGGCAATTGCCGGGATGCCTGATGGACATCTATGTATTCGAATATTTTGGCTTCCTCCAGGAACTCACTTTTCCGCAACAGGCAGGGGTTGAATTGCAGTTGGCTATTTTTTACAAAAACGCCCAACTCGCCGAACCTGCTCAAAATGTCTTCCTTTACCTGGCCGGTCATTCCGGGTTGCTGCGCGCCTTTTCCGGCGGGCGTATGGGAATACGGGTCGGTCGGAAAGGCGCCATACAACGCCGGGGATTTGTGTACGCCGATGCCTTCGCTTATGGCATAATAATGTTCCAGAAGTTGGCCGATGCGTTCCGGACTTTCCCCATCATCCACGGCTTTCAGGCAACATTCCAGTACGGCCAATTGGAGTTTCGACACCATGTGCCAATAAATGGAACCTAAACCTTCGTAGCCGAAAAAAGTACCGGAGCGCCCGGTGAACGCTTTGTGGTTGAACAGGTCTTCAAATATTTGCAACACCTGTTTTTTGTCTTTTTCAACGAGGGGCGCATATTTTGTGTTTGCAAGTTCATGCAGCGCGGTGTTCAGGTCGTTGGCATTTTTAAAATTGCTGTTGAAATGGAACACCCCATTGACATCCTTTTCAACGATATCCAAATTTCCTTCTGATACCAGTTGGGTGAGCAACGCCGACTGCCCGACTGCTTCTTTGGGCACATTATTTTTTACAAAAAAGCCCGGCAAATCCTTGTTGGGGTATAGCAGGTAACTGTATTGGTCGGGCCGGAATAATTTGCTTTTTTTCAAACTGTCTAACAGCAGGTATACCTCCTGTGCGGATAAATATTTGGAACTCAACACGGCCACCTGGCCCTCCAGCATTTCGCTCAAATAAGAGATGGAAACGCGGTCGTCGCTTTCGATAGTCATCAAATTATAAGCGTGGTACAGATGGTCCGGCCTTTTATTGGCATCTATCGTATGTTCCAAAAAGCGGAGGCTCAGGTCGAAAAATTGCCCGATTTCATTCAGCGCAACCGGCTGTTTTGATCCTGAAAAGGGCCGGTTGTACATCTGGGTGCGGTAAGCGCTGCCGGCTTCTCCCAAACCGTCCAATATCTTTTTGCGGTCTTTGTCATTGATTTTACCGGCAAGCAAATGCTCATGGTCGCTCAATGTCTGCGATACGCTGTTTAGAAAAACAAGCAATTCAGCGGAAATGCCGGCATGTTTCAATTCCGAAACAGCCAATACTTTTTTGAAAAAAGATAAAAACCGCCGCAAATAGCACAGGGTCACCACGGAAACGCCGTTGCCCACCAGGGCGTTGTTGGCGTCGTTCCATTCAGGTCGCTGGGTGTTCATCCAGATGCCGCCTTCGGGAATGAAATTGGACAGTTTGGCCAATACCGTCGCCAGTATTTTTTCTACAAACGTCACCGTGTGGATGCCGCCGTTTTTATCCCGGAGCAAGGCCCCGTCAGCGCCCAGACTTTCTTTTAGCAGGCGGATTTCCTTGTCCAATTCATGGTCAAACTCGATGGTATCTTTCGGGTTTCGGAGGATGTCTTCGTAACTTTTTATTTTGTAAGGCACATTGGCATACACGAAGCATTCCTTGTCAAAAAGGCGTTCCATTTGGCCGGGTTCATGGTCTTCCATAAACTCCATAAACTTCAGCAGGTAGATGATCTGGTGGTCGCCCCAGTAGCCGATATAGGACCAGGGGTTGTCCGGCTCGATGGTCTCCCAGTCGAAGCCCTCTTTGGTCACGCGGTAAGGGTTGTAGCCATCGAAGGTGGTCGCATTCAAAAACTTATACACCATACTCTCGATGAAGGCCGGGTAGGAGTGGGCCAGCGCTTCCCAGTTCTGGAATATGTCCCGCCAATTGCCCTGGTAGTCGAGGATTTTGGAGCCGTCTTTTTCGCTCTGGGTATTGATGGAAAACCAGTTCCAGGGGCGGCTGGGGTCGCCGTGCCTGCGACTGAATTTGAGGGGCATATATTCGAGGCATAACCTTGTAAAATGCGCATCCCCACTTTGTTGCGCGATGTCTTTTAGTGCAAAAAAGGAAAAAACATCGGGCAATTGATCCACGACCGGCTTTGAATTTTCAAAAACGGTTTTATTGGCCCTGGACAAATAATGATCGAAATCCCATTTTTCGATTTGATAATTATCGTCAAAAATGCCGCCCCGCATGATGTTGAACAGCACATTGGAATAGTGGCGGGTATCCCGGCGGTGGTCGGAACTCAGTTGCAGCCCGTCGGCGGCAGCGTTGAGGGCGAGCAGCCGTTGGGTCCCGGCGGCTATGTCCTGGTTGACGCGCTGGTTTAACCCTTTTTCGTTTTTGATCAATGCCAGCAATTTGGCTACCGCTGCGTGGCTTTGGTTCACATTGGCGACAATCATCCATTCTTTTTCCGCATGGGGGAGCAGCGCTATTGCTTTATGGAGAAAATAGGCGCCTTTTTCCGCTTTTACATCTGCTTCCTGCCGGAGCGGGATGCCTTTCCGGAATGCCGCAAGTTGCAGAGAAGAAAGCAAATAAGTCGGATTTTCCAGGCCCAGCGACCAGGCTACGTTGGCTTTCAGGGCCTCGCTGGGTTCGGCTTTGTCTACTATGATGGCGCTCAAGGCATAGACACCCAGGCCCGTCGTCAGGTCCAATTCGCTCCTTTTATACGCGTCCACGAGGTTGCTGGCGGTGTTTTGCAAACTGCTGGGCACGCCATAAGGCAGGATGTTTTGAATGCCGTCCAACACTGATATGTTGACCTCGGTCGGCGCATGGTTGATCAACCTCGATTTTCTGACAAAACCAAACTTATCGCTGGAATTCCATTCCACCTGAAAGCTCAGTTGCAGGTCGTGGTTTGTTTCTTCAAAAATGATTTTATTTCCGAAAATATGCTTGTACAAATTCCGACTCGTTCGGTGTACGCCTTCATACCGGTTAGAAAAAGGTTCCCAGATATGTTGGGCATCATCATGTTGCACCAGAAATATGGACTTGCTGCCCGTTATCTCGGCGGACTCGGTGATTTTATCGTCTGTGTAATAGGGAAACAACGCGTAGTCGGCATTTTTTCGACCTGCGCTCAACCCGCCATTGCTGGAAATGAACATCCAGTGGTCGGAGTCGCTGACAATGCTCATGAAAAATGGACGTAGCACATCGCTGTCCGATATTTTAAAAAAGCGATCGCCCGCTATTTGAATATATTGCAGTTCCATATTTCAATTAATTAGCCTTTGTAAACCCTGACATAATCTACCAGCATGGTTTGCGGGAAAGGCGTCTGAAGGGTCGGAAAGCCTACATAATTGCCGCCCACGGCAACATTCAGGATGATGAAAAAGGGTTGGTTGTACACCCATTCTCCGGGGACATTCTCCGGTTTTATCCGCTGATACAAGGTGTCATCCACGTAGTAATCAATGTAATCTTCTCCCCATTCAACGGCAAAAACATGAAAATCCACATCGAAACGGTTGTTGGTGAAACCGTAACTTTTCGTGATGGCAGCCCCGCCCGAATAGCCCGGGCCATGCAAGGAGCCATGGATCAGGTTGGGTTCCTGTCCGCGGTATTCCATGATGTCGATTTCGCCGCACTGCGGCCATGAAACCTGATCAATATTGGACCCCAGCATCCAGAAAGCCGGCCAGATGCCAGGCCCCCAGGGCATTTTAATGCGCGCTTCAAAGCGGCCGTAAGCCTGGTCGAAAACACCCTTTGTATTCAATCTTGCCGAGGTAAAAGCACGGCCTGCGAAACTTTCACTTCGTGCAGTAATGGCCAGGTTGCCTGCTCCATCGAGGGCGGCGTTTTCGCGGCGGTCGGTGTAGTATTCTAATTCATTATTGCCCCAGCCGTCATTTCCCGGGCCGATTCCGATGTCGTACTTCCATTTCGTAGCATCAGGTGCCTCGCCGGCCGGGCCGGCGAAATTATCTTCCCAAACCAGTTGGTATTTGCGGTCAATGATGGCATTATCATCATCCTGGCAGTTCCAGAAAACGATAGAAAAAACGATAAAAAAAACGCTATTGATCAGAATTGAGTGGTTCCATTTCATGATAAAGTATGATTTACTGTGTTGTATTGTCGGGGTGACTCAAAGTCACCCCGACAATACAACTGATGTTAATTGTGAAATAAAATATTGTCGAGGTAGATATTTCCGTTGCCCTCAAATTTGAACTGGAAAACATTGGCCAGGTTAACCGTCGGGGTAAATGCCGTCAAAGGAATATCAATACTCGTCCAGCCCGATGTAGGCACGGTCAATGAAAAAGCCTTCTCCGCCGGCCCCGGACTGATAATGAATACTTCCAGTTCCGTGGAGTTTGCTGTCCAGAAATCAAGGTGCAGATGGGTCATGCCGCTTACATTCTGGTTGCTGCCCAGTTGGATGCCCTGGTAATTCAGGCCGGAGTAAAAGAGCGTGTTATTACCGGCAACCGATACCTGAGAAGTCTGCGTGGCTTGACCCCAGTTGGGGTTGAGGTCTGTTCCGGCGACGTTGGTATAGGCATCACTGAATACAGATATTACATTGGCGGCATTAAACACAGGCGTTGGTGCTGCGGTCGTTGGCGTGGTACCGCCGCTGCCGGCCTTGAAGAAGTAGATGTTGTCCAGGTAAATGTTGCCGTTGCCATCAAATTTCAACTGAATCAGGTCGTTGAGGGCAACCGGGGCAAAACTGCTCAGGGGAATGTCCACGCTCGCCCATCCGTTTGTTGGAACGGAGAGGGTAAAAGGTTTCTCTACCGGGCCGGGGCTAATCAGGGTAATACTCAGGCTGGATGAGTTATTCGTCCAGAAATCAAGGTGCAGGTTGGTCATTTCAGAGGCATCGAGGTTACTGGCGAGTTGCGTTCCCTGGTAGTTCAAGCCCGAATAGAGCAAGGTATTGTTCCCTGCGACTGGCACCTGGGTAACGACGGTCGCCTGTCCCCAGTTTGGAAAGAAATCCGTTCCGGGAAGGTTCGTATAAGTATCACTAAAAACAGAAATAACGTCAGCAGGATTGCGGGTAGGCGTCGGTGCTGCAACCGTTGGTCCGGTCGGCGTCACCGTTCCTCCATTGTAGAAATATACATTGTCAATATATACATTGGGCAAATCGCCGGATAGCACCAACTGGGCGAGGTGCGCTTTGGTCACTAAGCCCGTGAAATTTGACAGCGGAATATCCAGGCTCACCCATTGCTCCGAAACAAGGGTCGGGCGGGTGAACGACAGTTCATGCGAAGCGTCGTCGCCTCCGCCGAAAGTCCCGTTTGCGCCGAAATCAACGAGCAACACCTTAAAGGCCTTCGGGAGTTCGGTGGGGTCGGGTGTCCAGATGTCTATGTGGAAATGCGTCATGGCCGACGCATTGATGGACTG
>JALHMA010000355.1 GCA_022844265.1 Saprospiraceae bacterium | reverse complement strand
GGGAATTTGGTACGCCCAGCAAAACACAGATGAACGGCGCCGCCAGTGGCGTGAATGCCTGGGCGACAAGCCTTACGGGTACCTACAATAACAGTGAAAAGTCGTACCTTAATTCACCCTGCTTCGACTTTTCTGACCTTAACGAAGACCCTGTGATTGAATTCTCTTTGTTTTTTAGTACAGAAACGAACTACGACGGACTTTTCCTTGAGTTGTCCGTAGATGGCGGTGAGAACTGGGAAAAAGTGGGCGCTATTGACGAAGGGCAAAACTGGTATAATTTCTTTAATACTATTCCCAATCTTCTGCTTGGCGACGTTTGGGCCGGCAACTCTGCGGGTTGGATTACCGCCCGGCACGGATTGTTCGGCACCGCGGGCGAAAGCGACGTGCGCCTCCGCTTTGGTTTCGGATCCGACGGTTCTGTGAATTTTTATGAAGGTATAGGGGTTGATGACATCCGCATTTATATTCCATTGGCCAATGACCTGAGCGCAACTTCAATTCAAACCAGTGGCGCCGACAATGAATGCGGTATTGCTGAAGATATTGTGACGTTTAGTTTTACCAACATTGGCACACAGCCGCAGGGCTTTTTCCAGATCGCATACTCCGTTAATGGCGGAACGCCGGTGATCGAAGAGATCGGCGCAACTGTTGTAGCGCCCGATGAGACGTTTAACTATGTCTTCAATGTACCTTTTGACAGCCGGAACGGAGATTTTGATATCCAGGCTTGGACCATTTTGCAGGACGAGCAGGATTTTTCGAATGATACCATTTTATATTCTATATCGCATATTCCACCGCCGCCCAATCCTACACCTTTCCAGGAAGATTTTGAAAGCGGTTTTGCGGCCGTTGCTGACTGGACGTTCACGACCGGATTTGCGAATGTCACCGATGCGCACAACAATACGTCCCAGGTACTGGCTGTAAATCTGTACAGCAGTTTCCCGATTATGGATTACCAGACGCCCCGCATTGGATTTGTGGAAGATTCTGACACGCTGCGCTTTGATTACCGTATCACCAATTACAGCGGCGACGGTACAGTGGCCACCCCCATCGGAACGAACACGATCATCGTGCAGGTTTCTACCGACTGCGGCGAACAGTTCACCACTGTTTATTCCATCAACAATGCCACGCATACGGCTCAGGTATCTTTACAAACAGTGAAAATTCCAATGGGAGATTTTGCAGGGCAGGCCGTGGTGATACGTTTCCTGGGGACCTGGACGACAGGCGACTATTGGTTCGATCTGGATAATATCAACCTGAGCAACTGCGCTTACGACATGGAACTCAGCGCAACGGTGGCTCCTTCCACTACCGGCGATAACGGAACGGCAACGGTCACCGTGGGCGCTACCGATAATCCGCCGTATCAGTTCCTGTGGAGTACGGGGTCTACTGTTGATTCCATCAGCAATGTGGCTGTCGGTACATACAGTGTTACTGTGACGGATGTAAACGGTTGTACCGACGCTTTGCAAGTGGTAGTAGGTAGCGTTTCTTCGAATGATATTGAAGGGCTGACTTCACTGGCGCTACAGCCCAACCCGACCAGCGGTACGGCCCTGATACAGGCTTCTTTCGAGAAAGCAGTGGATGTACAGGTACAAGTGCTGAACCTGCTGGGACAAAATATCTGGGAAACAAATGCATCGCGTACGACCAACCTTTCCGAAACACTCGATCTGACGAATGTACCCGACGGCTTGTACCTCGTCCGGCTCACGGTAGACGGACAGACTCTTACGCGGAAACTGATAAAAAGCAGGCCGTAAGTAGTTGATTGTCAAATCAGTACAATAAAAAACCGCATTTTTCTGTATGAAAAATGCGGTTTTTTTATTGTAAGGATATCAAGCAAAATAGTTTAGATCAAGTTATTTGCAAATGCCTGATTGTCAATATTCAATTACCAATGTACAAGTAGCACTTAACAGCCCTGCTCCGGGCCATGGGTCACTTATTGCTCAAACATCAATCCGCGCATACTTCGCATTCGCTTCGATAAAAGCGCGCCGTGGCGGCACTTCATCGCCCATGAGCATGGCAAACATACGGTCGGCTTCGCCGGCGTCATCGATAGTGGCCACTTTCAGGATACGCGTTTTTGGGTCCATGGTAGTTTCCCAGAGCTGCTCTGCGTTCATCTCACCCAGACCTTTATAACGCTGCACTTTGACGGAATCGTCGTCTTCCTTACCGCCGGAGAACTCTAATTGGGCGGCTTTGCGCTCTACGTCATTCCAGCAGTAGCGCATATTTTTACCTTTTTTCACCTGGTAGAGCGGTGGTTGTGCGATATAAATATGGCTGTTTTCGATCAGTTCGCGCATATACCGGAAAAAGAAAGTCAGGATCAGTGTAGTGATGTGGCTGCCGTCGATGTCCGCGTCGCACATGATAACGACCTTGTGGTAGCGCAGTTTTTCGGTATTCAAAATCCGGTGGCCATCCTCATTTTCCTGTATGCTCACACCGAGTGCGGTGAAGATGTTTTTGATCTCCTCGTTTTCGTAAATTCTGTGTTCGAGGGCTTTTTCCACGTTCAAAATTTTACCGCGCAGGGGCAGAATGGCCTGCGTGTGCCGGTCGCGGCCCTGTTTGGCCGTACCGCCGGCAGAGTCTCCTTCCACCAGGAATACTTCGCTTTCTGCCGGATTGCGGCTGGCGCAGTCGGCTAATTTGCCAGGCAAGCCGCTTCCGGTAAGCACACCCTTGCGTTGCACCATTTCGCGGGCTTTTCGGGCGGCGTTTCGGGCGGTGGCGGCCAGTACGACTTTATCGATAATACGCCGGGCGTGGTTGGGATTTTCCTCCAGGAACGTTTTTAAGGCATCGCCTACGCAGCGCGATACAATGCCGGTCACTTCGGAGTTACCGAGTTCGCCTTTAGTTTGTCCTTTAAACTGCGGCTCGGGCACTTTTACCGAAATGATGGCGGTCAGGCCTTCCATAAAGTCTTCACCCGAAATCGGGAACGTGATCTTTTTGAAAAAGCCGCCGTCTTCCCCGTATTTTTTGAACTCACGGGTAAGTGCACGGCGGAAACCGCTCACGTGCGTACCGCCGTCGCGGGTGCTGATGTTATTGACAAATGAAATGAGGTTTTCGGAATAAGAGGTGTTGTACATCAAAGCCACTTCGACATCCACGCCCTCTTCTTTGGCCATGATGTGGATCGGGTTTTCGATGAGTCCGGTTTTTGCCTCGTCAATCCACAGCACAAATTCCTGCAATCCGCCGGTGGAGTAGAATGCTTCGGTTTTGAAACCGTTTTCATCTTTTTCCCTTTTATCTGTGAGTGATAAATTCAGCCCCTTGTTCAAAAAAGACAATTCGCGCAGGCGGTGGGCCAGCACATCGAATTTGTATTCCGCTGTCTCAAAAATAGAGGGGTCAGGCAGGAAATGAATGGTGGTGCCGCGGTCGTCGGTTGTGCCGATTTCCCGCACACTGTACAGGGGTTTGCCCTGGCTGTATTCCTGTTCGTACATTTTCCCGTCGCGGTGTACTTCGGCGCGCAGGTGTATGGACAGGGCATTGACGCAGGAAACTCCCACGCCGTGCAGACCGCCGGAAACTTTATAGGAATCCTTGTCAAATTTACCTCCGGCGTGTAGTACGGTCATCACCACTTCGAGCGCACTCTTTTGAAGTTTGGTGTGCATATCGACCGGAATACCCCGGCCGTTATCTTTTACGGTGATACTATTGTCGGCGTTGATGTATACTTCGATATTGGTACAGTGACCTGCCAGGTGCTCGTCGATAGAGTTGTCGACTACCTCCCAAACCAGGTGGTGCAGCCCTTTGATGTCGGTGCTGCCAATATACATGCCGGGGCGTTTGCGCACTGCTTCCAAGCCTTCCAGGGCGGTGATGCTACTGGCATCATAGTCGGCGGCATTGCCGTGTTTTTGTGGGCTAAAATCTTTCTCGTCGTTCATAAGAAATTCAGGAGAACGCATCTCCACTGGCTTAATTTTATTGTTGCTGAAAAGGTATGCTCAGTACATTTTTAAGTATGCAAAAATACGAAAAAAGAACCGTTTCAGGGTATATTTTTTTTAAGAAAAGAAGTTTTTTAAAACGTTGATTTTCAATGTTTTAAAAAGGTTTTATACGGTTTTGGAAAAAGGTGTTTGACAAACGCCGGATGGCAGGTGAAAACTATGAAAAAGCGAGGCGTTTTTAGCGCCTGGCAAAAGCGGTGACAGGAGATTTTAACCTTTATTCTGCCCCAAAATTCCAGTGGGGTTAAAAACCCCTACATAGCATTCGTTGACTAACCGCCGGCTTCAGCCGGCGGTTAGTGATATCAGCCGCTCGATATTTGTCGGTCAAAAAGCACTGGTTCAATAACTCCCGCTTCAGCCGGGAGCAAGCACAGACACCTTACTCGGGGTTTTAACCCCACTGGGATTTTGGGATAGGACAAGGATTTTAACCCCGTTCATCCCGAATTTTCAGCACCGATAAATAAAGGGCAAAAAGCAATGTACCGTATTGGTTTAATTGCCTTTTGCCCTTTATTTTTTTGCCCTTTGCCTTTTTGTTTATTCCTCCACAGCAGAGCGCAGCGTAGCGTCCTCTTCCTGGGCCGCTTCGGCCTTTTTAGTGACCTCGTCCAGGATTTTATGGAACTCGTCGGAAGGTACGGGGTGGTCGCTGACGCTCACCTGGGCAAGGATCGCCTGAAATATTTTATCCGTTTCCAGGTCGCGGCGGGTGCTTTCCGTGTCCTTGTCATTTTTCATCAGGGTTTCCACGCTGCTGGCAATGATATTATCGGGCAAATCCATCTGGAAATAATTGCGCACGCGTTTGACGTATTCCTGGTACAGGTCTTCGTCAGTAACTTCGAGGCTGAATTGTTCTTTGATTTTATCGCGCAGCATCGTCCAGCGGAGGTTTTCCGAAAAGGCCGGGTATTCTTTTTCGATCTGATCGTCGCCGAGTTTTCCTTCGTTGGTCACTTTGAGCCAGCGCTTCAGGAAAGTATCAGGCAGTTCCACCTGGTTGAGCGCCATCAGGCGATCCTGGAAAGAACGCATCAACAGGGCATTGGAACGCACATCGTAAAACTGGGCGATCCCTATTTTAATCTGTTCAAGGGCTTCTGCCTCGTTGCTTACTTTGCCCGGGCCGAAATAGCCATCGAAAAATTCCTCATTCAGTTCGGCGTCTTCCACGCGGCTCACCTCTTCGATCACGCCTTCAAACAAATCGCCTACCACCCGGTCGTCATCAGCCTCCAGGTTCAGGATATATTTGCGGTAGTTTTCTTCTTTTTCCTGGTTTTCGATCTGGCGGGCATTAAAACGCAGGGTATCTCCTTTTTTCAGGGCAAGCAGTTGCGTCTTCAGATCGCTGTCTGTCATACTTTTCAGGTGGATGGTGATGGTGGTTTCCCATCCGCCTTCCTTGATCTGCTCGCCTTCCAGTTCGCGGGAAGCAATGCGCACGATATCATTTTCCTGGATGTCCGTTTCCGGGTTGCTGCGTTTGCCCATCCGTTTGCGGGAGTAGCTCAGGTCGTCGGCAGCCAGTTCGTCGAGGTTCGAGATGGTAAGGCGCTCGAACTGCTCGTTTTTATCCAGGCCTTTCAGGTCGAACGGCGGCACAAAGCCCACGTCGTAGCTGATCGCGTATTCAGGATCGGGGTTGCTGATTTTGAAAGAGAACTGTTGCTGTTCCGCAGTGGGCAGGGGCTGTCCGAGCACTTCGAGTTTGCTTTCCCGAAGATAGTCGTACAGTTTGGTCGCCATCATATCATTCAGCGTATCTCCGAAAATAGAAGCGCCGTATATTTTTTTTACAAATTCGATCGGCGCTTGTCCGGGACGGAAGCCTTTCATCGGCGCGCGTTGGCGAAAACGTTTTAATTCGGCATCGAGTTTGGGTTTCAATTCGTCGCGCGTGATCGTTACCGTCACAATGGCCGAGCTGTTGTCTATATCTTTGCGGACAACCATGTTATTAGAGGTGAGAGGGTGAAAGAAGGTGAGAGAGTGAGAAGGTGAGAGGGTGAGAGACATCCCTATTGGCGGCTCTTTTGATTTTGACAGGGGCTTTTCAGGCCTGTAATCGTGAATCGTGTTTAGTGTGTGGTGTTTAGTGTTTCGGGCGCTTCGCCTTTGGCATTTGTGGAAATTCGACAAAAATATCAACTATTG
>JALHMA010000354.1 GCA_022844265.1 Saprospiraceae bacterium | reverse complement strand
CCCATTTGACAAATAAAAGTTTGCTTTTCTGCACTAAGAAAAAATGAATTTCCGCTTTGCTTTGTTGGAAATTGTAATGCCTACACTATTTTTACCGCCATTAAAATTCACCTTTCGCATTAGCAGGGCATTTTTAATACCGGAATTTTTTTTTCACCGCACACACCACAGCCTTCAATTGCAGCATCTATGTCTGCAAGCAAGTCTTGGAAAAGCAGATTAATTAGTTCAGGGTTATGTGAAAATGCGCTGTCTGGCGAGAGCATCAGTCAAACTAAATCATTCATTAACTAAAATTTTTACGCAGCATGACAGCAGCAAAACCCACACAAGCAAAACAACAAGGCGGCGGCATTAGTGCCATTTTCCCGTATATTGCTTTACCCCTGTGCTTCGTGGCTTCCACACTCGTGTATCTGTACATATTCGGAGCCCCCCACCACTTCGTTGATAACGATCCAACAAAAGACCCGCTTCCCGGTGATTATTTTGGAACGGTTTATAAAGGTGGTTTTGTCGTACCTATCCTTTTGGGTATGTTTTTCGTAGTAGTCGTATTCATTTTTGAACGCTTTATTACACTGCGTTCGGCAGGTGGTGCAGGTAGTGCCGATGCTTTTGTACGCAGTATTAAAGGTTTTCTGGATCGCGGCGACATCAGCGGCGGTATTGCAGCTTGCGACAAACAAAAAGGTTCTATCGCCAATGTAGTGCGCGCCGGTTTGACCAAGTATTCGGAAATGGAGAAAACGCCTAATCTGGAAAAAGACCAGAAGATTCTGGCCATCCAAAAAGAAGTAGAAGAAGCAACTACACTGGAGTTGCCTATGCTGGAAAAAAACCTGAACATCCTGGCAACACTGGCTTCCGTAGCCACACTGATAGGTCTGTTCGGTACGGTATTGGGTATGATCCGGGCGTTTGCGGCACTTGCCAATGCAGGCGCACCAGACTCTTCGGCACTTGCGGTAGGTATCTCTGAAGCACTTATCAATACCGCACTCGGTATCGGTACTTCAGCATTGGCGATTATCTTCTACAACTACTTTACAAGCCGTATCGATGGTATGACATACAGCATTGATGAAGCCGGTTTCAGCCTGTCGCAAACGTTTGCGGCAAAAAACCACTAATTTTTAATTATGAATTATGAATAATGAACGATGACAGGTACCCGCGGGTGCTTCCCCGGTCAAAATTTATAATTAAAAAATAAAACACTATGCCAAAGCATAAACCTAAACGCGGTGCTCCTACGATTGACATGACTGCAATGTGTGACGTGGCATTCCTGCTGCTCACCTTCTTCATGCTCACTGCAAAAGCAAAGCCACAGGAGACTTTTGTTATTGATACGCCATCGTCTGTTTCCCAAACGAAACTACCCGAGGCCGGTACGCTCACTATTATGGTGGGTAAAGATGGCAGGATATTCCTCGATATGACAGGACAGCACACCCGCAAAAGCCTGATCGATGATGTGAGCTCCCGGTTTCAAATTCCAATGAGCGAAGAAGAAAAAATGCTGTTCGCGAATTCAGGAAGTTTTGGAGTGCCGCGCCAAAAACTCCGGCAGTGGCTCAATTTGGACAAAGCTGATCGCGATAAAATTTCTACGGGAATTCCGGTCGATACAGCAGATGTCAATAAAAGCGAACTGGCCGATTGGATCCACAATGCACGTCTGGCACAATTCCGTATGAAACAGGATGGGAAAGTAAAAGAAGAGTATGTTATGGTGGTAAAAGCAGACAAGGACACCCCTTATCCGGCTATCCAGAAAGTGGTTAATACATTGGTGGATATCAATGTGAACAAGTTTAACCTGATCACGAATATGGAAGAAGATCCGAATAAGCTCGGTACTGAAAAAAAATCTGAATGACCAATTAGAGGCAGACGAAACAGTACTTCCTAGACATTCAGTACTGTAAGAGGGATTGTTACATAAATTTCATCACCTAAAAAAGTAACAGCGATATGGCTGAAATGCAAGTCGCGGATAGCGGTGGTAAAAAAGGCGGAAAGAAGAGATCTAAAAAGATGTCCACAAGGGTCGATTTGACCGCAATGGTCGATTTGGGATTCCTGCTTATTACCTTTTTTATGTTGACCACCACGCTTGCTAAACCGCAGATTATGGCGCTGGTAATGCCTGAAAAAGACATCAAAAAAGAAGATGTTGAACCGGTAAAAGAATCAAAAGTGCTGACCTTAATGCTCGGCGCCAACGATAAAGTATACTGGTATGAAGGTATTACAGATCCTAAACTCGACTCGACGGACTATTCTGCTGAGGGAATGCGCAAAGTTATTTTGGACAAAATGGACAAAGTAAAAACGCAGTTCGGGATGGAAGACTACGAAGATTTCAAAACAAAAGAACCCAGAAAAGGATCTTTTACCAATGTGATCATCAAGCCGACCAAAGATGCCCGATACAAAAACCTGGTGGATGCGCTCGACGAGATGGCAATCTGCAAAGTTCGTTACTACGTAATTCTTGATATTTCTACTTTAGAAGAGGAGTTTATCAAGAACCCCGCTGGAGGCCTCAAGTTTAATGCCGAGGAACAGCTGGAAGCGGCAACGCAGTAATGCTCTTTGTTATATTCATTCAATAACTTAAAAATCTGAACAATGGCAGAAGAAAAAGGTGCAGGGTCCTACAAGGATGTGCTGGACATCATCTTCGCCGACCGTAATAAGGCATACGGGGCTTATCAGCTCCGCCGCGGCTATCCTAAAACTGTAGGACGCGCACTTATTACCGGTTTGCTGTTACTTGGATTCCTGTTCGTATTGCCCAATATTCTGGATGCAGTACGCGACCTGGCGCCCAAGGAAAAACCAATAGATGTCATAGCCGAACTTGGCCCGCCGCCGGATATTGACCCGAACAATCCGCCGCCGCCGCCGCCGCCGCCACCACCAACTCCGCCGCCGCCGACACGTACGACCGTGAAATTCGTACCGCCGGTTATTAAAAAAGACGATGAAGTGGTAGACGAAAAGCCACCGGCTGTGGAAGAACTGATAGAGGAAAAAGCAGACATCGGTACCGAAACCAAACAAGGTAACGACGAAGCAGCGCCTACTATCGATGAGAACCCTTCCGAACTTCAGATCATCGAACAACCGAAGGTAGTAGAGGAAAAAACCTACGAACTCTTCGATATCCAAAAGCCGCCCAGCTTCCCGGGTGGCGATGGCGAACTGATGAAGTTCCTGGCTAAAAACATCGAGTATCCGACCCTGGCAAAGGAAAACAACATTCAGGGTGTCGTGGCACTCACCTTCGTAGTCGGCAAGGATGGTTCCGTAACCGATGTACAGATTGTGAAAGACATCGGTGGCGGTTGTGGTAAAGAAGCCGTACGCGTGGTGAAGTCCATGCCCAAATGGGTAGCGGGTGAAGCCAATGGTAACCCCGTAAAGGTTCGTTTTACCCTTCCGGTGCGTTTCCGTCTGGATTAATTACAGCAGCATTTACTGCTTTTCTGAAAGCGGCATTGACCTGAGGTCGGTGCCGCTTTTATTTTTTTATTTTTGTTGTATAGCCTACACCAATAACCTCATTATCAGCATCTTATAAGTATGAATTGAGCAGCGCTGCCGTTTCTTTTAAGTCTCATTTTTCAATCTTTCAAGTATGGCAACTCAAACACAACCTGTGTCCTCCCGGGACGCACTCGACATCGTTTTCGCCCAACGCAACCGCGCTTACGGCGCTTATACACTGCGCCGGGAATATCCTGTAAACCTGGGCAAAGCGCTCAGCATCGGCTTTTTGCTCATCGGCCTTTTTATCGTTCTACCACATATTTTACAGGCATTTGCGGGACTTGCTCCCAAGGAAGCCGTTCCGGAAATCCGGGAAATAATATTCACACCGCGTGATATTGATCCCGCAACGCCGCCGCCACCACCGCCGCCGCCCGTGACACCACCGCCGCCGGTGCGCGCAAGCATTATTTTTGTGCCGCCGGTGGTATTGCAGGATGAGGATGTACCTGTCGAGGAGCCTCCGGCTCAGGATGTCTTAGTCGCCTCCAACGTAGACATTTCCAACATAGATGTGGCAGGCGATGGGGATGCGCCGCCGATCGACATTGATCCGACGGAATTCAAGAACGTCATTGTGAGCCATGCCCAGCCGGAGGAAGAACCGCTGGAAAGTTATGCCGTGAATAAACTTCCCAGTTTCCCCGGCGGAGACCGCGACCTGATGGCTTATTTAGCCAAAAACATCGATTACCCCACCTTAGCCAAAGAAGCCCATATCGAGGGTGTTGTGGTACTGGGTTTTGTAGTCGGGAAAGACGGCAGCATCAACGACATCAGCATCCTGAAAGATATCGGCGGAGGTTGCGGCAAAGAAGCGCTGCGGGTGGTGCGCGAAATGCCCCGCTGGTCGCCCGGCGAAGCCAACGGCCATGCGGTGAAGGTGCGTTTTACGCTGCCGGTGCGGTTTAAATTGCAATAAGGTTTTTTTTACCACATAGGCACATAGTTTTTACACATAGAACACATAGTTTTTAGAGGGTGTATTTCAAATTGTCGTTGTGGTATATTGACGGGGTGACTTGAAGTCACCCCGTCAATAAGCTTGGCGCTTTACCAAGCGACAATTTGAAATACACCCGTTTTTAGCGTACTCTGCGCTATGTTTTCTATGTGTGAAACTATGTGCCTATATGGTAAAAACCAAAGCATTTTGCACTGCCTGAATTTTACTTTTCAGGTCGTTTTTGATTTCATTTGAAGGGTAACGAATATATTGCGTCGCTTTTTAATCCCGCTCTTGATTCTTCCAGGAATAAAGGGCATTGTTCCACACGACATACTTCATGATCCCGGGAATGGGTGTGTCCGTGTGCTTATTTTCCTCACATCACACACCATTTAAATGAAAAACAATTTAAATCCCCAATTCTCAATTCCCTTTTTAAATTTATGTAAAAGGCATTATCTGACTTTATGCCTCCTTTGTTTGTTACCGATTTCCCAAGGCTTCGGGCAATCGCTCATTAGTGTGCCCTGCAACAAATTGGCCGTTGAAGTTTCCCCAACGGATGCTCCCAGCTGTTCCGGCTCGAACAAGTGCGGAAAGTTTTATTACCAGGTTCGATTAACTACCCATAACGGCTTCACAAACCCCAATAACGTATTTAAATTGCGTTACCATGTATTATCTGTGCCTGTCGTTTTAGACATTTCTAATCCTGTTTCAGGAGGTCTTTCCAGGGTAAATACTGCTATCACCCAAGGTTGTTACAACCAAAGCGGGTTTTCCGGCTTTCCATTGGGTATTGAACCGGCGAATGGAGATGAGCAGGTTACCTTCTACCTCTTGAATGAAGGAGAAAGCGAAGGCCCAAGTGTTATTTTTAATAAATTAATAGTTAATGGCAATGCTGTATGGCGTTCGAATCTATTTGTAGTGGCGATAGACGCCTTTGCAGGGGAAACGATTTCTCTGACCGCATTGAATCCTTTGTACCGGAACCTGCCGCCAGGACAACCGGGAGCATTCAGTTGCAACTTGCCTAATGCCTCATCAGGCAATAACGACCCGGTCACGGTAGCAGCACCCACAGAACAGGAGTCAAGCGTCTGTCTTCAGTTCGGAGCGTATAATACAACTACTAAATTGTTGCCGGTGGAATTGACCAATAGCAATCTTTCCGCTACAGCGCTGAATCAGATCATGTTTTCATTTACCATTACGGCCAATAACCTGATGGAACAACCTGTTGTCTTAAACGTGCCGGCCAATATGACATGCCTGCTGGTTAGTATACCGGGAACGATGAACTGGCAGGGAAGGGTATTTTATAACCCGTCAAGTGGGTCGATTAATTTGCCCGCGGGTTCCACGACAACTTTGTTTAACATCCGGCTTGTCGGCCCGGTCAATACCTCTCTGGCAGCTAGTGCTCAGTTTTGTTTCGGTAGTCAGGGTGTTATTCGGACAACTGTAGGAGGCTCCGGTGGCAGCGATTGTAAAAAAGCATGCACAGGTTCCTGTAGCACAGTTAATTTTTCCGGCTTCAACGTTTGTTCCCCAAACGATTATACATTCCAGATTACGAGTCTGGTACCTCCTATTGGTGATTGTGACGATTTACAGGCTTTTGTTCAATTGGTCTGGAATGAAAATCTATCGACGGAATTACTTTTCGATCAGATACGCTTTACGGTAGCATTCGATATA
>JALHMA010000353.1 GCA_022844265.1 Saprospiraceae bacterium | reverse complement strand
GACAAAATTACGGCCCGGCTTAGAAAAATGTCTTACGGCCTCGATACTGGCTTTGTCAACATCATCGAAGTCTCCAAAAAGGTCATTATGGGCCTTTATGACGGCGTGACGACCGTCGAACTCGACAACCTGGCGGCAGAAACGGCCGCTACCATGGCGACCATTCACCCGGATTACGCCCTGCTGGCCGCCCGGATCGCCGTGAGCAACCTGCACAAGGAAACCGATAAGTCGTTTTCCAAAGTGGTAGATGCGCTGTTCGACTACGTGGACCCAAAAACGGGCGACCGCGCAGGCCTCATCAGCGAGGAAACGCACAAAACAGTACTGAAACACCGCACCAAACTCGACTCGGCCATCATTTACGACCGCGATTTCGAGTTCGATTATTTCGGTTTCAAAACCCTCGAACGCTCCTATCTGATGCGCATGAACGGCAAAGTGGTCGAACGCCCGCAGCACCTGTTTATGCGCGTAGCCGTCGGGATCCACGGCGAAGACATCGACGCGGCCATCGAGACCTACAACCTGATGTCGGAGCGCTGGTTTATCCACGCCACCCCTACCCTGTTCAACGCCGGTTCGCCGAAACCGCAAATGTCGTCCTGCTTCCTGCTGAGCATGACCGACGACAGCATTGCCGGTATTTTTGAAACGCTGTCGCGCTGCGCCCTCATCAGCCAGAGCGCCGGCGGTATCGGCCTGAGCATCCACAATATCCGCGCCACGGGCTCCTACATCAAAGGCACCGGCGGCACTTCCAACGGCATTATCCCGATGCTGCGCGTATTCAACGACGCGGCCCGCTATGTGGATCAGGGCGGCGGCAAACGCAAAGGCGCTTTCGCTGTGTACCTCGAACCCTGGCACGCCGACGTATTCGAGTTCCTGGAACTGAAAAAGAACCACGGCAAGGAGGAAATGCGCGCCCGCGACCTGTTCTACGCCATGTGGATCAGCGATTTATTCATGGAACGCGTGAAAGCCGACGCTGACTGGTCGCTGATGGACCCGAACGAATCGCCGGGCCTGTTCGACGTGTATGGCGAAAAATTTGAAGCGCTGTACACCCAATACGAAAGAGAAGGCCGCGTACGCAAAGTGGTGAAAGCCCGCGACTTGTGGAACAATATCCTGGAAAGCCAGACGGAATCCGGTACGCCGTACATCCTGTACAAAGACGCGGCCAACCGCAAGAGCAATCAGCAAAACCTGGGTACCATCCGCTCGTCCAACCTCTGCACGGAAATCATCGAATACACCTCGCCCGACGAGGTGGCGGTGTGCAACCTGGCTTCGATTGCCCTGCCGAAATTTGTCATCAACGGCAAATTCGATTTCGATAAATTAGCAGATATCACCCGCGTGGCCACCCGCAACCTGAACAAGGTGATCGACGTGAACTACTACCCGATCCCGGAAGCGCGCAATTCCAACATGCGCCACCGCCCGATCGGCCTGGGCGTACAGGGCCTCGCCGATGCCTTTATTCTGATGGGTATGGCCTTCGACAGCGACGCCGCGCGGCAGTTGAACATCGACATTTTTGAAACGATCTACTACGCTGCCGTATCGGAAAGCGCCACTTTGGCCGAAAAACTGGGCCATTACGAAAGTTTCCCGGGTTCTCCAATGAGCCAGGGCCTGTTTCAGTTCGACCTCTGGAACGTCACACCTTCCACGCGCTGGGACTGGAACGGACTCCGCGAACGCGTGAAAAAAACGGGTCTCCGCAACTCCCTGCTGGTCGCGCCCATGCCGACCGCCAGCACCAGCCAGATACTGGGCAACAACGAGTGTTTCGAGCCGTACACCTCCAACCTGTACACGCGCCGCACCCTCGCCGGCGAGCACATCGTGGTGAACAAACACCTCATGCGCGACCTGGTGCGCCTCAATATGTGGAACGAGGAAATGCGCGAAGCCATCATGGCCGCCAACGGCTCCATCCAGGGCATCGACATTATCCCGCAGGAAGTGCGCGACATCTACAAAACGGCCTACGAAATCAGCCAGAAGGTCATCATCGACATGAGTGCCGACCGCGGCGCCTACATCTGCCAGAGCCAGTCGCTGAACATCTTCATGGAGTCGCCAACGTTCGCCAAACTCTCGTCCATGCACTTCTACGCCTGGCAAAAGGGCCTGAAAACGGGTATGTACTACCTGCGCTCCAAAGCGGCGACGGATCCGATCAAGTTTACACTCAGCCAGAAACACCAGCAGAAATACGTGACGCAGGCGACGGAGGAAGTGGTGGAAATGGCAGGGGCGCCTGTGCTGCAAGGTGCGGCAGTGACGCAGAACGCCCCGCAGATGTCGGCGCTGGATATCGAAGCGGTTGCGGGCAAGATTTGTAGTATTGATAACCCGGATTGTGAAGCATGTTCCGCTTAAACGAGTGATGAGTTATGAGTGATGAGTTATGAGTGTTTGCGACATACTATTGGCTACTCTATCGACGATGCCGGGCGTATAGCACCAACACTCATAACTCATAACTCATCCCTCATAACTCAAAAAAAGACAGCCGCCGGCGGCGTTACGGATACCATAGCCCATTCTATTTAGCAATTCCTCCGCTATTGAACTTATCCCACATTTGTTCCTGGCGATGGTTGAGGTGGTGGCGCTGGGCGGTTGTTTTAGAAGCAAAAAAATCTTGTTTTTTACTATTACCTCAATTCTTAGGAGGGTGTTCAAATATCAAAGAATAATTACTAAATCGAGACAAGTACAATGACACCTAATGTATTTATAAGTTCTACAATTCAAGACTTAAATCATTTAAGAGATTCAATAAGAGATCTAATTATAGAAATTGGTTATAATCCTATTATGAGCGAATATGGAGAAATAGGATACTTGCCAACACATTCTGCAGAGGAATCCTGTTACCTAGCGGTAAAAGACTGTCAATTAGGAGTTATAATCATAGGAAAAAGATATGGCGCTGTTTCAAAGAATGGATTAAGCATCACTCACAATGAATTCAGGGCGATCAGAGAGAAAAAATTGCCCGTTATTTTTTTGGTAAGTGAAGAAGTTCTTTCTTTCAAAAGAGTTTATGACGCCAATACGAACAATAGTGATTTATTATTTCCGGGCATGGAAAACCCTTCTAATATATTTAACTTTATTAGAGAATTTAGTGAATCGGAGATTAACAATGGCTTAGTTCAATACTCGAATGTGCAATCGGCTAAACAGAATTTAAAAAAACAATTAGCGCACATCGTAGGAGATTTATTAAAAAAGTATTTTGACCCTGTTAAAGGTGAAATAAAAGATATACTTTCAGAAATAACCACATTGAGACATATGTTGCTTAAAAACGAGCAAGATGTTGCCCGAAGATTTGCGAGTGCATTTAGATTTCTTTTAAATGAGGAAAATGAGTATTTGAAAGATATAACAGAAATTGCATCAGGATCATTAGAAGCTGGAGTTCCGGAGTTACTTATAAATCCTAACTTAAAAGCCTACTTAGCAAGTAAACATTTTCAAGTAAAAGTTTTTAGCACTGAGGAAGCTACCAATGAATTGGGCTTTCATAGTGGAGATAATGCGTTTAAAAAAGGAATTAAAAAAGTATACTTTTCTAAGTTACCTTTTGAGACAATTAGAACGCAAGCATCAATAGGTGGAAAACCCGAATACGATATTAAACCTGATGATCCAGAAGATGCTAGAGTAATTTTTGGATTAGGACAAGATAAACTTTGGATAAATAACAATGCGGAAGTGTTATTAGAGGCAATATATTCAAGATTATTAGAGAAAAGTTTATAGATGCTGGCATCAAGGCTGCCCGCTGGCACCCAGGCTGCCCAACCCGAGCGGCGCTTGCGCGAGGCTTTTTCGGCCTCGTGCAGCCTATCCGCACCGGCTCTGCCGGCAAACGTACAGCACCTTGCCAGGCCTGCAACCCAAATCCGCCACACACCAGGATAAGCAAAAACAAGCACACTAAGCGAGGCTGAAATTTTCATTTTCTCAATTGTTCGTTTTAATTTTGACCTACAATCAATCACGCAATTTTTTTATGTATGGAATTTGAATGGGATAACAACAAAAATCAATCAAATCAGAAAAAACACGGCATAAGTTTCGAGGATGCCTCGGGTGTTTTAGATGATAATAATCGGATTGAATATCATTATAAATCATGCACTTCACTATGTCTGACAAGCAAATTAACCAGCATAAAGCGCTTGCCATCCTGAAAAAAGGGGAAAGCCTCGGTGATTACAGCATACAATTGGATGAGACCAAGGTAGAAGCCTTAGACGCAATGCTATTGCGCAAAAATGGCATTCCATTGCCAGATGAACTAGTCTATTATGCTGATGAGGATATTCAATTCGACGATGATGCTGCACTTACTGAAGAAGACCTGGAACATGGCAAATTGGTGCGTGTAGTACATGCTAATGTTAAAATAGACAACGAGATTGCGGACTGGATACATGACAGTAAGATTGATTTGGATGTTCTTTTGTCAGAATTGATCCAGGCATTTTATCAAAAAAGAAAAGCATCCTAAGATTCCGCCTCGTCAGGCCTTCGCCCGCTGCCACCTAGGCTGCCAACCCTTAACGCGAGCGGCGCTGGCGCGCGGCTGTGCCGCGTGTCTGCTTATGCGCGCCGGCTGTGCCGGCAAAGGCAACGAGCGATGCCAGATTTTACAAAAACGCTGTGCAAAATCGGGCTTTAACCTGCTGGCCTTTCAGGGAATCCTATATAGCACACAATGAACTCAACTTATTCTGTGCTGACATTGTAACTCCCGCATCCGTTGCTACGTCTGCCGGCACAGCCGGCGCGAATAGGCAGACACGCGGTATAGCCGCGCGCCAGCGCGTCTCGGGTTAAGGGTTATGCAGCCGGTTCGCCAGCGAGGGTTTTATCAAAAAAGAAAAGCATCTTAAGTTGAACCGAGGTAACAAGAATAGCCCGCTCGGGTCAAGGGTTAAGCAGCCGGTTCAAAAGCAAAGATTGGGCGACGTTTACTAAACTTTTTAAGTTTAGTAAACGTATTCCCGGCTTAGCCTATGCACAAAACCTAGCGGCAATCGTACAGCACCAGGCAGCCCATAAACATTCAATACGAATGGGGTTGAAACCCCGGTTCATCCGGTCCTGTTCCGGCGTCTGAAGCCGCCGGTTATTGAAGCGGCAGCGAACTTCCCGAAAGTTTTAGACTTTCGGGAAGTTGTGGTAGATACTAATCCTATTGAATATCAAAACTGTTGAAATTTGATTTTTTTCAATCTTAGAAGGCTGGCCGAGTGCATTTTGTAGCCATGCTGAGTATGTTTTTCGCCTCCCTTGGTGTTCCGCCACCCAATAACCGACGCCACAGCGCCGCGCTTGGTGTTTTTTTTAACACCAAGCGCAAACGTATAGCAGGATTTCTTGTATACTTCCGATCTTTTGCTCAATCATTGTAAAGTTAAATCGCTCCAGTCATCACCATACCAAAAATGAGTCAAAAAAGGCCATTGGCGTGATCGATTTGAATAAAAACCGGCAGATGAAAACAAATATTCTTCTGGAGAGGTTGCCAAACGCCATTTGGGCTGAAGGGGATTCTGGTGAATATATTCCATTTTCTGCCACACCACATCTTCCTGGTATAAGGGAATTGACAAAGGTTTTTCTTTAAAAAACTGATAGTGACGGTCTTTTCGCTCCACCTTAAAATGTTCCAGTACAAGCGGATGGTGAAAGCGTAAATCACTTTTGATTTTTTGTGCCACAAATTTCATCATGCGCTGCTGTACATGAGACAGGCAGGTTTCTGCGCGCATTTGCCAGATCAAGTGAAAATGGTTGGGCATAATGACAAAAGCGTATACCCATACACTTTGCTCTGCTACCAGATATGTCAGCGAATCTGTAATGATCTGTTTATACTTGTCAGGCCGTAGTAGATATTTCCAGTTCTTGACAGTAGCCGTAGTAAAGTAAACATCAATGAATCTGTATTGAAAGTCGAAGCGCATGGTGACCAGGATTATTTATTCGGCAAGAATACGAAATGGTTTCGAGAATTTAACTCACCTTCAATTGCTTTTTGGTTTTCCTTGGTTGGTTGTAAGAATACTGGAATAAACGGATAAAGCTGTCCTGCCTCCCTTAATTCGGTACCACTTTTAAGTAGAGATTCTGGTTTTGGGATTCGAAGTCATTCGGGGTCATGTATTTAAGAGAAGAAT